>CALFNG010000448.1 GCA_937902985.1 uncultured Myxococcales bacterium
CTTCGACCGCGACGCGATCCTTCGACTCCGGATTGCGACCGGAGAGGCGAAGAGTCATTCCTGGATCGAGAAGGCCATCGAACGGCGCGCCGTTGTTGATGGGCAGCGACACGAGCTCGAAACATGGATCGACCGTCAGATCTGGTTCGGGCTGCACATTCTCGGGCGTGACGGGTGCGCCGGCGTCCACGAACGTACGGACATATTGACCCTCGAGCCTGTCGCGAGAGACTAGGTAGAAGCCCAAATCGCCAGCGAACGAGGGAGGGCGCCGCAGATCTGCTGCCGCAAGGAAATGATTCCTCGGAAGCGGCTTCGTCGCCAGATAGGCCCGTGTTCCCTGAAGCCGGAATTTTTCGTTGCAGACTAGCGCACCGGCGACGAGCGCGGCGTACACGATGGCAATGGCGCCCAGTCGAAGCGCCATCAGACGGTTGACATCCCGCCGGATCGCACCGCGGATGCCTGCGACCCAGCCGACGACTTGATCCCAGACGTTCTTCACGCTCCCCGGCGCCAGCTTCCCAACACCTCCACCAGGCGGAGTCGCCGCGGGTGCCGCCATCACGTCGCCTTGGGGTGTACATGCCGGATATCACGGACTTCGGAGAAGACCTGCATCGCGTCCAGGCTCTCCCACAGGTCGCGCTCCGCCACGAGCCCGTCGGGTCTGGGCAGGTGAAGCCTCTCCAGCAGGTTGAACCGGAACAGGTCTACCGCACTGCGGAGCAGATCGGCGAACGTCTGATAGCGAACGACGGCTGCACGGTACCAGACCCACGCCAACGCTGGACCGAGCGCCGCTCCGAGCGTCACGGGCCAAGGGCCGTGTGTTCCAAGGAGCCAACCGAGCCATAGGACGGACCAGGCGAACGTCAAGCAAGAGCACGCGATCAGGAAGTCGAGCTGCGTCTTCGCGGCCTCGAGTACGGGCGCAAACTCCTTGTCTTGTTGAACGGAAATCTGAAGTCTCGACCAAAAAATCTGAAAGTTGAATTCGTACCGATCGACCGAGTAGGCTTGAATCGTCTGGGCCACGTTCCCCATGCGGGTTGGTGACAGAGGGAAGGCCCCATAGAGAAATGTCCGCCGTGTCATGAGTCGCCGGTACTCACTCCTGGCGTAGTCGCGCGCGTAATCGATGAGATTCCACAGAGCCTCGCGGGTGTTTTCGAGCAGGTTCGCGTCCGTGCCGGCTATATCTGAGTTATTCTTGCGAAGATCGACGACAAGCAGCGCCACCGCGCGCGTGAGCTCCGCCGCAGAGATGGCCCGAGACCGGCGGCGAAGCTCGGAAAGCGTCGCGACCAACTTCGCGCTGTCGCAGCTCCGTGTGTAGGTGTTCGACGTTACCTTCGCGCCCTGGACACGCGCGGTCGTCAGGTCCTCTTGCCATGCCTCAGCCCAGGTGCGTTTCTGAACGCCCGACCCATCGGGCCCAGAGATGCTCCCGATGAGCCTCCTGCTTTCGAGCATTTCCGCCTCGAGTTGTTCGAGTGCGGCGGCTTGGGGTGGCGTGAACCACGCCACCAGCAAGCGTCCCCAGTTCCCCTCCATGAGCGACTGAGCAGCTGGCAGAACGGCCGAGAGGGCATACGCGAACATCGCCGTAGCAACCAGCACTGACGCCAGAATGGCCGCCGAGACGCCGGTGCTCTGGTTGAAGAGACCCGTCACGTACGAACGGAATGGTGCGTTGAGACCGCACGCCATCAGGACGTGCGCCGACAAGAACGCAAGAGTCGGAAAGAAGCTCGCGACTGTGAATCGCGACGAGACGAGTGCCTGGAGACCGGCGAGAAAGCTTGTGAACACTGCGCCCTACTCAACGGGAGCTTTGCACTGAGGACACCGCTTCGGGTACGGATATGGCTGCGGATGCGGATTTCGCGGATTCGAGCAAAGCTTTCCGCTAGAAAGCCTCATCACTGTGCCCGTCAAGTCGCCGACCGTCAGGATCGAACTGTGCAGCGAGACAAGCAATGCGTTCAGGTCGATGTGGTGCTCGACGCGCGACACCCCCGTCGTCGCGTCGGAGGCGAGCCGGATAGCCAGCGAGTCGAGGTTGACCTCCAGCGCTGTCACCAACGTCGAGTCAGGGGCACTTTTCGCCTTGGGGCCAATGCTATCGAGCACGATCTGGCGTGCCTGTTCTTCTGTCAGCATGACGCAGCTACGCCACCGCCGTGTGTCCGCCGCCATTCAGTATCGCCGCGCTGAAGGCCTGCGCGATCGCCGGGTCGAGCGGCGGCGAGCTCCAAGGCGGGGCGGTAGCGACAATCGCCGATGCCTGCCCGACGTCGGCGGTGATGAAGTCGAGGACGGCCTGGTTTGCGGTCGCCTTGTTGCCCCAGATGGTAACGGTCACTGTCGACATACCGAGTGTCGCGGTTGTCATTTGCTCACCTCCGCTGTTGACGTTGTCTTCGTCTCGGTCAGTAGGAAGGGATCGATTGCGAAGCCCACGTACCAGCTCCGATCGGGAAGCCAAGTGGTGGAGAGATCGTTCGTGCCGAACAGGAAACCGGCGTTGAACTGGAACGGCGGCGTTATGTAGATGCCCAGGCCGAGCCCGATCTGCACGACCGAGCCCTGGTCACCGGAGAGACGCACGAGAGCCTGCGGCGTGATGCCGCAGAACACGACACACCAGTCACGCCAGGGCCCACTCTCAAAAAAACCGCGGGTGACGGGCGAGATGGCGACCGCGAACGAGACCGCCCGCGCCCGATTGGTCGTGAGGATCTCGGCTTGAACACGGACGAGAGAGTGTTCGTCCTGCGACTTGACGACAAACTTCGGCAGACTCAGCTGAATGGGGATCGCGACGTCACTTTTTCGCGCGAGCTGCATCACGACGTTCGTTTGCCCCGGCTTCAGCGTCGTGGTGATGGTCCAGACGCCGTTTGTCATGACGGCAGGGAGGGTTTCGGGAAGAGCTCCTCCCGTTGCCATCGTGACGGCGACGTGGTCTACGTCGTTGGTCGGTGTCACCGTGTAGTTCGCGACGCAATGGCGAACCGTTGCACCACCGCCCGGTGGAGCCATATCGTAGACGAGACTCCACTGGGCACCCGATGCCTTGACCATGTTCTCGATGGTCATCGCCGGCTTGGCCGAACAGAGCAAGACAGTCATCCCCGGCGTGCTCGTCACCCATGGCTTGTTGGCATCCGGCTGGCACGCGAGCGCCGGCGTGGTCGGGGCGGCGGGGCTACCGACGGTACAGGTCCCGCTCTGCACGTAGTACGGAGTGCGCGCCCCGGCGGTGGCGGCGACGTAGAATCCCAGCAGCTCGCTGGGCGTCGCGCCGGGAGCGAAGGCGGTTCGGTACGAGTCGACCGGGTAGGGCGTCGGGAACAGGCGGGACGGATCGACATGAATCGTGAGGACGTCGCCTTCGATGAGGGACGTCTTGTCGAGGGCGGGGTTCGAGCTCTCGGCGTCCAGCTGCGCATCGAACCACAACTCGTACGTCGTCGACGCGCCGGCCTTCTTTGCAAATAGAACGGCACAGGC
>CALFNG010000449.1 GCA_937902985.1 uncultured Myxococcales bacterium
CCGCCGCCGGTGCCCGCCGCCCTTGCGGCGGTGGAGCTGAAACGCCAGAACACGACGGCCCTGCCGGACGAGCACACCAAGCAGCTCGCGAAGGCGAACCCCGGCGCGCTGCAGCTGGAACTGAAGACGCGGCTTGACCACCTCGAAGAGCAGAACAAGAAGGCCAACGATGAGCGCGCGCCGGATGGCGAGAGAGTGAGGTATCGAAGTCCCGGGAGCTGACCCTGCTTCGCTAAAGCTACGCAGGGCAGGCCCTGCTCCAGCGATCCGCAATCGCGACGGCGCGCCTGTCTCCGTTTCGCGCCGCCGGGGCGAGCAGCGGCGGATCGCGCGCATCATGGCGCGCCGGACGGCAGCGAAGAGCAAGCGTGATCGTGTCGCCGAGATCGCGCCGGTCGCGAGCCCCCGCAAGCCGAGACGTCCCGCGACGCCGGTCCGGTCGAAGGCGAGAACCCCGTCGACCACGCGCGGCGGGGTCAAGGCGGCGAAGGGCCGAAAGATCGGGATTCGTTGCCTGTCGCAGCTTCCGCCGCGCAAGCGGCACGAGCCACTCAGCGCCATTCTCTGGGAACGCGGCAAGCGCCTTGCGGCGACGCGTCACGCGATGCCGAAGTCGATCCCGTTGCCGCGCCTCATGACGCAGACGAATTCCCCTTCACCGACGCCGCAACGGGACCGGAAACTCGCGGCGCAATTCGCGATGCTGGCCCGCCGATCACGACGCGCGGCCGCCGAGGAGACGCGGCAGCTCCGCGACATCGAGTGGAAGGAGAAACTCGATCGCGCGGCGCTCGGCGCGGCGCAGCGCGAGCTGACCCGCAGCATCAATGCCGGCATCGCGACCGAGAAGAAGGCGGCGCGGATCGCCGCCGACGAGGCCGAGCACAAGGCGAAGTACGCGCCGACGCGACCCGTGTCGTACGGCCGCTACGCCGCCCTGAATTTTGACCTGTAAACAGGAGAGGAGAACCACCATGAAGAAAGGCACCACCCCACCGAAGCGGACGAAGGCGTTCTGGCGCACGACGAAGCAACGCAAGACGCTGCCCGGAAGCCTCGACCGCTTCATGACCCAGCGCGTCCGCAAGCTGCAATGGCGGACGGAAAAAGCCGGTCACGCGAACCGCGTCGAGACGCCGCTCGACCCGACGCGCTTCGACGAGGACCAGGTGCGGCACCTTCTCCGCATGGCGGTGCGCGCCGCCGACGTGGCCGGCGTGCCGCGCCCGCGATTCCCGTTCGAGGTCCGCGACGTGGTCGCGATCCATACGCGTCACCGCGACCAGGGGGATGGGTTGTGGTTCCGTCTGGCCGATGGCCGCGTGTTCGCCGGAAATGGCGAGCCCGACATCACCAGCGTCGAGGCCTACGACTGACCGCGCGCGTCACTCGACGAGGTAGCGCAGCCGCGCTTGTTCTGGCACTTCCGCATCATCGGCGCGCTTCATGCCGTGGAAATAGTACTCGGTCAGCATGTCGTCGTAGTGGCACGACGCTTCCATCGGGCGGTTGTAGTAGTGCAGCGTCACGCGCTGCGCCGCTTCGTGAGTCTCGGGCTGGAAGACATGACCGCCGGCGGAGCCGGGCTCGCGCTGCTTCGCGCCGCAATGTTCGCAGTGATTGAAGAACTTGGTCGGCAGATAGCCCTTCGACTCGTCGAGGGAATAGTTCGCGGTGTGCTCCTTCATCGCGGCGAGGGCGGTGTCGCTGAGCCAGGTGACCCGCCAGAGCATCGCCTCATGTTCGTAGCGCAGCCATCGGCCCTCGAGCGGTTCGCCCTTCGGTTGCCGCTTGTCGTGGCCCTGCGGCACGACGAGACTGAAGACGCGCGACGGCGCGACGCACTTCCAGCACGGCTCGAGGCCGGTGGCGACGTAGAAGCGGTTGCAGCGGATGTTCGGCTCCGTGGGGGAGGGCTCGGGCACAAGCCACTCGGCGAAAAGCGCGGGGTCGAGGCCGTCCGGCACATACCAGAGCCGTGCGACCGCACCCCAGCGCGCGCCGCGCCTCTTGGCTTCGTCCTTCTCTGTGAAATGAACGCGGAGGTCGACGCGCGGCATGGGCACTTCCGAAAGGTTGCAGTCCCGAATCTATGAATCGTTTTGGATTCGTGTCAACAGAGGACCGTTCGGCATCGGAACCGCCGCGACATCGATCAATCCGACGCGATAGCCAATCTTGACTGCCTGATCGCTGTCGGGCAGTTTTCTCCGATGGACGTAGACGAACCACCACCGAGCATCGTCGAGCCGCAGGAACGCTTTCGCGCTCTTTCGGTCGCCGACGTGGCCGCCGCCCTGGCTGGCGACGAGGATCACACGAATCCGGTCGGCCGCGAGATCGAACGGCTCATCGAGGGCTATGCGAGGAACCTGACGGCGGAGGTTCAGCGACCCGGCAGCGTTCCCGCGTCTCTGCTTCGCCTCGTGCCCCACTGGCCGATCGAGGCCGTCGCCATGCGTCTGCTCAAGGACTCGTTGCGCGATGCGATGCAGGAAGCGGAGCGCGAGCAGCCGTCGCATACAACGACGACGACCGACTGACGCCTGCGCTCGAACGCCATCGCCGACCCGCAGGGCTCGTAGCCCGCCATTCCCCGCCCTGTCCACATCGCCGCGTGTCCCGCGCTTGGCCACGCCCCCGCGTCGCCGCATTCCGGCTCGTTCTCGCGTGCCGCTGAGAGCGTCGCGCCCCGACAGCTTCCGCCCCTGCGGGTGACGGGCTTCTGCTTTCCCGGTCTCCCAGGGGGAATCCCTCCGGGAATGCAGCCCGTCATGCTGGGGAGCGACGCGCGTCCCGCCTGGTCGAACGAGCCGGAGAGCGGCTCACGACAGGAGCAAGGCCAATGAGCAACGAGACGCGCAGCAACATGAAGCAAATCGTGGCAGCAGTGGAACGAGCGAACGGCGATGGCGAGGTCAAGAGCTGGTGGACGAAGATCGGCGTCGCCTTCGAGAACCGCGACGGGTCGTTCAACCTTCGCTTCGATTACGTTCCCACCGATCGGGAGACGACGATCCAGCTCCGCGACTTCGAGGCCGCCGAGGACCGCGAGCGGGAGCGCGGCCAGCCCCGCCGCGAACGCGCCCGCCGCCGGTGACGGCAACGCCAGGGGCGGCCCCGTGCCGCTCCTGGCAGGTCGGGCCGGCAGGGTCGCAACGGAGGCGACAAGCGAGGCGGTGACGTTGCGCCATCCGCGGCGCGCGGCCAGACTTCTGCCGCAAGCTCCCCACGCGAAGGAGACCGCGACCATGCCGACCCAAGACCGCGAGGCCATGATTGCCGCCATGAAACGCGGCGACGCCATTGACCAGGACGCGACGCAGCTTGTCGTCGGGCTGGTCGTGGCCGACATGTATCGGGAGGAACCGGGCGTGATTTACGTCCGCTTCACCGATGAAAGCGACATGCGCGTCTACCACTGCGCGACGTTGCGCGGCGATAGGGGCGAGGGCTTTCTTGCCCTACGCGGCGCGACCGTCCGCGCGATGGAGGAGCAGTTTCCCGAGGCCATCCTGCTCACGTTCGATACTGGCGCGACCTTGCGCGTCGGGTTTACGGAGGCGGACTGGCAGGACTCCGACGCGAAGACCAACAACGAGGACGCCATCGACTTCTACTGCAAAGCTGCTCAGACGACCGTTCGCTGGACAAGCGCGGTTGAGAGCGAGGCTGACGAAGAGGAGGAGGAGGAGGAGGAGGAGGAGGAGTCGGACACAAGCCACGAGGATGGCGCGGCCGACGACGAAAGCCTGAACGAGGCGCGCTGTCTTGTTTGCGACTCGCTACGCCCGTATCCGCTGCGCGACGAGCGGCTTCGGTCGCCGTGCGAGACCTGTGGCTTCGAGCTGAATGAGCTCGTGGCGGTCATGACAGCGGCTTGCCGCGACGAAGGCATGGCGTGCGGCATCAACCTGAGCGAGGCCATCGTTCAGCTTGAGAAGGACTGGCAGAGCCGGACGCTCCGAGGCATGGCGACCCCCGGCGACGTGACGGGCGACGCATTGCGGGCGACGCTGCGCCGGATGGATGAAGGGCGCGGCCGGGGCAGAGGCCGCGCCCGGTCGCGGTGACGCCGATCACGCAGGCTTCGGTCGCTCGCGCCCTGCGCGCGAGTCGCCCCAGCGCGCCGAGACGTCCCCTGGTGCCGTGACGTTCCTTGGCGGCTTGCTTGCGCCCTCCGGGGCTGCGCTGTGCTCCGCCCCTGCGGTGCGCCGAAGGGCGAAGACGGGTGCGCCCTCGCGAGACGAGAGGGCAAGGGCCCCACGCCAGGCGAGTTTCGCTATCGCCGCCGCGCGACTTCCTTCTTCGGTGGAGGCTTCGGAAGGCTCGCCGGTCGCGAAGGGACTGGCGCAGGCTTCAGCTTCGGCGCGCTCGCGGCGGACGCGCCCTCCGGCTCGTCCTGGTCGTCCTCCGCATCATCCCGGCGCGGGCGCAGCAGGATGACCAGCTCCCAGCCGCAGGCGCGGGCGAAGCGGCTGAGAAACAGGATGGTCGGTTCGCGCTTGCCGCGCCCGACCTCGAGGCGGGAAATGTTCTGGTAGAGCGCGCCGCCCATCTTCACGCCGAGCTGGCCTTGCGTCAGGCCGATGCGTTCGCGCAGGTCGCGGAACATTGCGCCGAGGGCCTTGGGGTCGAACGCGTCACCGACGACATGCTGGAGAGATGCGGGCCGGGTTGCCATGTGGGGAATGGGGGCAGCCTAAGAATCCTCCGGGATTCTGTCAATCCGCCTACGCCAAGGCTACGGCGCGACATGTCCGGCGTCGCGCTTCGCGCTATGCCGGGACAAGTCCGCCTGCACCCCTTCATGGACGGCGCAGCGGCAAGATGTTCGCCTGTCGCTACCAGTAGCGACATGCCGCCGCCCGACGCGCTGTCCTGACGGCGAAAATCGCGCGGCGGAATCCCTTGCGATTCCGGGGCGTCGGACTGCGCGTCGCGAAAACGGCACGGCGGGCGCGGTCGATTCCTTTTGACTCGCATGCGTCCCATGCGATTCATTACGGCACAGCTCATCGTTTGGGATTCAGAGTCCCATGCGATTCAGCTTCGCATCATCCCCGCCTTCGCGTCCTTCTCTGTCCGCAGCATGGGGCTGCGGCGGCGGATGGCTGCGCGCGCGCGGGAACGCGCCCTGCATCACCGAGAGGCTTCGCAGGGCAAGGAGTGTCCCCCATGTCCCCGTATCATCGTCTTTCCCGTCGCAAGCGCCGCGCTGTTGCGGCGTCCGCGTTTCTGTTTCTGGCCGTGGTGCCGCTTGTCATCATCGCCTGCTCGACCGGCGCGCCGCAGCCGACGCCGGGCGCGCATCTCTTGAACGGCCTGCCGGAGACGGTCGCGACGGAGGCTTTCACCGGGACGACCGCCGCGCCGCTGAATACGACCACGTCCTACTACCAATCCCCTGGCGGGTTGTGCGTCGGATCGAGCGCGTCGCAAGTCGGGACTTGCGGTCTCACGTGCTATTTTAGCACCTACAACTGCCCGACCCTTGGGGTTTCCGCGCCGCCTGGCGACGGGATGTTTTGCCCGACTGCCGACTACACGGGCAAGACATCGGGGGCGGGCTGCGGCACCGGGGCGTGCGAAGCGGTCAGTTTTGGCACGACCGGCCAGACCTGCCCGTCGGGCTTCTACCAGTGCGGCCATTGCGCGCCGTCGCCGCCGCCGAAGAACCAGAAGGACGCGAACAAGGAGGAGGACGCGAAGCTGGTGAAGCAGTGCGTTGCGCTCAATCCGAAGGCCGAACCGGCCAATCCGGGCATGTGCGCGCCGAACGCAAACCTCATGCTGGCGACGCTAAACCTGAACGATACGCCCGTGGGCTACGCGCCGCAGAAGGGTTCGCCGGTTTATTTCACGCTGACGTATAACCACGACCCGACGCAGACGACGACCGACTTTACGAGCGTCGGGCTGAACTGGACGCATTCGTTCGTCAGCTACATCCAGGACGACCCGGCGACGGGGCATGAGGGGTTGAGCGTCATGCGCTACGCCCTGGGCGGCGGCGCGGTGGACGAATCCGCCGAGGCCGGAGGCTATAGCAGCGGCGCGTTTCCCGCCGAGTTGCAGGGCGGGGCGGTTCTGACGCGCAGCCCGGCGACGGGAACCCTCGACCACTACATGCTGACGCTGGTGGACGGCTCCGTGCAGACCTTCAACGTGCAGGACGGCGCGACGACCGCGCCCCGGCGCGTGTTCCTGTCCAGCATCGCCGACCCGCAGGGCAACACCCTCACGCTTGGCTACAACACGACGACCTCGGACGCCGGGGTGGTGTCCTGCCCGACGAGCGCGCCCGGTTGCCGGTTGCAGACCATCACCGACGCCGAGAGCCGCACCACGAGCTTTTGCTACAACGCGAATGCCGACGCGGGCAACTGCCTGTCCGGCACCGACACCAAAATCTACAGCATCACCGACCCGTTCGGGCGGCAGGCCGTGCTGACCTACGACACCACGGGTTCGCAGCCGCGCCTTTCGACCATCACCGACGTGCTGGGCATCACCTCGACGCTGACTTACGACAGCGGCACGGGCGCAGACCTGGGCTTCATCCAGAAGTTGCACACGCCCTACGGCGACAGCACCTTCGCGGGCGGCCAGAACTACGACGCCAATACGCGCTGGCTGACCATCACCGACGCGGTGGGCAACACGCAGCGCGTCGAGTTCGACGGCAACGCCCCCTCCGGCACCGACGCCGGGGCCGGGACTGCCACGCCGGGAACCATGACGGCAGACCCGACCCTCGGCACGAACAACACCTTCGTCTGGGATAACCACGCCTACGCCACGGACGGCGCGGGGTCGCTGTCCTACGCCGACGCGCGCCAGTATCACTGGCTGACGAACCGCCTTGGGAACACCTCGCCGGTTCTCGGCGCGATGAAGCAGCCGAAGGAAAACTTCGTCTTCTACAACTATGCCGACCAGCCGAGCGGCGGGGTGGTCGGGTCGTTCGACAAGCCGATTTACGTCGGGCGCATCCTCGACGACGGCAGTTCGGCGGTTTCGTCGTTCACTTACGACGCGACGACGCATCTGCTGACGGCAAGCGCCGACCCGACCGGGCGTTCGCTGCACTACAGCTATGGTGGCACCTACGGGACGGCCATCGACCTGACGCAGGTGCAGCGGCTCACGGCGGCCTCGACCTACACGACGATTGCGGCCTTCACCTACAACACGAGCAGCGCGCCGCTGCACGTCCCGCTGACGGCAGTGGACGCGGCCAGCCAGACCACGACCCTGACCTACACGACGGCGGGGCAGCTTGCGACGGCGACCGACCCGCTTTCGCACACGACGACCTTCAACCACGACACGACCGGGCGGCTCACGACCATCGTGGACGTGAACAGCGTCGCCGTCGTGACGAACGCCTACCCGGCATGCAGCAGCACGAGCCTCACCAACTGCGACTTGCCGAGCAGCGTGACCGACAGCGAAGGCCGCGTCGTCAACTACACGCGGGACACTCTCGACCGCGTCACGCTGGTCGGGTATCCCGGCGACGGCACCAGCGACAGCTACGACTGGACGTTCCAGTCGGGCGACCCCGTGGGCACGGCGGGCAACCCCAGCCTTGAGGTTCGCAAATACACCGACCGGCTCGCGCGCGTTGTCACCTACGGCTACGACCGCGACCGCCGCCTGACGAGCGTGGTCGAGCCGACGAGCGGCAGCAGCCACCGGACGACCAGCTACGCCTACGACCATGACGAGGCGCTGCAATCGCAGACCGACGGCAACGGCAACATCACGTTGTGGACGTTCGACATCCAGAGCCGCCCGTTGTCGAAGACCTACGGTTCCGGCACGGGCGTCGCCCAAACCGAGAGCTACGGCTACGAGACGACGACGAGCAGGCTGAAGACCGTCACCGACCCGCTGTCGGAAGTGAAGACCTACGCCTATGACAAGGCGAACGCGCTGACCGGCATCACCTACACGTCTTCGGTGCACACGACGCCGAACGTGACGTTCGCTTACGACACGTGGTTTCCGCGCGTCACGAGCATGGCGGACGGCATCGGCACGACGACCTGGAGCTATGTCGCCATCGGCACCAACGGCGCGTTGCAGCTCCTCACGGAGGACGGCCCGTTCAGCGGCACGGCGGATTCCGTGACCTACGGCTATGACGCGGACGGGCGCGAGAACGCCCGCACCATCAGCGGCGGCAACGAGACCCTGGCCTACGATTCCATCGGGCGGGTGACGACGCACGGCACGAGCCTGGGAAGCTTTTCCTACGGCTACAACGGCGAGACGGCTGCGCCGACGAGCCGCAGCGTGACGAACGGCAGCGTGACGGTGAGCACGGCCTGGGCGTATGACAACAATTCCAACGACCGCCGCCTGACGGGCATCACGAACAAAATCGGCAGCACCACCGTCCGGGGCTACACCTATTCGTGGGGCACGGCGAACGACGCGGGGGTCAGTTCCAACCCCTACGACATCACGGGCATCGCGGAGACGGCGGGCGCGGGCGGCAGCTGGGCGGCGCAGAGCTGGACGTATGCCTATGACCTGCGCGACCGGCTGACCTCGGCGACGACGGGCAGCCCGACGAGCTGGAACTTCGCCTTCACGCGCGACAACTCGGACAACATCACGGCGGCGACGCGCAACGTGGCCGTGGCGGGATGGAGCAGCTACACGCCGAACGCGTTGAACCAGCGCGCGAGCGGCACGGGAGCGCCGACCTACGACGCGAACGGGAACATCACGAACGACTACGCGCAATACAAGCAGCAGTGGGACGCCGAGAACCGGATGACGGAAGCGGACTTCCTGACTGCGGCGGGCGCGAGCACCGTCACCGGCCAGGAGACGAAGTTCCAGTATGACGGGCTGGGACGGCGGCTGGTGGAGACCCAGATCGCGACGAACGGCAGCACCTCTTACATCCTGCGGCACATGTGGTGCGGCGGAGAAATCTGCCAGACTCGCTACTGGAACGGCAGCACGGAGACCGTGACCCGCCGGTATTACCCGGAGGGGGAGCATGAGCTGGACACGAGCAAGGAATATGTGCGGATGCCCGACCAGCTGGGCAGCGTCCGGGACAGCGTGGACGCCATCGCGGGCACGGTGGCTTTCTCACTCGACTTCGGCCCCGAGGGCGAGCAGCTGCGCACCAACGGCAGCGCCTGGCCGGATCACCGCTACGCCGGGCAATACAACCGAGGCCCGCTGAACAGCAACCTGACGCGGTATCGGAACTACAACTCGAACCTCGTCAGCTGGAGCAGCCGCGACCCCATCGGCGAGCGCGGCGGCATCAATACCTACGGGTATGTCGGGGGGAACCCGGTGATGGGGGTTGACCCGCTGGGGCTCGATACCTTCATTGCGAACCGAGATTTTCCGTTCCTCGGGACACACGCCGAGCCGCGATGGATGTTCCCCACACACACGTTCGTGTTTACAACAAACCCTGATGGTACGATTGCTCACACCTATAGCTGGGGAAGCGACCCAAACCCTCGTGGGTGGAACATTGATGCACAACAGCTAGAGATTGACACCGCACAAGATGCGCTGGCCAACGGATGGGCGGAACGAGTTGGCGACAGCTCTCTTGACCCATACGTGAGGGTGGCTGCCGATGGCCTCAATCACCGAGAAAACGAGCACATGAACGGCTGGCTCAAGAACACCTGCAAGACGGAAGCGGACAATCTTGTCGATACGGCGAAGCAACTGCAACTTCTTGACCGAAGTATCAACAATATGAGAATGTCTCAGCTCCAGTAGAAATAATGGCGAGTGAAGCAATGCAAAAACAGTTCGGGCTAGCGCCGATTTTGATTGCAATAGCGATTGTTGCCCCGCTCGCCATTTTGGCATTCTACTATATTCTTCATATTTTTCATCGGGCGACGTATGGCGGCTTAGTGATTGGAGTGCTTGGGGCTGCGGCACTGGCTTTCTATTTCATAAAGAGACGTGCTGGATATGTCGTCGCATCTATGGGAACCCTTGGCATCGCGGCATTCGTGCTTTATACCTCGATGCTGTTGCTGCTGAATATCTTTGGGGCTTGATTGCCCTAGACGAAGCCCGGCGCTCGAAAGGGTGCCGGGCTTTCGCGCGTCTGGCGTCTGCCGCGCGTGTTCCAACCAGTAGCGACAGCAGCGCCGGGCGGGTGTTGCGAAAAGGAAGGTTTTCGCAGCGGTTGTGCGCCTCTTCAAAATCAACGGCTTGCGTGTTGCGAAATATAGCGGCATCGACGCGGCCCCCGCCGGCCCCTTGACAGTGCCGCCGGAAGTCGTGCAAGAAGGCACGCCCGTCGCGTTTCGCGAGGGTTCACACGAACGCGTCGAGGAGGGCGCATGGCGAAAGATGGCAAGAACGTGCGCGCGATCGAGCGCGAGCTCGCGGAGCATTTCGCGACGCCGTGCCTCGACAACAGGCCGGAAAGGCTCAAGGTCGCACGATGGATCGCGCAGCGCGAGGAGGGGATTGCCGCCGTTGCGCCGCCGCCGGCAGCGCGGGCCGCGAACGACCCGTCCGAGCCCTTGCCGGCGCTGACCATCGCCGAGGCCGGCCCCGCGCCGTCCGGCTTCGGGCTGCACCGGATTCCGGTCTACGACGTGAAGCTGGTGCAGTCGCGCCGGCCGCTGATGCTGCCCTACCGGCTCGCCGACAATCCCGACGCCTCGGCGCGGGCGTTCCACACGCTGATTGGCCTCACCGACCGCGAGCACCTCGCCTGCCTGTTCGTGAACGCCCAGCACGAGATCAACGGCGCGCATGTCGCGGCCATCGGCGGCCAGGGCCGCATCAACAACATCGATCCGCGCGTGATCTTCCGGGCGGCGCTCGCGGCCTGCGCCACGGCCATCGTGCTGGGACACAATCATCCCTCGAACGACCCGACGCCGAGCGCCGAGGACATCGCGACGACCGAGGGTCTCATGAAGGCCGCCGTCATCGTCAACATGCCCGTGCTCGACCATGTCATCGTGACGCGCGAACGGAACCGCTACAGCTCGATGGTGGAACGCGGCATCATGCCCAAGGTGTTCTGACGCCGAAGTCATCGCGGCTGTTGCCGCGAAGCCGCAACGTCCGACAACCTGGATTCCATCGAGCGACGAGCCCTTGACCCTGCCCTGCTTTATGTGGATATCTTACCGCCGATAACGTCCTTTATCAGAAACAAGATAGGGGGCATTCGCCAGTCGTTCCGAGGCCCAGGCGCAGCCCAACCACGGAATTGTCGTGACAATGTCGGGCGGCCATGTTACAGTGCCACTGTCACGATCCCGGAGTCCGACCATGACCGCGCGCAGCACCCGAACCCAGAAGCTCGATCTTCGCCTCAGCCAGGCCGCCAAGCAGACGCTGCGCGCCGCCGCCGCCGTCAAGCGGCGCTCGGTCAGCGACTTCGTTCTCGAGAGCGCCCTGGAGCGCGCCGAGGAAACGCTGGCCGACCGGAAGCACTTCGGGCTCGACGGCGAACGCTGGGCCGCGTTCATGGCCGCGCTCGACGCGCCGCCGCGCGAGCATCCGCGCCTGCGCAAGCTGCTGACGACGCGCAGCGTCTTCGATCCGAAGTGACGACGCTGCGGGTCGAAAAACTCGCGCGGCATCACGCGCTCGACGGCTTCACCTGCGGGCAAGAGGCGCTCGACCGCTTTCTCGTCCGCTTCGCACTCTCGAACCAGCAGGCGAACGCATCGCAGACCTATCTCGGTCTCGCTGACGCCGCCATCATCGGCTTCTACACGCTCGTCGTCGGCGAGGTGACGTATGAAGGCGCGCCTTCCCGGCTGACCAAGGGCCTCGCGCATCATCCGGTGCCGATCATGCTGCTGGCCCGGCTCGCGGTCGCATCGAGCTGGCATGGCAAAGGCATCGGCGCGGGACTTCTGAAAGACGCGATGCTGCGGACGCTGCAGGCGGCCGACATCGCCGGCGTTCGCGCCTTCGCCGTTCATGCCAAGGACGACAGCGCGCGGAAGTTCTATGAGCATTTTGGGTTCGTCGCGTCGCCGACCGATCCGCGTCACCTCTTCCTGCTGGTGAAAGACCTGCGCGGCATCGCGGGGGTCAAATGAGCGACGCGCCACCAGAAAGCCCACCCTCCCCGCCAGACACCGCCCTCGCGATCCGCCCGGCGACCACGGACATCGACAGCCCGTCGGAGCGCGCCTCGGCGCTCGTTGCCTGGGGCGGCGAACGCGCCGCCGCCAGGACGTTCGAGTTCCTCACGGCCGCGATCCAGAATCCGAACACGCGGCGCGCGTATCATCACGCGACCGGGCGCTTCATGCGCTGGTGCCTCGATCGCAACATCGCGCTCGGCCAGGTCACGGGTCCGATCATCGCGGCCTACATCGAGGAGCTCGGGCGCACGCTCGCGCCGCTCTCGGTCAAGCAGCATCTTGCCGCCATCAAGCACTGGGGCGACTATCTCGTCACCGGCCATGTCCTCGAGACGAACCCAGCGCAATCGGTGCGCGGTCCGCGCTACAGCCAGACGACCGGCAAGACGCCCGTCCTTGAGCGCGAGCAGGCCCGCGCCCTCCTTGATTCCATCGACGCCACGACCGTCGTCGGGGCGCGCGACAAGGCGCTGATCGCCGTGATGCTGTTCTCCTTCGCTCGCGTCGGCGCGGTCGTGAAGATGAAGGCGCGCGACTACCGGGGCGCAGGGACCGCCTCGGCGAGCCTCTCGCTGCACGAGAAAGGCGGAAAGTTCCACCGCGTGCCCGCCCATCACATGGCCGCCGCGCATCTCGACGTCTATGTCGCCCTGGCCGCCTTCGCCGACACGCCGAACGTCCCGCTCTGGCAGAGCGCCCCACGCCACGGTGGTCGGCTGTCGGGCCAGCCCCTCTCCGAGCGCGCCGCCCTCGACATCGTGAAGCGCCGCTGCGCGGCGGCGGGCTTGCCGGCCGACATCTGCAATCACTCTTTCCGAGCGACGGGAATTACTTTACACCAGGATGCAGGGGGCGATCTTGAAGCCGCGCGACAAATCGCAGGGCACTCGTCGATCAAGACCACGCAGCTCTATAACCGCTCCGGCGACAAGAAGAGACGCGCCGAGGTGGAGAGAGTGCAATTGTAAACAGAATTTTCCTCGCCTGTCGGCGGAAACACCAGAACGACGCTCAAAAATGAGGGGATGCATGAAGTCGAACAAGAAACCGTGGCCGCTCCGTTCCACTCACGGCATCCGCGACCGCATCAATACGAATCCGGATTTCCAGCGGCCCCCTGTTTGGGGCCGCGCGCAGAAGCAACTTCTCGTCGACACGATCCTTCGTGACTATGACATTCCTAAATTGTACTGGCGCAAGGTATCAGCTAAGCCCGATAAATACGACGTCGTCGACGGGCAGCAGCGACTCCGAGCGATATGGGGCTTCTTCGACGGAGAGTTTCCACTGCAAAAAGACGCGGAGCCAATCGACGGCGAGGTGGTCGCCAATCTTCACTATGAGCAGTTGCCAGATGAACTTCGCATGCGGTTTGACGTGTACGCGCTCGACGTCGTAGTTCTCGAGGACAGCGACGAAGATGAAGTGCGCGAAATGTTTCTACGCCTCCAAAACGGCACTTCGTTGAAGGCGCAGGAAAAGCGTAATGCATACCCCGGGCAAATGCGTGCGTTCGTCCATCAGCTTGCCAGCCATCCATTTTTTGCGTCTGTTGGCTTCGCAAACTCGCGCTTCAATCATGACCTTGTCGCAGCGCAGCTTCTCTGTCTGGAAATGGCCGGAGGCCCCACCAACATCAAAGATGCAGACCTCAACCGAATGTATGCTGACAACAGTCAGTTCGACGCCAAATGTTCTGACGCGAAAGGGGTACAACGGGTTCTCAACATCCTCGCCGAGACTTTCCCTGAAAAGACCCCCGAGTTAGAGAGATTCAACGTGGTGTCAACGTACTGCGTCATAGCGGAGGTGCAGAAGCAATATGCCTTCGACCAAGTGAGGCCCCTTCTGCGCGACTGGTTTCTTGGCTTTGAAGCGAAGCGCAGCGCGCAAGAGGAGTTGCCGGATGACGAGGTCGATCCTGAGTGGGCTGCCTACAAGGAGAAGATCAGTCACAGCACCGACAGTGCCGACTCGCTACGCTGGCGCATGGACTTCATGCTCCGAAGTCTTCTCGAACTTCATCCGACAATTCAACGGAAGGACAACCAGCGCGCATTCACTCATGTCCAGCGTCTGGCAGTCTTCCGGCGCGACAAAGGCCACTGCCAGCTACGGCTTACATGCGACGGCGTAAAGCTGGCTTGGGATGAGTGGCATTGCGATCATACGGTACCCTGGACATCTGGAGGAAAGACCACCGTCGAAAATGGGCGGGCGGCGTGTTCGCCCTGCAACTTGTCCAAAGGCGCAACACCCGTCTAAATTCGATCCTCACCACTGGCACCAACGCAGCGAAGAACTACAGACCGAGGAACGCCGCTCTATGGCACTACACCCGAACTTTCCACGATCGCCCTACGCGATCTTGCCACCAGACCTTCGCTGGTTTCCAGCCGCAGAGGAGCTGCGCAGCACGGCCTACGAAAAGCTGCTGCCGCCATTGGTGGCCAAGGTCCGCGAAGAGGTCGAGGCCTGGCGCGCTGCGGGCTACGAGGGGGCCTCGGCCACGTCCCGCGCGTTACTGGCCTGGTGGTTCGAGACGGACCACATGAGCGAGCAAGCTGACGGTATGAGAAGCCAATTCCGTTACTACTTCGCGCAACGGGAAGCGGTCGAAAGCGTGATCTGGCTTTACGACGTGCGGGGCGCACGCGACAAATTCGACCTGCTGCGCTTCGATGCCTCCGGTGCCGTCTCCACCAACATGTTCGATGAGGACTGGCCGCGCTTCGTCGTCAAGATGGCCACGGGCGCGGGCAAGACCAAGGTGCTCTCGCTGCTGATGGCGTGGAGTTACTTTCACAAGCTCTACGAGACACAGTCTGCACTGGCGCGGAACTTCCTGCTGATCGCGCCCAACATCATCGTGCTCGATCGCCTGCGCGCTGATT
>CALFNG010000450.1 GCA_937902985.1 uncultured Myxococcales bacterium
CAGTACGAGAAGCTCGGAGTCGACGTCTGAGGCTGCGCCTTCTTGATCGTCATCAGCTTCGGCCGAGACTTTGCGCCCACGGTGGAGACAATTGGCCGACCTTGATCACCGGCTCTACAGAGCGGTAGGCTTCACGGTCGGCGCCATGGGGGAAAGCGAATGGAAGACGCGGAAGCGGGGCATCGATCCCAAGCTTGACGCCGCGGGGTGACGGAAGACGCATGCGCATCTCGCACGTCCGCATCCAGAACTTTCGAAACTTCGCAGAGCTAGATGTCGCGCTCGCGGAAGACGCAGTGATCGTCGGCGAGAACAAGGTCGGCAACCCGGCAGCTTTCTGCGGGATCCTCATGCAGCCCGTCGGTCAACACGCGGTCTAGCGAATCGTCGAGCTCGCTCTTACGCCGCTCCTTGTCAACGCTCCTGACCATCGGAGGGCCTTTCGCCGTCTCAACGACTCATCGCTATGCTCGCAGCCGAGCAGTGCAGGTCTACCGTAGGGCGGTTCCTGACCTCGGCGAAGAAAATGAGGGGGCCATGACGGTTCGATCCACGGTTCCCGTCCCCGATCACGTTCATGCCCTGCTCTGGCGGCTGGTCGAGGGATGGCGACCGAGTCCGCTCGACCCCGGTCGGCTCGTTTCGGCCCGTTGGGCTGACCAGGACATCTCCGGTCGCGTCGGGGAGACCAAGATCAACATCCCCGACATCATGATCGAGGTTCCCGAGCTCGCCATCGAGGACACGGATGCGCTGTGGAATGTCCCTCTGACGGGAACATTCGGCGATGGATCCGTGCTTGATGGGGAGTATGCGTGCCCTTCCGGCAACCACGCGAAGTCGCACTACTGGACCATCGAGAACAAGGAGCGACGGGCGCGCCTCTGGCTTGGGCGGATATCCACGACTTCGTCGAGCACTACCACGTCGAGCGCAACCACCAGGGCCTCGGCAACGTCATCCCGTTCCCCTCGCGTGCCTCGCCCAAACTCGAAGGGACCGTCTGCCGACGCCAGAGGCTTGGCGGAGTGCTCAGTTTCTACGAGAGAAAAGCCGCGTGAACGCGCGGTTCGAGTTTTGGAGCGCGTCGTCCGCGCCGTTTGGGCCGTCCGCCAGCGCAAGGCGCCAGCCCACCTGAGACGAGCGTCAGGCGGTTCGGCGGAGCACCCGCGGTTGCACCCGGCGAACGGGGGCGGCGAGCCTCGCGCGTGTACACTCACGGCCCGTGCGCTGGTTACCGAACGAGTACCGCTTGGCTGCCCTCGAGCGTATCGGTGACGCGGATGGCGCTCGACGCCAGGAGCGCTTCGGCGTCGCAATGTACCTGGCGGGCGTGGCCGCAGAGTGCATGCTCCGCGCGTACCACCACGAAGACCGACCGTTCGACGAACGTCACGACCTCGTCCTCCTCTTCAAGGATTGCGACCTGGAGAGGTTGGGAGATGACGCGCGGACCCGTTTGCGCGGCCCGATTCAGACAATTCACATGCTCTGGAGAAACGATTTCCG
Organism: uncultured Myxococcales bacterium; assembly: GCA_937902985.1. Classification (GTDB taxonomy): domain Bacteria; phylum Myxococcota_A; class Polyangia; order Polyangiales; family Polyangiaceae; genus Palsa-1150. Next base: position 1,510 of record CALFNG010000450.1, read on the forward strand.
CTTTGGGCACGAAGAGATGTTGCGCCTGCACTTTCATCGAACCGGCCTCGATCGCGACGTTCATCGCGACGCCAACCCGGTGAAGGTGAAGTGCATTGCACTGTACAATGCCTGCCACATGGTCGTCTCCATAGGAGAACTGCGATGGAGTCTGGATTGAAAGCGAAAATCATCGCCGCGCTGAAGGAAGCCTGCCTTCCCGACAAGGAGCCGGACGTTCGGCTCGATTCGACAAGCGGAGGCCACGTCGGTGGTGTTGTAGATCGGAAGAGCACACGTCTGAACTCCAGTCACTTAGGCATCT
>CALFNG010000451.1 GCA_937902985.1 uncultured Myxococcales bacterium
CCTTTGACGACCTCATCCACGGCCCACCATCGGGTAAACACCGAGACGGACAAGTTCTCTCCAACGCATTGTTTACGCATCGTACGTTCAGGTCTGGGGCTAGGTCTGTTGCTCGGCGGCCACTCGATGGCGTGGGGCGTCAGCTCGCTCCGGGTCCTTGCGCGCGCGCCGGGCCGTCCGTGAATCGCCGCGGAATGACCTCGCAGACGGGTTTCTCGCCAGCACAGCCCTGCCGAGGGGAACATCGTGGCACTTCCCAGTGCTCGGTGGCCTCCATCACGACTATCCAAGGGCCGCATGAGACAGCCCGTAGCCCGCGAGTTTCTCGCGGATCCATGAAGTAGTCAGCACGCCCCCGTTGGCTCGACCAGGTCGCCACAGCACGCCTGTCCTGGCAGGCACTTGCCAGATGCCATGCAGGTCAGGCTCGGAGAGATTCCAGAGCTGGATCCACCAGTGCCGGCAGAGCCGGATCCGCCAGAGGCGAACGCGAACGATCCGGAATCCGTGCTGCTACTGCACGACGCAAGCGCGAGAGACCAAGGCGTGCACGCCGTGACCAGAAGCGCGACGCGCGGGATGCGAGGCGTTCTCATTGAGCCCGTCTAGTCGCCCGCGTCCGCGTTGGTCGTCCCCGGCGACTCGCCGCCATCCGCTCCATCGCCCGCGTCGCCTGCGTCAACTGGCGAGGCGTCCTCGGCACCGCCGTCTGGGGGAGGGTTGCACGTTCGAAGGCCGCTCATGGGGAGCGGCTGAGAGGGTGTGCCGCACGTCTCGCCCGGGCCGCACTCGGCGGAGATGGCGCAAAGCTGCCCCTGCCCCCCGCCCAAGGGGCATGGGCCAGCCTGACATTGGGAAATGAAGCTCCCATTGTAGCAGCACAGCTGACCTGGCAGACAGGCCGCCGCACTCGTGCACTCGAACTCGAGCGGTACACCCCCATACGGGGGAGCCACATTGATGCCGACTTCTGGAGGAGAAGTGGCCGTCGAGCTACGGCACGAAGTGAGCGTCACGACGCTTGCCGCAACCGCCGCAGCAGCGGCCAGGCGAGGGTAGGCGGCGCCCGAAGGAAACGAGCTCGCGGCGCCCGAAGGAAACGAACTCGCGGGCGCCGCGGCTCCGCAGAAGGGGCAGGAGACCTCCGAGGACTTGACGTGTCGTAAACAAGCTCGGCACGGGACCAGCGCGAACACGAGTCGAACGTACCGCGGTTCGACGGCCGCGTCCGCGCCGATTTCCGCGTAACCTACCTACTTCGATCCCCGGGGAGACGTAGACTCGCGCGGTGACGACGGCATGGCTGGCAGGTGGAAGCGGGCTTGTGGGCGGGGAGCTCTTGCGCTTCTTGCTCGGTGATGGGCACTTCACGACGATCGTCTTCGTCGGCCGGCGCACGTCCCCGATCGAACACCCGAAGCTCGTGCAAGAGAGGTCGAGTTCTCCACCCGGCAGGGTTCACGTCGCTAGAGGCACCAGACGTCGCATTCTGTTGCCTTGGCACGACGATCAAGAAGGCGGGATCGCGCGAGGCATTCCGCGCCGTCGATTACGACGCCGTGCTCACCTTCGCGAATGCCGCGCGCGCGAAGGGCGCGCGCGCGTTCCTCCACGTGTCGTTGCTGGGTGCCGATCCACGATCGCGCCACTTCTACTATTCGGTGAAGGGCGAGATCGAGGCCACGCTCCAGAGTGTCGGCTTCGACAGCCTCAAAGAGATCCTGGGATCGGGCCACGTGGAGATGTTGCGCCTGCCCGCGCGTAGCCCGAACCTCAACGCCTACGCCGAGCGCTTCGTCGGGTCGATCAAGTCCGAGTGCCTGCGCCACATCGTGCCGATCGGCGAGCGGCATCTTCGAGCCGTCGTGCGTGAATACGTCGAGCCGTACAGGTGTGAACGATCGCGACGGGGCTCGCCATTGGATCCGCGAGGCGATCGCAGGTGGGCCCGAAGAGCGCGATCTGACCGAACGACGGATCGCTCCAGTCCCAGCCATTCGTGTGCGTTGGGTCCATGGGGACGGTGACGCCGTCGATCTGGACCTCGATGGCGCCCGGATCGGACGGCCGCGAGGGCGTCGCCAGCGCGCACTGGGCGATCGAGCGGGTGATCGACGCAAACGCGGCGTTGACCTCGTCGGCGTGCTGGGCGCTGTAGTAAGCGGGCTGCCCCGTGGCCGTATTGGGACGGCCCCCGGCACGCGCCATTTCGGCGAGGGCCGTGCGTTCGTCGGGCAGGGTCGCGCTGTCGAGACCGATGACGTAGGTAGGCACGCCGCGCGCGGCGTACGAGGCGATGGTCGTCGCGGTGCGCCCGTCGTCGAGGCACTGGTCGGCGACGCAGGCGGGCACGGACCGGTCGACACACAAACAGGTCATCGGGTCGAGCGTCTCGTTGCAGTCGGGACCCCCGTCGGTGGCGAGCACCATCACTTCGGTGTGCGTCGCGAGACCCGCGCCACGCCGCTCGGGTCCGTGTTGGTGAACAGGGCCAGGACGTCTCCGGACTGGTTCAGCCCCGGAAGAGATTGCCGTCGCCCCGCCAACCGCCGCGGAGCGGTAGCCGGCCTGCCACGGAAACCGGTCCCCGCCCAGCACGTCGTTGGCCGATGGGATACGGAGGACTATACTCAACATCCGCCCGCACACGACGAACCGACGCACTGCATGGCTTCGGCCCAGAGCCCTGTGCAGGGGCTGTTCCCCAGCGGCAAGCATCCCGCGGTGCACGAGCAAAGGTCTGCCGTGTTGCACGGGGCGACGCAGAAGCAATGCGAAACGACGCAAAGGTATTGCGAGCCACATTGCGTTTCCAACTTGCTCCAAGCGGTGCTGCATCCTGCGTGCTGTTGTGCCTCGCTGATGCAGCTCTCGCAGCTCACACGACCGGAAATGGAGGCATAGCTCGAGCATGCACGAGAGAACGCCGGGTCTGAAGAGGCATTTATTGCCGCCCCATCAGGTTCCATACTTGAACCCTCTGCATCCTGTTCATTATTCGAACCAGCGGCATCCGCGGTGGCGTTCGTACGCAGAACAGGGCCGTCCTCAGTCGGTGACGATGCAGCCGCGTCACCGGAAACCCACGGCGGGCCTTCGTCGGGGATCAAGGCCGAATCGTTCGAAGGACCGCCGTCCGCGCTGCTCGATAGAATCCGGCCTCCACACGCCGCAATCGTCGGGACGACGGCGACAGCGATCGCTCGAGCGAGCACAGTAGCGCAAAGGTAATACCGGACTCCGTATTCCATCATATCCTCATGGCTGTCCGTCATCCCGCGCAAGCGGCTTGTCCGACCTCCCAAATTCCGGCGCGGCAGTAAACAGCGAGCCCACCAACATCGCACGGATCGCCATATGCGCACTGTGTACCCTGCACGGAACAGGCGGTGCCGAGGTTTGGAACAACCGCAGGACAGCCAGGCGTCGTCGGCGGTCCGTAACAGACCCACTGCTCAGTGGATGCGCACCCGGGATTCTGTGGAGTGTACGGGCATGCACACTGACAAAATACGTTTCCAGGATATTCGCAATCGGCACGCTCGTTCGGGTTTGTCATTGGCGTGCAGGTCGAAGCGGTCGGTTGTTGCGGCGGACAGTACCCGACGGGGGCCTCCGGGCACGTCAGGCTCACTGCGTGCCAGGGTCCACATCCGCGCCGGGCATGATCACGCGGCCTCCTTCACGCGCGCCGCGTAGGTGGCGCCGAGTTCGTGATGTAGTGCCGCGAAGCGCTTGCTGAGGATCGAGGTGCGGAAGAGCATGACGGTCTGTCCGCCGTGCTGCGAGAAGCGTGCACCAGCGCGCTTCATGCGAGTGCCGACTACGGTCTTTGCTGCGGCTTCGGTGACTCCGGTACCGATCGGATAGCCGCGACGTTGCGCCTCGACGTACTTCATTCGCCCGAGGCTGTTCTGACGAGCGATGTAGTCGATGGCCTCGCGCAGTTCCTTGCGCCCACTTGCGGTGCGTGGCGCACCGAGGCGAGCACGCATCGAGCGCAGGACCTCTGCAGGGCCATCGCGCTTGCTTTTGATCGTCTCTCGCCAGGTCACCGCCTGCACGTGGGCGTCGCCGCTGCTGGGTCCCCAGATCGCGTCGGCGGCCTTCTGCACGTACTCGGCGACATGGAACGCGTCGACCAGCTTCATGCGGTTTCCGGTGCACTCGGGGGGCAGTCGCGTCTCGATGCCTTCGAGGGCTTGCCACTGCGGATCGGCCCCGTCGCTCGCCCACACGACGTTCATCGTCGAGCGTTCGCGCAGCACGCTGCGCAGCTCCGCTTCCAGTTCGCCGACGAGCGTCTTCTTGTACGGCTCGGGCATGCGCGCCAGGTAGATCGTGTCCAATCGCTCGCCGTCCGCGTCGTAAAAGGCGAGTGTCCCGACGGCACCTTCGTGCCACGCCCGACCCATAGTCCCGTCATGGGCGGCGGGGCCGGGATCGCACACGACTCCGTAACGTGTCTCGTGCCGTGGAGGCTCCGGCGAGCGTGTCTTGCGACCACGCGGGCGCGCATGCTCTCCATCCTGCGGCACCATCACGCCGTCGATTCCGACCTGGACGGTCACGGCCTGCTCGGGGATGACGTGCGCTTCGCGCACGGTCGTCGTGATGCTCTCGCGTCGCTGCTCGTAACGCGCTGCCATGGCGCGCGACAGCCGGCCAATCGTCGAGTTGCTGAGCGTCGCGGTCCCCACCTCACCGAGCAGGTCGGCCGCCTCCTGCTCGGGCATGCTCGCGAGCGCTCGCGTCGCGATGCGCGCGAGCCGAGGCGTGTACGTGCCCTCGACCATGCCCAGTCGCAGGTCCAGCGGCACCGCAACACGTCCGCGTCCCGACTGCTGGTAGACCGCCCGC
>CALFNG010000452.1 GCA_937902985.1 uncultured Myxococcales bacterium
CGCGGTGGCCATCGAGATCGCATCGAGCGACGATGCGTCCATCCAGCAAAGCCTCGCTGAGGCGTACACCAGCAAGCAACTTCGCGGAAAGGCGCTGCTCGCGGCGCGTCGCCTGGTCGAAGAGCGCCGCTCCATCGGCAAGACGATGCGTAGCAGCGGGCGGCGCGACGCCCCGAAGGTCACGGCCGAGGAGATCGTGAAGACGTATCGCAAGGAGGTCCATCGCCAGAAGCAGCTCGCGAAGAAGGCACGGGTGACCGAGCTGCGACTCGTCTTCGTGGCAAGCGCCCTAAAGCGTCTTTTGGTCGATGAGAATTTCGTCAACCTACTACGTGCCGAGAAGCTCGACAACTTGCCTGAGTATCTCGCGGATGCGATCAGGAGGACGGCGTGAGCGCGCCGGTGAGGACGGCATTCGAGCGCGAGACGGTCAAAGTGCCAATCACGAAGATTCTCCCGACGCGGGCGCTCGCCAGCGCCGCGAAGGCGGGTTCAAAGTACAAGACGATCGAGGCCTCATATCCGGTCGTCGGAATCATCGAGCCACCCATCGTTTGCCGGCATCCAGACGGGAATTTTTTGCTTCTCGACGGACACAACCGGCTCGCGATGCTGAAGGACACCGGTGCGACGGAAGTCGAGTGCATCGTGTCGACGGATGACGAGGGATACACCTACAACAGACACGTCAGCCATCTCGCACCCATCCAGGCAAACCGGATGATCCTGAAAGCTCTCGACGCCGGCGTTCCCGACGGGCGGCTCGCGAAGGCGCTCGATCGATCGCTGTCGACGATCCGAACAAGTCGAACCATGCTGAAGGACATCTGCGCGGAGGCACTCGAACTGTTGAAGGACAAGCCCGTGGCCACAGCCGCCCTTCGCCTCTTCAAGCACGTCAAGCCACTGCGCCAGATCGAGATGGCGGAGCTGATGAACAAGATGGCGAACTACAGCAAGCCGTACGCCGCCGGACTCGTCTCGCGGACGCCCGCGGAGTACCTCGTCGAGCAGCTCAAGGCGAAGCGGCCGCCACGTCAGAAGCCCGAGGATCTTGCCCGGATGGAGGTCGAGATGCGAACGCTGGAGCGCGAGATCCTCGAGATCGACGAGTCGTACGGGAGAAACGTGGTCAACCTGACGATCGCGAGGGCCTACGTCAAGAAGCTCCTTGAGAACGCGAGGGTGGCGAAGTATTTGGCGACCAAGCACGCGGACCTATTGACCGAATTCCAACGAATCCAGGAGGCCGCGTCGCTCGATAGCTGAGGGTGAGGACTTGTGCGGGGATGCCGTGCTGCTCCGCGATCGCGGCCGCAATCAGCCGAGGGCTAGGAGGGTGAAAGCTCCGTGGCCCCCAATCTTTTCTGCAGGCCCGGTGATCCTCGCTCGCCCGTCACAGGGCCCACTCCATCGACGAGCACGTGGTAGTCGATGTTGACGCGTGCCCGTCGCCGAGTCTGTGTACTCGACGCGAGTCGACAGCAGCCGCCGCGATCTGAAATGGTCGTGACCCTGGGCGCGGACCTCCACGCCCAAAGGAACGGGCCGTGCGTACGACTCATTCAAGGCGGGGGCGCCGTCCGTCCGCCGCGAGGCATTCTTTCGAAGGGACGCCTCGGGGCACCGACGCATGTGTGACGTTGGGCCGCGCTGTGTGCGCCACGTTCTCACCGCAACAAAGGACTATGCCGCGGCGACGTCGTATCGTGCGACCGTCGAGGTGATGACGTCCGGGGGGGATGCGAGCGGCATGAAGCCGCGGGCCGGTCTTGGTATCCGTGGGCCCGTCTTTACCGGGGCCACCGAGCGAGCGGTTCTTGGTGGACCGACGTGGGGGCCACGCGCCCTTCTCGACGATCTCGAGCTCCGGCTCGGTCTGGCGTCGGCCGAGGAAGCGGAGAGCGCCCGCGTGCCGCGCTGGGCAGCGCGGATCAAATCGCTCGGCGACGCGCAGGCGTTTTACGCGCGGTCCTTTGCCGTCGACGAGCTCGGGACCACCGCGGTCTTGCTCGAATGGCGCGACAATCTCGTCGAGGCCGGCTGGAACGGCAGCGAAATCGCAGGTGGCGGCGAGAGGCTTGGGGCACTCGCAGCGATCGAGGCCCATGACCCCACGCAGACGTCCATTGGTCGCGCGGATCGCCTTGTCCGAATCGAGCGCGCGCTCGAGCGGGCGCCCGTCCGCATCTACGACTCCCTCGAACTCCTCGAAGACGCTGCGCTCTGGCCTCGGCGCTGGCAGAACATCTTCACGCGACTCGCCGACCGCGGGACGTCGATCTTGCACCACACGTGGTCTCTCCCAGGCGCGCCTGCTGATTCGGACCTTGGCCTCCTTCAGGCGAGGCTCCGCGGCGAGCGTCGCGAGGGGACGGTCCGCGGGGATGGGACGCTCCTCTTCTTGCAAGGGGATACTCCCGACGATCTCGCCGAGCTCACGGCCGCCTTGCTCGCGAGCAGCCATGGACCGTCCGTGCCCGGGCGCCACAGGGCGGGAAGCGACGTGGTCGTGCGCTGCCTCGATGCCGCGTCGCTCGAGGCCGCGCTCGCGCGTCACGGGCTGCCCGCGCAAGGCTCGACAAGCGAGAGCGTGTGGCGTCCCGCGATGCAGGTGCTTCCCCTCGCCATCGAGCTCGCGTTCGCGCCTCGCGATCCGCATCGGGTGCTCGAGCTTCTCACGCTTCCGCTCGGTCCGCTGCGGGGCATCGTGGGCGCGCGTCTGGCGAGGGCGGTGACGCGCCAGCCTGGGATCGGCGGCAAGGAGTGGACACGTCAAAAGGCCGAGGCGGCGCGCCGGTTGTACGAGCGTCACGTCCGGCTGGCCCTGGAACAAGGCGCGTCCGAAGAGGCAGCTGGTGAGCGGGCGCGAGCGACCGTCGCGGACCGCATGAAGCTCGTCGAGGTCTGGCTCGAGGGGCCGGCGGCCGCGGAGGCAGGCGCGACGCGTGCCGAGCTGCTTGCGTCGGCCGCGCGCGTCCGCGCGTGGCTCCAGACGCGCATCCGTGAGGGCGAGGTCGAGACCTATGGAGCGGCCTACGCGCAGTGCACCGCGTTCATCGAGGCGCTGGGTCACGACACCCGTGAGCTCTTCTCGCAGGACGATGCGCGTCAGCTCGTCGACCACTTCGCGCGAAGCGAGCAACCGTTCGGGCTCTCCGAAGAGGCTGCGGGCCGTCTCGGGCACGTGAATCACCCCGCCGCCCTCCTCGCACCGTGCGACCGGGTCTGGATGTGGTGCTTCGTGTCGGCCGTCGAGCGACAGCCCACGCGGTTCCGGTGGGACGACGACGAGTGCGAAGCGTTGCGTACCGCCGGTGTCACGTTCGCCGATCCGACTGCCGTCCTTCGGAGCGAAGCCGCGGCCTGGCGCCGGGCATTGCTCGCCGCGCGCGACCGCGTCGTCTTGATCGTTCCACGCACCATCAAGGGTACGGCGACCGTGCCTCACCCCATGTGGGACGAGATTCGAGCGCGCCTCGCGCTCGAGGAGCACGGCGCCGCATGCTTGATCCGCGACGCTCGACGCCTGCTCGACGGCCCTCAGCCGAATGGCCTCGTGCGCCTTGCTACGTGTTCGCCTCTGCACTTGCCGGAAGCGCGCGGCGAGTGGCGCGTTCCATCCGGCGCCCTTCGCAGCACGGGGGACGAGGGAACGATGTCCGTGACATCCCTCGAGAAGATCGCCACTTGCCCGCTCGCATGGGTCTTCGAGCACCGGGCCAACCTCCGCTCGGGCGCGATGTCGAGCGTGGCCACAGGAGCCTTTCTGAACGGAAACCTCGGTCACCGTCTCATCGAAGAGCTTCACTTGGCAGGCGCCTTCGCGCTCCCGGAGCCCTCGTTCCTTGAACGTGCGGCGGAGTGTTTCGAGATTCTTCTCCGCACCGAGGGCGCGACGCTTGTCGTTCCGGGTGCGTCGGTCGAGCGGCTACAGGTGACGCGACAGATACTGCGCGCGGCGCGTGACCTTTACAGGTACCTCGAGCAGAGGGGCTATCGCATCGCGGCCGTGGAGGAGGTCGTCACGACGACCTCCGCTGTCGGCCCGCTTCACGGCCGGCTCGACCTTCGCCTCGTCGGCACCGACGGCCACTCTGCGATCCTCGATCTCAAGTGGGGCGTGGCGACGTACCGATCGCTCCTCTCGCAGGGCCGCGCCGTCCAGCTCGCCGTGTACGCGCGGGCCGTCGCCGAGAGAGACGGCCTCCCGTCGCTCCCGCGCGCGGGGTATTTCGCGCTCTCCTCGGGCGAGATCTTGTCGACCGATCCCGTCATGGACCCGGCGCGCCGAGAGAGCGGCCCGTCCCTCGAGACGAGCTTGCGGTGCGTGGAGGCCACCGCGAGGAACGTGATCGCCTGCCACGAGGGTGGCAGGGTCCTGGTGACGGGCACGAGGCGCGCGCTTCCCCTCCTCGAAGCGCTCGGCGTGGTCAAGGCGCGTCACGGTCAACATTTTCAAGCGCCGCCCGATGCGGGCTGCCATTACTGCGGTTACGGCGCGCTCTGCGGAAAGAAGTGGGAGGCCGTCGCGTGAGCGGCGCCGGAATCACGATCATCGGCGCGAGCGCGGGCAGCGGAAAGACGCATCGTCTCACGCAAGAGGTCATCACCGCGGTCGGCGCGAACGCCGGCGTCGATCGGGTCGACCTCGCGGGACTGGTGGCGGTGACCTTCACGAAGAGGGCGCACGCCGAGCTCGAGGCGCGCATCCGTCACAAGCTCGTCGAGGACGAAGCCTACGACGAGGCGATGCGCCTTCCACTCGCGTACCTCGGGACCGTTCACGCGGCGGCGCTCAGGATGCTGCAAGAATTCGCGATCGACGCGGGCCTCTCGCTCAGCGTCGACGTCGTCGCGGGCAACGAGACCAAGCTCCTCCGACAGGCCTTCGAGCGCTCTCTCGATGAAGACGCCCGCCGGCGGCTCGACGAGCTTGCGGCTCGCCTCGAGCTCCGGGTCGATCATCGAACGCGGCGGAACGACTGGGTCACGCCGGTCGCCGACATCATGTCGCTCGCGCGGTCGAACCGGATCGCGCCGGGTGCACTCGCTGCGATGGCGGAACGCTCCGTCGAGCGGCTCCTCGCGCTCCTTCCTCGCCCCTCGATCGAGGGCGAGGCCCTCGATCTCGCGCTCACGCGAGAACTCGACGCATCGATCGCGGCGCTCTCCACGGCGAACGATCCCCGCAAGAACACGGCGGACGCCCTCGCCCTTCTCAGGGCATCGAAGAAGCTCCTCGCCGACGGCGAACTCCGCTGGTCGGGCTGGTCGAAGCTTGCAGCGGTGGCACCGTCGAAGCGATCCGAGGTCCACGTCCATGGCGTCCGCCTCGCGGCCGGCCGCTATGGCGAGCACCCTCGGCTGCATCAGGAGCTTCGCGACGCCACGCATGCGATCTTCGACGCCGCCCGCGCGGGGCTCGTGGCGTATCAGGACTGGAAGCGAGAGCGCCGTGTCGTCGACTACGTCGACATGATCGACGGCGCCCTCGACCTCGTCGACCACGAGCGTGTCCGGGCCGACCTGTCGCGCAGGCTCCAGCTCATCGTGGTGGACGAGTTCCAGGACACGAGCCCGATCCAGCTCGCCTTCTTCGTCCGGCTGCACGCGCTCGCCGGTCGTTCGGTCTGGGTCGGCGACCGAAAGCAGTGCATTTTCGAGTACGCGGGAGCCGACCCGGTCTTGATGGACGCCGTGACCGAATGGGTGGGGCGCAATGGTGGAAGGCCCGATCGCCTGGGCGACAACCACCGCTCGCGGCCGGAGCTCGTTCGTGCTTGCTCCGAGCTCTTCGCTGCGGCTCTCGCGCGGCACGGCTTCACGCGCGAGGAGGTCGTCGTCGCGCCGGTCCGACCCGCACTCGAGGCCCTCGAAGGGCTCCCACCGTTCGGCTTCTGGGCGCTCGACGCGGAAAGCGTGAGCGACGACGCTGAGGCGGTGGGTGAAGGCGTGCGCCGGCTACTCGAGGCGCCTCACGCAACGCCCATTCTGGATCGCGTGACGAAGGAGGTCCGTCCGCTTCGGCCGAGCGACGTCGCCGTCCTCGTCGCGACGAACGAGTGGGCCGTTCGCCTCGCCGAGGCGCTCCATGCACGCGGCGTACGCGCGGCGATCGCACGTGCGGGGCTCTTCGAAACGCCGGAGGGTACACTCGCCGATGCCGCGCTGCGGTGGTTGGTCGACGGCAGTGACGCGCTCGCCCTGAGCGTGATCGAGGCGTTGACGGGTTGGGCGGGGCTCGGTCCCGACGCCTGGCTCACGGAGCGTCTGCGCGACGCGGCCGAGAGAGCTTCGGAGGAGAGCTATCGACGAGCGGCGCCGTCGACTGCGCGTCCGAGCGGCTGGCGGGGAGCGCTCGACGCGCTTCGCGCCCGACTGACGATGCTCTCGCCCGCTGAGGCGCTCGACGAGACGCTCGCGGCGCTCGACGCCGTCCATCTCTGCGCCCGATGGCCGGATCCTGCGCAGCGGATCGCGAACCTCGACGCGCTCCGCGCCACCGCGGCGAACT
>CALFNG010000453.1 GCA_937902985.1 uncultured Myxococcales bacterium
ATGAGGCGCGGCCCCCGCGGGCTGCGCGGGCGATGCCGCCGCAGCCTTCGGGCTTGCCGCGTGCGCAAGGCTTGCGTCGAGCGCGCCGAGCGCGCCGAGCCACAGAGGGCTCGCAAGGGTCATCGGCAAGGTAACCGTCACCGTTGCGGCTGCGAACGCCATCGCTCCGCGCCCGGCTCGCCGTCGCCTGACCGAGAGGAGCGCCTGTTCGAGGGTGACTCGCAAGTCTCCGATTGTATCGGTTCAAACGATTTGGCGATGCGGGGAACGTGGCGAACGTGGCGAACGTGAAAAACACGCCTCGAGGCGTACAGCGCACATTGCTTGGCCGCTCACACACAAGCATAATGTATTAGGTGGGCGCTTCTCGCGTAAGGCGTGGGAGCCATGCCTTCTTGAAGATGCCGATGAAGTTGGAGGAACGCTTGATGCGAAGGCGTGACGTGGGCCGGTTGGTCTCAATGTTTGCCGTCGTCGGGATCGTTTTCGTCCTCGTTGCGTCGTGCGGCGGAGCGGGGGGCGACATCCCAGGCAGCCTCGATGCTTCGATGTTCGATGCGTTCAACCCGGGGACGTTCTCTGTCGACGGGAGCGGGGGCGGTGGAAACAGCTGCGTTCCGTCGACCTGTAAGTCGCTCGGATACGACTGTGGGGTCAACGCCGACGGGTGCGGCGGCACCGTCGACTGCGGGTCGTGCTCCGGCAGCGATATGTGCGGGGTCGGCGGGTTCAGCAAGTGCGGGAGTCCCCTTGTGGCGGCCGACGGCGGCAGCATCTGCACGCCGAAGACGTGCGCCGACTACGGCGCGAACGCCTGCGGCCAGCAGTCCGACGAGTGCGGCGGGCTCACCCCCAACTGCGGCACCTGTACCAGCCCGCAGTTCTGCGGCGGCGGCGGCCCCGGGATCTGCGGCGGCGACATCAGCAAGACCGTCGACGGCGGTCTCAGGTGCATACCAAGGACCTGCGCCCATGACGGCTTCGACTGCGGCATGGCGGGCGACGGCTGCGGCGGGACCATCGGTCCCTGCAGTGCCACGGGCACCTGCACGAGCCCGCAGTTCTGCGGCGGCGGCGGCCCCAACAAGTGCGGCGGCAACTCCGGGGTCGGCTCCGACGGCGGACCCATCTTCGTCTGTACGGCAAAGACTTGCGCGAATGTCGGCGCGACGTGCGGTGTGGTCGGCGACGGCTGCGGCGGCACGACGCCCCTTTGCGGCACCTGCACAAGCCCGCAGTTCTGCGGCGGCGGCGGGGCAAGCAAGTGCGGCGGTAGCAACGGAATCGCGGCCGACGGCGGCATCCTCTGCACCCCGAAGACGTGCGCGAGCTTCGGCGCGAACACGTGCGGCCAGCAGGCCGATGGTTGCGGCGGGCTGACGGCCAACTGCGGCAGCTGCACGAACCCGCAGTTCTGCGGCGGCGGCGGCGCCGGCAAGTGCGGCGGCAACATCGGAATCGGCGCCGATGGGGGCCCGATCCTCACCTGCAAGCCGGCCACCTGCGTGACCCTCGGATATAACTGCGGGCTCGCGGCCGACGGCTGCGGGGGTACCATCGGTCCCTGCGGGCCCGCGTGCGTCGCCCCGGCCTTCTGCGGCGGGGCTTCGGCGAACCAGTGCGGCACGACCTCGGCGTGCACCGGCCTCTGCCAGAAGCAGGTCAAGTGCGACGGTGGAACGACGACGACTCTCACCGGCACCGTGCGCGCCGGCCTGCAAGAGAGCACCGACGCGACCAACAATGCCGTGCGCTGGCTGCCGGCGAACACCACGCCAGACCCCGTGCCTGGCGTGCTCGTCTACATCCCGACCACCGCCCTGTCGCCGTTCGACAGCAACCCGGCGGCTCCTCAGGTCCAATGCAGCCAGTGCGGCGCCGACGTCTCGGGCAGCCCGCTCGTGACGACGACCACCGACTACAACGGCCAGTTCACGCTCACGAACGTGCCGGTCAGCGCCAACGCGGGCGACACGATTCCGATAGTGATTCAGCTCGGCAAGTGGCGGCGCCAGTACTCGTTCGCGATCACGAAGTCGTGTACGGCGAACGCGCTCCCGCAGGACCTGAACCTGCCGTCGAAGTCGAGCGAAGGTGACATTCCGCTCACGGCGATCTCGACCGGCTCCTACGACCCGATCGAATGCGTGCTCCTCAAGATGGGCGTCGCCCAGAACGAGTTCACCAGCCGCACGACGTGGGCCGCCGAGCCCGCCAACGGCACGGCGCCGAAGCCGGGTCGCATTCACATCTTCACGGCCAGCCAGTCGCAGGCCTCGGGCAACGGCAGCCCCGGTAGCCAGCTTGCCCCCGTGGTCGACGAGACGGCCCTCCTGGGCACCAATGGCACGTACCTGTCGTACGACCAGATCCTGCTCCCTTGCTGGGGCGAGGCGATCACCAAGTCGACCGCCGAACTGACGAACCTGGCTGCCTACGGCAACGCCGGCGGTCACTTCTTCGCGACCCACTACAGCTACTCGTGGCTGAACAACAACACGAACGGCAACCTGAGCTCGATTGCTCAGTGGGACCCGAAGCAGAACACCAACAACACGAACCCCTCGCCCAACGGCGTCAACTTCACGGGGAACGTGAGCAACACTGTGCCCGTCGCGAACCCGGGCACGTTCGTGAAGTGGCTCAACTTCACGGGCGCGCTCGCGAACTCGAACCCCGCGGGGGGCGGCGGAGCCACCCCCCCGGCTGCGCCGAAGGTGACGATCACCGCGGGCCGCCACGACGTCGACACGGTGCTCAATTCGTCGGTCGACTGGATCGACGGCACCGACCCGAACCCGACGAACGCGGCGAAGACGCAGATGCTCCTGCACTTCACGTTCGACATGCCCGTCCCGACGGCAGCGAACTCGACGCCCAGCCAGTGCGGGCACGGGATCTACAGCGACTTCCACGTCGTGAGCAGCAGCCAGTCGAACGGCACGACGTTCCCCGCCGCGTGCGACGCGACCGCGTTGACCTCGCAGGAGCGGATCATCGAATACATGATCTGGGACCTGGCCTCGTGCGTGCCGGCTCCTCCGACGTGCGCGCCCAAGACGTGCGCGAATTTCCCCGGCACCTGCGGCCAGCAGGGCGATACCTGCGGAGGGCTGACGGCCAACTGCGGCACTTGCCCCACCGGCCAATCGTGCGGCGGCGGTGGCGTGGCGAACCATTGCGGCGCCCCCGACAGCGGCGTATGCACGCCGCTCACCTGCGCGTCGTATCCTTCCGGTACGTGCGGTCAGCAGAGCAACGGCTGCGGCGGCACGACGACCAACTGCGCGAACTGCCCCGCGGGTCAGGCGTGCGGCGGCGGCGGCACGCTCGGGGTCTGCGGCTCGCCGCCTCCCGGCGCGTGCACGCCGATGACCTGCGCGGCGTACCCCGGCATCTGCGGCCAGCAGAGCGACGGATGCGGCGGCCTCACGCCGGACTGCTCCCAGTGCCCCACGGGTCAGACCTGCGGCGGCGGAGGAACACCGGGCGTTTGCGGTAGCCCCCCGGGCGACACCTGCGTACCGCTCACGTGCCAGGCGCAAAACATCGACTGCGGTCCCGCGGGCGATGGCTGCGGCAACGTGATCCCGAGCTGCGGCTCTTGCCCGACGCCGACCACGTGTGGCGGCGGCGGCGTGGCCGGTCAGTGCGGCGGCATGACCACCTGCGTCCCGCTGACGTGCGCGGCCCAGAACATCATGTGCGGCCCCGCGGGCGACGGCTGCGGCAACCTGATCCAGGGGGGCTGCGGCGGCTGCCCTCCGCCCGCCACCTGCGGTGGCGGCGGCGCGCCGGCCACGTGCGGAGGGCAGAAGGGGTGCGTCCCGGAGACCTGCCAGGACATCAAAATCGCGTGCGGCCCCGCGGGCGACGGCTGCGGCGGCCTCATCCCGTCGTGCGGAAGCTGCACTCCGCCCGAGACATGCGGCGGCAACGGCATCGCCGGCCAGTGCGGCGCCCCAATCCAGAAGTAGCGGAAGCGGTCAAGCCCCGGACGTCCTGTCCGGGGCAACAGCCGCGCTCGCAGAGCGAGAGTTAGCCGCAGAGAGCCGGAGCGCTACTTCGTCTCGCCGCCGACGTACTCGTCGGGCCAATCGTCGCCCTCGAAGGGCCAGTATTCTTCGTTGTCCTCGAGGTACCGAGCGGCCTCGAGTGAGTCGACCGCGTCTTGCGGCAGGTAGCCGAGGCGAATGGCTTCGACCTCGACTTCGAGCGCTCGCTTGCGGCCGAGCACGCTCTCGATGCGCCCGAGACGCGCGCGGCGGAGCAGGCGCGACAGGCGGAGATCGAGGCGGTGCAGCGCGTCCTTCGCGAGCCCCGACTCGGCGGTCGCGAGGTCTTTGCGCGCGACCGCGATCTGCGTCTGCAACTCGCCGGCCTTGGCGATGTCGGCTCGCAAGAGATCCGGCAGGTCGGCTCCCGTCAACGGGCCGCCCGATCTGCTCGCATCGCCCGCCGCGCCAGCGCCCCTGACGAGCTGCGACTGCAGGTCGGCGAGCTGCTGTCGTAGCGGCGCCAGCTGCTCGGCGGGAGCCTTGGCGGCCTCGAGGTCGGCGAGCGCGTGCTCGATCCCGTCGCTCGCCTCGCGCGCTCGCCTGGCCTTGATTCCAGCGTCGTCTGCGAGCTCGGCCGAGGGCCGGACCCCACCATGGGTCGCGATCGTGCGCTGCATGTCGCCCAGGGCGCCCGACGCCGCGACGAGACCCGACGCCTCGCGCTCGAGCACCGCGCGCCGGCGGAGCACCCGGTCGTAAGCCGAGTCGACGCGCACGAGGGCGGCGATCGTGCGCACCACCTCCGGGCTCGTGCCACCGATCTCGGCCCCGCCGGCGTCGCTGCCCGAATGGACCGCCGCGAGCAGGCGCTGCGTCGACGCGTCGCTGTCGCCTATCCGTCGCGCCGCGTCCCGCACGGGCTCGTAGCGCCGGAGGAACTCCACGAGCTGGCGGTCGGCCTCCGGGAATTTGCAGCGCGCGAGATCGATCCACGCGCTGAGGACCCAGGCTTCGTCTTCGTAGCGGTGGTGGATGCCCAGCGCGCCGAGCTCGTCGAGGAGCTCGCGCGCGCCCTCGTAGTCCTTCTTCTCGTAGCGCGTCGTCGCCGCCTCGTAGAGCGCTTCGGCGAGACGGTCCGAGTCCTTGGGGACCAGGTAGTAGTAGTAGCTGGCGTCGTCGTTCCGGCTCTGTTCGTGGGCGATCCGACCCAGCCCCAGGCGCGCGAGATCGCGTACCGCGAAGAACTTCTCGTCCGCAAAAAAGGGCGTGGTCGCCGCGCTGCGCTTCGGATCGGCCACTTTGCAGAGCAGGTTCTCGCCGGCCTTGGCGTTGCCCTTTTCGACCTGGATGAGGCCCGAGAGGTAGGTCGCCTGCGCCCAGAACCGGCACCGCTGGGTCACCGTCGCGTACGCGCCGAGCGCGCCGTCGGGGCTGCCCACGGCTTCCTGGGCGCGGCCGTTCATGTATGCGATCTCGCCCCGGACCTCTTCGGGAGCGCTCGCTGGAACGCTGTCGAGATCGCGCGCAATCGGCGCGAACTCCTGGCTCTCGAGGGCCATGTCGACGAGCCGGCGCACGGCCCGGCGCGCCCACGTGCCCCCGCCGTCCCACGAGCCCTTGGTCGCGAGCACGCGGCGGAGGTAGACGCGGGCAGGTTCGTACAGGGCCGCTGTCGCGAGCGCGTCGCCGAGGCGGAACACGGCGGCGCGGCCCTCTTCGGAGTCGGCGAACAGCTCGAACTGCGGGTGCTCGACCAGCTCTGCGAGGCGCGCGATGGCCTCGTCGATCCGGCCCGTCGCCATGAGCTGCTCGGCCTCCGCCACCCGCGTGCCCACGACGTCGCGCCGCAGCTCTTCGAGCCCCAGCCGTCTCGACAAGAGCGCCGCGTGGTAAGCGCGTAGCGCCCCTGCAAAGAGCTGGTCCGCCGCAGCTGGAGCGTCGCCAGCGTTCGCTCCCGCGCCCGTCCCCGCGTTCACGCCCGCAGACGGCGGCGCGCTTGGCGCGACAGGCGGCTGCGCCTGAGCCGTTCCCACGAGCAACGGGAGCAGCGCGATCGGCAGGAGCCGTCTCACGCCGTGTCCCCCATGATCACCACGGCCTTGCCCTGCACACGCCTCTGTTCGATGTCCTTCAGCGCATCGAGCGCACGCTCGAGCGGATACCGCGCGTGCACGTGCGGCTTGAGGCTCCCGTCAGCCGCCCAGGCGAGGAGCTCGTTGAGCTGGGCGCGGCCCCGCACGGGCTCGCGCATCATGGCCATGCCCCAGAACACACCGAGGATCGAGCAGCCCTTCAGGAGCGTCAGGTTGAGCGGAATACGCGGGATGTCGCCGGCGGCGAAGCCGATGACGAGGAACCGCCCCTCCCACGCCGTAGCCCGCAGGGCCGGCTCGGTGTACTTGCCACCGACCGGATCGTAGACGACGTTGGCGCCCGATCCGCCGGTCAGCGCCTTCACGCGCTCTTTCAGGTCTTCCGTGCCGTAGTCGATGACCTCGTGGGCGCCGTTCTCGCGGCAGATCGCGAGCTTCTGGGCGCTCGACGCGGCGGCGATGACCCGCGCGCCCATGCGCTTTCCGATCTGCACCGCCGAGAGCCCTACGCCGCCCGCCGCTCCGAGCACGAGCAGCGTCTCACCCTCTCGAAGCTGCGCGCGATCGCGGAGCGCGTGGAGCGTCGTACCGTACGCAGTGGGGAGGCAAGACGCGGTGACGAAGTCGACGCCGCCTGGCATGGGTATGACCTTCGACGAGTCGGCGACGAACTTCTCGGCCATGCCGCCAGACGGGCCGATCGCGACGACGTGGTCGCCGACCTTCACGCCGGTCACGCCCGAGCCCAGCGCCTCGACGACGCCGGCCACTTCGCCGCCCGGTGAGAACGGGAACGCCGGCTTGAACTGGTACTTCCCCTGAACGACCAGCGTGTCGGGGAAGTTGATCCCGCATGCTCGGACGTTGACGAGCACTTCGCTGGCCCCGGGCTTCGGGTCAGGAACGTCTTCGAGCGTGAGCGTGTCGACAGGGCCGAAGGCCCGACAGAGGAGCGCTTTCATCGAAAATTACCTCGGGAGCGGCTGCGCTTTGGCGCGCGCACGGATGCGGAGGTCGTACTGCCCGGACTTGTCGCTCGGGAAGTCGCCGCCCATGCTCGAGTCGTCCCATAGCTTGAGATCGACCGATAGTCTTTCGTCGACCGGAACGTCGACCACGAACCGCGATCGCTGGGCGGTCCGGAAGGTGTCGTTGCGGTCATCGCGACGCTCGACGTCCACCGTCACCGCGTGGTGCCCGGGTGCGACCGCGTGGTCGTAGACGATCGTCGCCTCTTCCGGGCGGAACGATGGCGGAGACGTCCACACGAGGCCGTCGTCGAGCGAGACATTGAGCGTCGCGATCCGTCCGTGATCGCCGCTCGCTTCGAGCGCGATCGCAATGCGCGAATGAAAGAGCGTGTCGCTGACCGCGGCGACGCGCGCCCGAAGGCCGCCGATGTCGGCGAGGAGGCGATCGTAGTCGAGAGAGGTCGCGGGCATTCCCGCGTCGGAGAACTCGTTCGCCCCCGGGTTGAGCGGCGACAGCTTGCCGCCGTCGCCGGAGTCGCCCGCCGGCGGAGGCACGGGGCCGGTGTCGCCCGGCGCGCTGGGCGCCGAGCCGGGCGCAGCGCTGCCCGTGCTAACTGGGGCCGTCTTGTCGTCGGAAGTCGAGTCGGCTCCCACGGAGGCAGCGGGCTTGGGCTTGGGGGTCCGGGCCGGCCTCGCGTGGGACTGCGCGAACGCGCCGACCTCGATGGCGCCGAGCGTAGCCAGCGTCGCGACGACCGCCGCCGCCAGCGTTTCTCGGGCGAGCACGCGCGTCCTCCGCATAAATCGATGGTGCGCCCGAACGCTGCCGGTCGCCAAGACCCTTTAGCCTCCGAACGGGATGAATACGCTGGCCCCGAGCGTGACCACGAAGTCGTTGACCAGGTGCTCGTCGCCCACCAGCACCTCCCGCAAGACGTGGTCGCGGGCGTCGAATCGCACGGCAAACCACTTGCCGAAGTAGAACTTCGTGCCGAGGCCGGCGCTGCCCGTGACCCCGAGCGACGTGGAGTCGTCGGTCGCGCCCGCGCCCAGGGCGAGGTTGAAGTCGAAGCGGCTGATGCCGTCACCCATCCAGCGGAGCTTGCCGTAAGCGAACGACCAGACGAGGTGCCCGAAGTAAAGGCGCCCCGGCTTGTCGGGGTTGTCGAGCACCTGGATCTGCGGGTAGCGCCGCTCGTAGGCATCGGTGACGGCGCTACGAAAGCGCGTGAATTCGACGCTCGCTTCGAGGCCGAGATCCTCGCTAAAGTGGAAGGTGTACGCACCACCGACCACCCAGCTCGACGAGTAGAGGTCGCCTGCGTAGAGACCGCCCATTGCGGAGAGCTCGTGCCGGAAGGCCTTGGTGAAGAGGCGTTCTTCGACCCCGCGGTAATGGCGGCCGCCGACGAGCTCTTGCTTCAGCTCGTCATCGACGCACTGCGCGCGCGCCAGCCGCTCGGCGGCTACGCCCACGACGAGCGTGCTCGCGGCCATCGAGATTGCGGTGCGGACAGTCGATCGGAGGCGCACACGCATCCCTTCATGCCAGGTAACAGGGCTCGCTCGAAACTGTCAATCACGCTAAGCGCGTCTACCGCGACCCACTAGCGTGCGTACATGCTCATCGATCGATCGAATCGAAATGCCTCGCGCGCGCCCCGCCCCGCTCCAGCCTCGCGCGGCTCGAGTCGAGCCCGCTCGCGGGCCTGCGCGCTCGCGATCGGCGGGCTCGATCCGGGCGGCGGCGCGGGTATCGCGGCGGACCTCAGGGCCTTCACCGCCGCGGGCGCGTTCGGCTGCGCGGCCCTTGCCGTCTTGACCGTGCAATCGACGGGCGGTCTCAGGAGCGCGCGTCCCGTGCCCGCCCGCGAGCTCTCGGCGCAGGTGCTGGAGGTGATGAAAGCTCAGCGCGTGGCGTCGGTGAAGGTGGGCGCCCTCGGCGGTCGTCAGAACGTTCACGCCGTGGCGAGGCTTCTCTCGAAGTATCCGCGCGTGCCCGTGGTGATCGACACGCCGATGACGCCGACGCTCGGCACGGGGCGCCTTCTCGCTGCGGGCGCGCTCGCGGCGATGCGAGAAGAGCTCGCGCCGCGTGCGACGCTCTTGACCGCGAACATCGACGAAGTGTTCGCGCTCCTCGGCGGCCGCGCGCGCGACCGCGTGCGTACGATCGCCGAGGCTCGCGATGCGGCGCTCGCACTCTGCGCGCTCGGCGCGCGCTCCGCGCTCGTGAAGGGGGGGCACCTCGCGGGCACGAAAGCGATCGACGTGCTCGCGATAGACGGCGAGCTCATCGAGCTCTCGGCGCCGCGCCTCGCGATCCCGCCGACGCACGGGACCGGGTGCACGTTCGCGTCTCTCGTGGCCGGGCGTCTCGCGGTTCGCGAGCAGCGAGGCGATCGCGGCGATCCCGTCGAGCGCGACACGCTCGTCGCCGCCGTTCGCTGGGCGAAGCGCGTTCACCACGCCGCGCTCACGTGCACGGTCGACGTGAGCGCCGCGGGCGCCGCGGCGGGCAAGAACCTGCGCGTCGTCGTGTTCTGAGGGCCGCCGGCGCCGCCGCAGCCCGCGATCGCCGCGACCGTCAGGCCATCGATCGCCTCGCGCGCTCAGGTCATGTATTCGGCGTTGATCTCGACGTAGCGGCGGCTCAGGTCGCAGCCCCACACCGTGGCCGCGTGCCGGCCTTCGCCGATGCGGACGTCGATCGACACACGGGTCGACGCCTTCAGCTCTCGCGAGAGCGCGTCGAGATCGATCGCAATGGGCTCGGCGCGCGAGAAGACGACCTGGCCCATCATCGCGATGACCACCCGGCTCCGGTCGATCGCGCCGAGCGTCAGCCGATCGTCGGGCTTGCCGATCGCCATCACCACGCGGCCCCAGTTGGGATCGCCGCCGTGGACCGCGGTCTTCACGAGGGGCGAGTTGACCACCTTCTTCGCCATGATCTTCGCGTCTTCGGGCGACGAGTCGACGCGCACCGTGCACTCGATGAGCTTCGTCGCGCCCTCGGACTGCGCGACGATGTCGCGGGCGAGCTTGATCGACATCGCCCGCACGGCGGCCTCGAAGTCGGCGCGCTTCGCATCGTCGAGCGCGACCTTCCGCGTCGAGAAAATGGCGACGGTGTCGCTCGTGCTCGTGTCCGAGTCCACCGTCAGGCTGTTGAAAGTGCGGTCGACGGCGCCCGCGAGCACGGCGTGGAGCGCCGGGCCGTCGACGTCGGCGTTGGTGAAGAAATAGACCAGCATCGTGGCCATGTTCGGCTCGATCATGCCGGCGCCCTTCGCCATCGCGCAGACCACGAGATCCCCCACGCGCACGGAGCACACCTTGGGCCCGCGGTCGGTCGTCAAGATGGCGCGCGCAGCGTCTTCGAGTTTGCCCGGACGCAGCTTCGCGCCGAACCCCGGAATGGCGGCCTTGATCTTGTCCATGGGCAGCGCGACGCCGATGACGCCCGTGCACGAGGGCACGATGTCGGTCGCGGCGACCCCGAGCTCTTCGGAGAGCCAGCTCGCCATGGTGCGCGTGTCGGCGTCTCCGTGCGGCGTGAAGACGTTCGCGTTCTTGCTGATGACCGAGAGCACCTGAGCGCGCCCGTTCGCCAGCACCTCGCGCCCGTAGAGGACGGCGTAGCTCGGGCACAGGCTCCTGGTGAATACGGCCGCCGCGGACCCGGGGGCGTCGAGCTTGACGACCGTGAAGTCGAGGACGCCCTCGTACTTGATCCCAGCCGATACGGCCGCGCACCGGATGCCGTCGGGCTGGTGGACGAGCGAGCCCTCGACGTTCACATCGCGGCCGATTGACTTCGAGGCGAACGAGACGACGTCGTCTGCCGGATCGGCCGACGACGCGACCTCAAGGTGCGCGTTCCAGTCGTCGAAGACCTTTCGTTTCGAGTCCTTCACGTTCGTCTCCGCATTTTTTCTGATCAACAACGAGACGGCGGGCGATGCAAGCGGGATCGGTGCGCCAGTTCGCGTCGGCTCATTTCGGCTACTTGATGAGTAGTTCGACTATGGAGCCCCGTGCCGTCGCTTTGCTGTTGACGACTCGCGTGGCGGATACTTTGATCAGGTCGAAGCCGTCCGCGTATAGGTTGCGAACGAGCGGCGCCGACGAGTTCGACAGCAGCACACGGACGCCCCGCTTTTTCAACCTAGTCGCGAGGTCGCGCAGACGCTTCTGTTCAGCATTGCCGAAACCGCTCGACGTGTAGGACGTGAACGAAGAGGTAGTCGATAGGGGCACGTAGGGCGGATCGAAGTAGACGAAGTCTCCCCGCTTCGCCTTTGCTACGACGACCTCGAAATCATCCACGAGCAATTCCGCATCCGCGAGCGCTGCCGAGCACGCGCGCAACGTGGATTCGTCGCAAATGTTCGGGCTTGCGTAGCGACCGAACGGGACGTTAAAGCGGTTGTCGCGATTGACACGGTAGAGCCCATTGAAGCCGGTCTTGTTCAAATAGATGAACCACGCGGCGACTTCAGCGTCCGAGCCGCCGTCCACGTTCGCTTCTCGGAAACGATAGAAGAAGGTGGAATCGTGCGGGTAGCTCCGAAGCAGGCGGATGACATCTTCGACGTTGTTTCGAACGCCTCTGTACGTTCGAATCAAGCGCGCGTTAACGTCGGCAAGCACAGCCCGCCGAGGACGCAGAGCAAAGAACAACGCTCCTCCTCCGATAAACGGCTCGAAGTATCTTGAGGGATTCGGAGATGCGTGCTTGAGCAGCGACGGGAGTAGCTGACGTTTGCCGCCGGCCCACTTGATGAACGGACGCGCGGGCGGCCCCTCTGGGGGGGGACGAGCTTCGATTCGGGCGGCTGAGACTCGCGCCATAGGCTTTCGGCCAGGCGCAGATTACGGCGAGTCGGTCGCGAGTGAAAGCTTTCGGCGCGGCGTCCGCTCGATGGCGGCGAAGGCCCGCTCGTAGGCGCGAAACGATCCGCCTTCGGTGACCGCCGTGAGGATGGCGAGTCCCTCGGCCTCGCCGCCCTGAGCGAGGACGTACTCGACCCACGCCCAGCGGGCGCTCGTCGCGCGGACGTCGACCCGGCCGCGGAGGCCTTTGCGGAGCCGATCGAGGGAGTGTTCGACCGCGCGTATCCCGGCGAACGGCGCCGCGTCGAGGGGCGTGTTCCGCTTCGGGCAGAAGGGCGCGATTCCGAGGGCCAGAGGCACGATGCGCGAGATCTCTGCGGTGAAGGCGATGCACTCGTCGACGTCGGCGTCGGTCTCGCCGGGCGTTCCGATCATCAAGTAAAGCTTGAGTCGGTCCATCCCGTGCCGCTTGGCGAGCGCGGCGCACTCGAGGAGGTGCTTCGGGCGCGCGCGGCGGTCGAGCGTCTCGCGTACGCGCTCGCTGCTCCCGTCCATGGCGGTCGTGAGGGTGCGGTAACCGACCCGGGCCAGCGCGGCAACGAAGCCTTCGGTATTGGCGAGGCGATCCGGGCGAAGCGACGAGAGACCGACTTCGCACCCGCGGTCCGCTAGCGCATTCACGATCGAGACGATCTTGGGGTGGTCGCTCACCGCGGCGCCGACGAGGCCCACGCGATGCGCGTCGGCCGGAATGGTCTCGAGCACGCGCTCGGCAGGCACGATCCGCATGCCGCCGTTGGTCGAGCGACGCATCACGCAGTAGCTGCAGCCACGCGAGCAGCCGCGCTCGGTCTCGATGAGGAACATGTTCGACAGCACGGTGTGCGGCGTTCGAATCGCCGAGTGCGCGGGCAGGATCGCGTCGTCTTCGGCGCCCACGGTAGGGAGCTCGCGGTGATGCGTCGGGACGAAGACATGCGGGATCTTCGCCAGGCGGTCGAGCTGGTCGGCGCGCGTTCCGCCCTCTTCCGCGGCGCGGATGACGAGCACGGCGCGCGCGTCGGCCTCGCCCACGACGATCGCGTCGACGATGCCCGCGAGGGGCATCGGGTTCGAGAACGTCAGCGGACCGCCTGCGATGACCAGGGGGTGCCGCTCGTCGCGTTCGCGCCGCCGCGCCGGGATGTTCGCCGCATTGAGCATGCGCACGAGGCCGGCGATCTCGAGCTCGTAGGCCACGCTGAACGCGAGCACCGGCAGGTGCTCGATGGGTCGCATCGACTCGTAAGTGACGGGGTGTTCGGCGGCGATCGCCGCGTCGGACTCACACTCGTCGTCGAGGAACGCCCGCTCGCAGGCGATTCCAGGCGCATCCATGAGCGCACGGTAGATTCGCTGGTACCCGAGCGAGCTCATCCCCGCCGAGTAAGGCGACGGATAACAGAGCGCGACCGTGAACGGCGCCTGCTTCTGGATCCGACCCACCTCGTCGGCCAGGCGGTGCCGAATGCGCTCCTTTAGTGCAACAGAGACCACTCGATATGCGGGTTCTTGACGTATTTCCGCCCACTTCGCAACCGCGCGAGCGGAGAAACCGCGAAGGCGCAAAGACGCAGAGATTTGATGGCTCCCGATACGTGTCTGCGCGTCTTTGCGGTTTCTCGTCTCTAGCACTACTCAGCCGGATCCCGTCCACGCGCGGGCGCACGTATCTGGTGGGGTGACGAA
>CALFNG010000454.1 GCA_937902985.1 uncultured Myxococcales bacterium
GTCGCTTGCCCCCGCGTCCGCCACGCCCGCGTCGGGAACCTTGCCATCGGAGCCGTCGGTTCCCGCGTCGACTCCTGCGTCCGGCGCGAACGCATCGGCCCGCGCGTCCCGCGTGCTCTCGCCGTCGGCCCTCGCGTCGAGGGGAGCCGACGTCTCGGTTACCTCGGTCGCGTCGCGCGCTCCGTTCGCGTCCTTCGCGCGGGACGCGTCGAGCCGCCGCTCGCCCGCGCCGTCCATCGAGGCCATGGCGCTGCCGTCGGGCGGCACGTCGCTCGTCACGTCGAGGGCGGCGTCGGTCTCCGCCGCCGCATCGGACGGCGCGAGGAACAGCTCGCCGTCGGCGCCGCTGCACGCGATGAAGGCCGGGAGGAGCGCCGCCACGAGAACGACGACCAGGCCCTCGCCGGCCCGTATCCGCGTCTTCGTCCGCAAGGACCGCATGTGTCGATCAGGACATTCGCATGGAAGGCAGTCCGCGCCAACGCGCGGCCGACGGGCGGCTCGATCGCGGGTCCGGCGGCCGCCTCCGATCGCGTGACCGCATGAGCACGCCAGGCAGCGAGCGCGCGTTACTTCTTGGCGGCCAGCGCGCTTCGCAGGCCGGCGATCGCGCCGGCCCCGACGGGCACGCTGATCGTGGAGCCGTCGAGATCGTTGCCGATGGGGCGGTACTCGCCGTGGAGGCACTGCGCAAGAAAGACCTCGGCCACGGCGCGGAAGCTCGTCATGTCGGTCGGATCGCTGAGCGTCCGCTCTTCGTCGGCATAGACGGCGTAAATCACCGGGCTCCTCGTTCCCTTGTGGGCCGCCTCGAGCGCCGCGACGAACTGCGCCGTGTCCGCTTCCTTCACGGCGGGGTCGTCTTTGCCCTGGCCGATCAGCACGGCGCCCTTGATGCCGCCGACGTGCGCCGACGGCGAGCGATCGGACAGGAGCTTCTTGCCCTCGTCGGTTCGATAGTCGCCGACCCGATGGGCGAGCGCCTCGGGCTGCATCGGCCCTCCCGGCGGCGCGGTCTGCAGGAACGTGAAGAGGTTCGCCGGCCCGCCGAAGTCGACGGCGCATGCGAAGGTGTCGGCGCTCGAGGCCAGGCTCGCCAGCGCCGCGTACCCGCCGTAACCCTCGCCCATGATCGCGACCGCGGCGGGATCGGCGATCTTCTGCTCGACCGCCCACCGGACCGCGTCGACCAGGTCGGCGTTCATCGCGCCGCCCCACTCGAGGTTGCCGGCGTTGGCGAACTTCTGCCCGAAGCCCGTGGACCCCCGGTAGTTGACCGTCAGTACCACGTAGCCGCGGCTCGCGAGCCACTGGTGCGTCGCGTCGAGCGTCAGCGAGGCCCGCGACCACGGTCCGTCGTGCACGACGACGACCATCGGCAGCGGCGCCGTCGGCCGGCCCTCGCTCCTCGGGTCCTTGAAATACGGGATCGTGAGGTAGGTGACGAGATCGAGCCCGTCGCGCGCGTTGAGGGTCACCGGGACCATCATCGAGAGGCGCACCCTCTCGAGGTCGTCGCGATCGTTGAAGAGCAGCGTGGCCTTGCCCGGGTTGCCCGGGATGTCCGGATCCCGGTCGTATCGGTAGAAGTGCGTCGGACCGTCGGTGTGCGCGTAGGCGACGATCCAGCGCTGCTCGTCGAGCGAGCGGCTGGTCACGAGGAGGGTCCCGTCGCCGAACGTCTGCAGGTAATAGAAGTCGCCCTCGACGGACGGGTCGACGACCTTCCACACGGGCCGCTCGCGGTCGAACGTCACCGCTTCGACCGTCTTGTTCGTCGGGTGAACCAGCACCTGGCCCACGTCGGACTGCGGATCTTCGACCAGCAGCGTGGGCGCGCCCGTCCTGGTGTCGAGCGCGAAGAGGCCGCCCTTGTCGCGGCCGCGGCTGTCTTTGACGAGCAGCGCGCTGCCCGTCTTGTCGAAGTCGACGGCTTCGATCGAGAGCGCGTTTTCCATGGGCACGTGCTGAAACGGCTTCCACGGGGCCTTGCCGGGCGCGGGCACGAGCATCTCGACGCTCGCGTCGGTGTTCGTGTGCACGGCGAAGCGCACGCGCAGATCGGCGTCGGCGATCCACGCGCCCGCCCCGCCGTCGTTCTGCTGCACGAGCTTGCGCGTGCCCGTCGTCAGGTCGACGAGGTAGACGTCGGGGGCCTTCTTGTCGCGGTCGTCGAGGGCGATGAGCGCCTCCTTCGGGCGCCTCGGGCTCAGCCCCACGAGCTCGGCGCGCACGCCGTCGACGGCCGTCAGGTCCTTCGCCTCGTTCTTCGTCAGGTCGACGGCCGAGAGGTGCCACTTCTCGTCGCCGTCGTGGTCCTGCGCGACGAGGATCCGATCGCTCGTGTACGCCCACCACCAGCGGTCGATGTCGTCGCTGGCGTTGCGTGTAACGGGCTGCGCTTTCTTGATGTCGTCGGCCGGTCCGACCCACACGTTGACGACGCTCCCCACCGCGGCGAGCCAGCCGATTCGCTGGCCGTCAGGGCTGATCTGGACCTGCGACCGGACCACCGGTTCGAAGAAGACCTTGCGCGAGATCAGCGCGGGGTTCGGGCGCGCGCTCGTCTCCAGCGCGGGCACGTCGGCCGTGGCGGCGCTGGCGGCGCTGGCGGTCGGCGCCGGCTCGGGTGCGGGGAGGGAGCGGGCGCCGCAGGCGAGCATGACGCTCGCGATCATCGCGACGAACGGCACCGTGACAGCGCTCACGCGAGAAGAAGCCATGCTGGACATTCGCAACGACACGGTATCGCAGGCGCACGTCGCGGGAAAACCGTTCTGGAGCCAGCGCCGGCGTCGCGGAACGAACCCGTCTCGACGCGCGCCGTGCTCGCCGGACGCAAACGTGACCGTGGTCCGGCTGCGCGCGGCGACCGCCGAGCCGGGCCCGTTCCGCTTAGCCGCCGCCGGCTCCAGGCGCTGCCAAGGTGGCCGGCGCGCTCTACGTCAAACCGGGTGGCCTCGAAGGAGCCGTGACCTCGTGAATGTCAGGAAACGTGAGTGCGCAGACGGGCCGTTGTATATTGGGAAACCATGAACCTCGCCTTCGCGCTCGGTGCTTACGAGTCCTACGACGGACCCGCGCCGCAACCGACGTGGTCGCGCTCCGGTCGCCGCGCGCGCTCGTCGCTCGTCGCCGTGGCGGTCACGCTGGCCATGCTCGCCGCCTGCGCGACGGTGTCTCCCGCCCACTCTCCCGCCCAGGCGCCCGCCCTCACGGCGGCCCGGCAGGGGGGGGCCGACGCGGGGAAGACGCGTAGCGAGACGCCGCCGCCCCCGCCCGCAGCGGCGCTGGCGCCGGCGGCGTCCGAGCTCCCGCGGGGCGGGCGAAAGCTCTTCCCCGACTATCGCCTCGTGGGGTTCTGCGGCACGCCGGGCGCTCCCGAGCTCGGCGAGCTCCAGGGCAACCTGCCCAACAAGGCCAGGAAGCTCGAAGCGCAGGCCGCGAAATACGGCGACGATCGCAAGCTCCTGCCCGTGTTCGAGCTCATCGCCGTGGTCGTGCAGTCGGGCGCCGGGAAAGACGGCAAGTACCGGCGCCGGGTCGACGACTCGATCGTCGACGAGTACCTGCGCCTGGCGCGCGCGTCGAAGGGGATCCTGCTCCTGAACATCCAGCCGGGTCAGTCGGACTTCGTCACCGAAGTGAAGACGTTCGAGTCGTATCTCCGCGAGCCCGACGTCGGCATCGCGCTCGACCCCGAGTGGGCGATGCGGGGCAAGCAGACGCCCGGAAAATACTACGGCAACACCGACGGCCAGACGATCAACGACGTGGCCGCTTACCTCTCGGAGATCATCGACAAGAACCACCTGCCCGAGAAGGCGCTCGTCTTCCACCAGGTGAACCGCCAGGTCTTCTCCGTCAAGGACGAGGCCGAGCTCAAGCCGTACCCCGGGGTCGCGGTCATCAAGAGCGTCGACGGCCTCGGCCCGATGCACTCGAAGATCGAGACCTACAACTACCTCGTGAAGACCATGACCACCGGCGTCCACGCGGGGTTCAAGCTCTTCTTCGACGAAGACACCCGCGTTCAGGGCAGCCAGATCATGTCGCCGAAACAGGTGCTGGCCCTGACGCCGCGGCCCGAGTACGTCATGTACGAGTAGATGGCCGATTCGAAGCAAGACATCCTCGACATGCTTCGCGAGCTCGCCGAGCTCACGATGCTCGAGGAGGGCGACCCCCAGTCGTTTCGCGTCCGCGCCTACGAGAGCGCCGCGCAGGGCATCGAGTCGCAGTCCACGGATCTCGCCAAGCTCACCGCCAAGGAGCTCGAGAAGATCGACGGCATCGGCAAGAGCACCGCCGCCAAGATCCGGCAGCTGCTCGAGACGGGGAAGGTCGACAAGCTCGAGGGCCTCCGCCAGAAGCACCCGCCGGCCATCGTGGCGCTGACGCGCATCCAGGGGCTCGGCCCGAAGGCGATCAAGCGGCTGCGCGCCGAGCTCGGCGTCCAGTCGGTAGACGACCTTCGCCGCGTGCTCGCCGAGCACAAGCTCCGCGAGCTCAAGGGGTTCGGCCCCAAATCCGAAGACAAGCTCGCCGAGTCGCTCGCGCGCCTCGACGCGCAGGGGCAGATGGGGCGTACGCCGGTGTCGGTCGCGCTCCCGCTGGCCGAGCGCATCCTCGCGCGCCTGCGCGACGTGCCGGGCGTCACCCACGCTGCGTACTGCGGCTCGCTCCGGCGCTTCGCCGAGACCATCGGCGACGTCGACATCGTGGTCGCCGCCGCGGCGGCCGAGCCCGTGATGGCGTCGCTCGTCTCGATGAACGTGGTCGAGCGCGTGCTCGTCCAGGGCGCGGCGAAGACGAGCGTCGTCACCCATCGCGGGACGCAGATCGATCTCCGGGTCGTGGCCGCCCACCAGCTCGGCGCCGCGCAGCTCTATTTCACCGGGTCGAAGGGGCACAACATCAAGCTCCGGATGCGCGCCCTCGCCCGCGGCTGGACGCTCAACGAGTACGCGCTCTCGGAGATCGAGGGCGGCAAGGTGGTGGCGAGCGAGACGGAAGAGGCCATCTATTCGGCGCTCGGCCTCGCGTGGATCGCGCCCGTCTTGCGCGAAGACTGCGGCGAGATCGAGGCCGCCGAGAAGGGCACGCTCCCGAAGTCCGTGGGCGCCGTGATCGGCGACTTTCACCTCCACACGTCGCTCTCGAAGGACGCGAAGTCGCCGATGGAGGCCATGGTCGCCGCGGCGAAGGCGCGCGGCCACCGCGTCTTCGCGATCACCGACCACGCCGAGGGGACGCTCGCCGGCGTCGGGCGCGACGCGTTCCTCGAGCAGCGAGCCCAGGTGCGCGCGCTCCAGGCGGCGCTGGGCGACTCGATGCGCCTCCTCCACGGCGTCGAGCTGAACATCGGCCCGAACGGAGAGCTCGACTACGATCTCGAGTTCCGGCGCGGCTTCGACTGGTGCCTCGCGTCCGTGCACGACCACTTCGAGCTCGATCGCGCGGCGCAGACGAGGCGCATCGTGACCGCGATGCAGGATCCCGCGGTGCGCATGATCGGTCACCTGTCCGCGCGGGTCATTGGCGGCCGGCCGCCCATCGATCTCGACCTCGACGCCGTCTTCGACGCCGCCGAGGCGACCGGCACCGCCCTCGAGGTCAACGGCTCGCTCCCGCGGCTCGACCTGTCGGTCGAAGTGCTCCGCCGCGCACGCGACCGCAAGGTGACGTTCGTGCTCACGAGCGACGCCCACGAGGCGGGCGAGCTCGAACGCGTGCGCTTCGCGGCCCTCAACGCGGAGCGCGCCTGGATCGACCCCGAGCGGATCGCGAACGCGTGGGCGCCGGAGAGGCTGCTGGCGTGGGCCCTCGACAAGAGCCGAGGCACGGCGGTCGCTTAGAGAGGGAGATGGGCCGCAGAGGCGCAGAGGGCGCAGAGCAGAGATTGGGGTCGAAGGCTGGAGACCTGCGCGGCGGATCCGGCGCAGGAGCGCACAACCCCCTTTTCCCTCTGCGCCCTCTGCGCCCTCTGCGGCCAATCTCTCTCTCGCTCGAATGCCCCGATCGATAGAAGGCGAAGCGGCGGTGGGGCTCATGGCCCATGTCAGAAGCTCCCCCCGACTCCGAACGTGGGCATGAAGCGCCGGTCTTCACGGGTCATTCCGAAGATTGGCGCGAGGCGGAGCGCGTGGGCCTTCGGAGCCGGGGTCGAAGGATCGTTTTCGGTCTTCCACGAGAGCGCGGCAATATCGATGGCGGAAGCGGTCACCATTCCCACCAGAATGCCGAGCGCGGAGTAACTAACCCTCGCCAGGCAAAGACCGTCGCCGGTCGGCGACGAGGCGCACCTCGCGTCGGCGGCGCTGCCGGCCGCGAAGCCGAACACCACGCCGAGGAGCGGGAGGCCCAGGCGCAGGGCGAGGCTCCCACCGACGACGGCTCCGCTGGCGCCGCTCTCCGCGTGCACGATCGGACCCCCGACGACGTAGGCCGTCACGCTCGCGGCGACGACGGCCGTGGCGACGCCCGTGCTGCGAGAAAAGAGCGCCGCGATGGGGAGCGTGAAGGCGAGCGCGTCGATGGCGAGGATCCCGCCGCCGTACCACGCGCGACGCTCGCGTGGGCCCGAGGCCGGCGCGGGGGCGTGCGACGGCTCTTCGGTCGACGCCGGCGAGGGTGCGCCGCTCGGGGCCGGAGTCGACGGCGGCGCTCCAACGGAGGCCGCGTCGCGCCCGTCGGCCCTCGACGCTGTCGCGAAAGCGCCCACCGCGGACAGCGCCACGGCGGCGAGAAAGCGAGCTTCCCCCCTCATGGTTCGACCCCATTGCACACGGTGTTCCGTCGTTCGTTATCGGGTATTTCGAATGACGCGCCTCGATGGGCTGTCGCGGCGCTCGCGATCTGACGCACGCGGTTCACACGGAGTGGCGCTGGGCGCGCACAGCGTGTTCGGCGGCGAAGGGATCACCAAAGGGATCACCACACGCCCGACCGTCACATCGAGATCAGGCTAAAGGTCCTGAACACAGCCGTCGTTGCAGATGCCCGGCTGATAGTCCGTGGGGCTGCACGGCACGCTGCACGTGTACGCGCACAACGCCGTCGAGTCGGGCGTCTTACACCGCGAGCAACAGTACAACCCTGAAGACGGTTACGTCTCGACGGCGCCAGGTGCCTCGCGAAGATCGCGCGAGGCACCCGGCGTCTCTGTGTCGATGCGCGCCCGAGCGCGATGACCACCTACGGGACTACGGGACGATCTTCGTTTGCGCCATCGTTGGCGCAGGCGTGACCGGCGCGGGCGCCGTCGCCGTCGGCGGCGTCGTTGGGGTGGTCGTCGTCGCCGCGACGGTCGTTCCCGTGACCGCCTTTCGCTGCACGCTGCCCATGGTGTGGCGGGCCGCGCGCGTGGCCTTGCCCTTCACCACCGCCTCGGCCTTTACCTGGACGGTCTTGGGGCCACCGGCCTTCGGGGTCGTCATCCCGAAGTCGTTCAGGATCGCGTTCGCGCCGGTGCCGTACTGGCCGATGAGAAAGCTGCGGAGGAGAGAGTAGACGGCGTTGGCTTCCTTGCTGGCGTCTCGTTCTGCCTGGACCTCGTCGAGCCACTGGTTGTGCGCCGCGTCGGAGGCCGCGAGCGCCGCCGTCTGCGCGACGAAGACGGCTTTGAGCTCCGGCGGCGTGTACGTCACGCCGCCGATGAGGATCGGCGAGGGGATGTGCTTGTCGATTCCGGCGGAGACGCCGGTGTTACGGGTCTTGATGGTCGTGCGGTTGTTGCTGTTCATGATCGGTTCCTTCGTGCGTGCCCCTTGGGGCGGGTTTCGAGCCGCGCGGGGTTGCGCGTCCCGTTCACAAGGGGAAGACGACGGAGCGGGCGATCTGTACTTACGATTTTCGAAAAAACTTTTGTGCGAGGGGCTCGGCGGGGCCCGTGCTTCGGACCGACGACCCACGTCATCAGCTTCCCGGGCTGCCCGTATTGCCCCGACCTGGGCGCCGCGATTGGCCGCACGACGGTCGCCCAGGTGTTCGACCTTTGCGGGTTCCCGCATTTCTGACCAAGGCCTTCGCGAAGAGCGCGGAGGCCTTCGCGAAGAGCGTGGAGGCTTTCGCGAAGAGCGCGGAGGCTTTCGCGAAGAGCGCGGAGGCTTTCGCGAAGAGCGCGGAGGCCTTCGAAGAGAGTCCAAAGGCCCTGGGGAGGAGCGCCGAAGGCTCGCGAGAAGAGGGTGAAGGCTCTCGGAAACAGCGCGGACGCTTTCGCGAGAAGCCCAAAGGCCTTCGGGAAGAACACGAAGGCCATCGGGACGAGCACCGAGGTCTCCACGCGAACGATGCGCGGCTCGGCCCGAGCCGGCAAGGCCGTCGCGTCCTATCTCGCGGCCCTGGGGTTCTTCTCGGACCCCCCGAGATTCAGAGGCCATCCCGGATAACGCTTAACGTGACCCACTCATCTCGAGTAAGAATATCCTGCTCGAGCGGTTGATCCAGGCAGAGAGGGGTTCTGGCATGTCCGCGCAGCGTCCAGTCCAACCTCCGCACGCCGTCTGGCTCGTCCTCCCCGAGGCCACCCGGGCCATCGAGAGCACGTTGCGTCGGCGGGGTCTCCGGGGCGCCGACCTCGAAGATCATCGACAGGTCGTGCTCGAGCGCGCGCTCCTCGCGGCGCCGCCGCCCGCGACCCTCGGCGAATGCATCGCGATGGTGCAGACGATTGCCGGCAATCTCGCGATCGACACGCTCCGGCGCACGCACCGCCGGTCGAAGGTCGACGCCGGCCCGTGCGAAGACCCCGACGAGCGCGCCGCGAACGACCACGGCGACGCCGGCGATCGGATCGACGAGCAGCGACAGCTCGACTTCGTGCGCGCCGAGATCGAGGCCGGACGCCTCTCCGCGCGGCAGGCCGCGATCCTCACGAGCGCGGCCGACGAGGTGCCGCAGCCCGAGATCGCCGCGCAGATGAAGCTCGCGCACTCCACGGTGCGAAACGAGCTCTCGGCGGCGCGACGCACGGTCCGGAACCGGTGGGCCGCCTTCGCCGCGGCCGCGTTCACCGTGCTCGGTGCGATCTTCCTCGGAAGGAGCGAGCCCGATCGCGTCGGGTCGCCGCCTCCGTACGTCCCCGAGGTGCCGCCCGGGCCGAGCGATTCGGTCCGGCCCCTGCCGCCGACGCTTCACGACGTCGCCGAGGGGGTGCGGCAGCGCGCCTTCGAGCGCTGCGAGGCGCACGACTGGGCCGGATGCGTGCACGAACTCGATCGCGCGAAGGGCCTCGACCCCGAGGGCGACCGCGACGCGCGTGTGAAGAAAGCGCGCGACGAGGCGACGCGGAACCTCGGCTCGAACCCGTAGGGAAAAACCGCGAAGGCGCAAAGGCGCGAGGTCTTTTGTTTTATCCCGAACTTGAAATACTTCGCGCCTCGGCGCCTTTGCGGTTTCTCGGCCCGGCGCCGCCTGCGTTCGCCGGCTGGCGGAGACGTAGTAGAGAGCAGGACCATGACGGACGAAGCGAAGCTGGCCGACACGCTGCGAGGGAAGGTCGCGCTCGTGACCGGCGCGAACACCGGGATCGGTCTCGTGACGGCGCGCGAGCTCGCCCGCCGCGGGGCGCACGTGTTCATCGCGTGCCGCTCGGCCGAACGCGCCGCGGCGGCTCTTCAGGCCGCGAAGACGCCGAACGGAGGGCCGATCGAGCTCCTCTCGCTCGACCTCGGCGACCTCGCTTCGGTGCGCGCGTGCGCCGCGGCGTTCCTCGGGCGCGACCTGCCGCTGCACCTCCTCGTGAACAACGCCGGCCTGGCGGGCACGCGCGGGTTCACGGCGTCGGGCTACGAGCTCGCGTTCGGGGTCAATCACATCGGGCACTTCCTCTTCACGCGGCTCCTCCTCGAGGCCGTCAAGCGCGCGGCGCCCGCGCGCATCGTGACCGTGGCGAGCAAGGCCCACAGCGACGCGCGGGGCATTCCTCCGTGGGAGCAGCTCCAAAAACGCACCCGCTCGATCACCGGCCTGCCGGAGTACGCGGTGTCGAAGCTGGCCAACGTGATGTTCAGCGCGGCGCTGGCCCGGCGGCTCGAGGGCACCGGCGTGAACACCTATTCGCTCCACCCCGGCGTCGTGGCCACCGACGTGTGGCGCGGTGTACCCTGGCCCGTGCGCGGCCTCATGAAGCGGGGCATGATCTCCCCCGAAGAGGGCGCGAAGACGACCTTTTACTGCGCGACGTCTCCGGCCGCTGCCGAGCAGACCGGCCTCTATTACGACAAGTGCTCCGTGAAAGAGCCCAGCCCCGAAGCCCGCGACGTGGCCCTGGGCGAAGCCCTGTGGCACCAGAGCGAAGCCGCTGTCTCGATGTGAGAGGGAGACACCGCTAAGGCGCAAAGGCGCAAAGTATTTTGTTTTGTTCTCGCGGCCCGGACGGTGGATGTCATGGCGCGACACTTCCTGGCACATGGCGGGGGGGAATCTCGCGCCTTTGCGGTTCTCTCTAGCTGCTAGCGTGTCGCGGGGATACAACCGGACTGGCAGAGGCCGCCCGTGCAGATGCCGGAGCAGCACGCCCCGCCGTCGCCGCAGGCGGCGCCTGTGGGGATGCACGCCGTGAGCCGCGCGCCGCAGGAAGGTGGGTTGTTGGTGCAGCTGCCGCTCATGCATTCGAAGCTGGCCTGACAGCTCGCGCCATTGACCAGGAGCTGGCCGGTGCAGACCTGATCGCCGCTTGCATTCGGCGCGCACGGGGCGCCGTTACAGCAATCGCTAGTGGCTTGCGAACAGGTCGCGCCGCGCGGTCGACACGCGCCGGGGCCGCTGGGGCCCGGGTCGCAGCGCTGGAGCGCGTCGTCGCAGACGCGGCTGCAGCACGAGCCCTTGCCTCCGGAGTTGCAGCTCTCGCCCGACGGGCGGCATGCGGCCACGGGGTCTATCATGCACTTGTTGCCTTGAGTCGCGTCGCACAGGTTCGAGCAGCACTGCGCGCTGGTGACGCAGTCGGTGCCTTCTTGCAGGCACTCGGCCCCGCCGCAGACGCCGTTGTTGCAGTCGAGCGCGCAGCAATCGCTGGCGCGCACGCAGCCGACGGCGTCGGGGCTGCACTCGGCGAGGCAGGCGAGGGCCAGCGTGCCCGTCGTCGGCTCACAGCGCCCGCTGCAGCAGTCGGCGGCCACCGAGCACGCGACGCCGAATCCCGCGCAGGTGCCGGGACGGACGCAGAGGTCCGACGCGCAGTGCGCCGAGCAGCAATCGTGGTCCACTGTGCACGAGCCGCCGAGCGCGAGGCACGCGGGCGGGGGGGCGGAGGCCTCGCACGTCGGCGGGGACCCGTCGTCTTCCGGGAGCGTGCCGCCGCCGCCGTCGACGCCCGCCTCGCGAACGGACGCGTCGTCGTGCGCGAGCTGGATGTCTTCGGGGCCGCACGCGGCGCCGGCGAGACCCGCGGCGAGGGCGCCGGCGAGGCCCGCCAGCGTCCAGCGACGCGACGCTCGTCGTCGCGCGGGGCGAGCTCCACGGAGCGGCCGCCGCCGGGTCACGGCATCGCGAGCGCGAGTCGCAAGGCGCCCTCCATCCCGACCGGGCCGGCCTCGACGACGGAAGCGTCATGCACGAGGAAGCGCTGCCATCGACCGAGCACGGTCGCCCCGACCCAGGGGCCGACGAGGAGCCGTCCGCCCAAGAACGCGAAGTCGAGCCCGAGGCGCGGCTCGAACGCGACGTCGAGCCGGCGCACGCTGACGCTGGCGCGCTCGGCGAGCACCACGCCGTCGAGGGTCAAGAGATGCAGCGCGCCGCCGAGCGAGGGCTCGAGCGTCGCCCAGCCGGCGAGCGGAACGCGCAGGCCGAGGCCGAGGCGGGCGGCGCCGTCGGTCAGCGAGCCGCTGAACGCGTCGCTCCGGGCCTCCGGGCCGGGGCCGTCTTCGACGTCGACCGAGAGCCCCCATCGGTGGCCGAGCCCCGCCGGCCAGAGCGACGCGTGGAGCGCGACGCGCGCCGAGGTGAGGCTCGAGGTCGTGAACCGCGTCGCGGCCCCGATCGAGGTGCCGAGGATCCACTCGGGCTCGACGACCTCGGCGCCGAAGCGCTCGGGCGGCGGCGCCACGACGGTGCCTCGAAGGAGCGTCTTGACCGCGAGCGCGATCGCGGCGGCCGTTGCCGGCTCGAAGGGCGGAGCGGCTTCGAGCGTCCTCGCGCTCGCGTGGTCGGAGGCGACGTCGTAGATCCAGAGCGCGTGGCCGCCGTCCGACTCGGAGACCCACACGAGCACGTCGGCGTGCGCGTCGGAGGCGATCGACCGGGCGCGATCCGCGGCGATGGGCATCGTCGCGCCCGGCGTCTCGATGTGCACCTGCACGACGGTCGCGTCCCAGGGCGAGAGAGCGACTTCGAGCGCCCGCGCGAGCTGGTCGTCGGGGTCGACCGCGGCGACGCGATGGGAAGCGGCGGCCGCCGGCGAGGTCGCGGCGAGCGCGGCAAGCCCGGCGGCGCATGTCGCCGTGGCTCTTCGCCAGACCGCGGCGCGCACGGGCCTCATCGCATGCGTTGCAGCAGCGCGCGCGCGTCGTCGGCGTTCAGGCCGCGCGGATAGCGTGCCAGGTAGTCCTCGAGCAGGCGCTGGGCGCTGTCATGATGCCCGCGGTCGGCTTCGAGCCGCGCGAGCGCGAAGAGCGCGCTCGAAGACCACGCCGTGCCGCCGGCCACGATCCCGCGGTAGAGGGCGGCCGCGTCGTCGGGGCGAGTCTTCTCGATGCGGGCCGCCGCCTCGTAAGCCTCCTGGGACGAAGGAGCCGCGGCCGGTGCGGCCGGAGCGGCCACCGGAACCGCGTCGCGGGCGGTGTTCGCCATGGCCCCGACCTCTGGCGACGACGGACGGCTCGGCGACGGCGCCGGCGCCGCAGAGGGCCCCTGGAGTGCCTTCGAGTGCGGTCGCGCGTTCGCCGGGACCGCGCCCGGATCGATGCCCTGGGGAGCCGCGATCACGCTCGCGGCCGGGTCCGGACCGGCGCCCGCGTTCACGTTCGCGCTCGCGCCTGCGCTCACACCTGCGCCTGCGCTCACGCTCGCGCCCGCGCTCGGCCACCGCTCGCCATCGTGGAGCACCGTCACCTGGCCGCTCGCGCTCACCTCGACGACTCCGTGATCCACGACCACCGAGGTCGCCGAGTCGTCTCGCGCGACGGTGAACCTCGTGCCCATCACGCGCACGCGAACTCCGCCCGCGTCGACCACGAACGGGGGCCGCCCTCGTCGCGGCGCGACCTCGCACGTCACGGCGCCGCGGTCGAGCACGACGTCGACGCCGCGGTCGTCGTCGCCGCTCACCATGACGAGCGACTTCGGCGCCACGACGAGCCACGACTCGCCGACCGTGACCTCCGACGCGCTGTCGGTGGTCGCCACGCGAAGCCGGTCGTTCGACCGCAGAAAGCCTGCCGGCCGGAGGAAGAAGACGAGCGCCGCGGCGGCCGCCACGGCCAGCCCTCCGCCGACCAGCCGCCTCGGAAGACCGGACCGGCGCTCGACCGCGCGCACGCCACCGGTGGCGTCGAGCTTCTCGAACATCTCGCGCTCGACGCGTGACCAGTGCCCGTCGCTCCACGGCTCGACCTCGACCGGCAAGCGGGAATCGCTCATGGCCGGGCTCCTTTCGGAGCGGGGCTCGCTCCGTGCTTTGCGTCGACGAGGTATTCGGCCAGCACCGGGTCGGACTTTGCTCTCTTTTCCACGTAGAGTCTCGCCCGCCAGATTCGCGCCTTGGTCGCCACCGCGGTCGCTCCCATCAGCTCGGCGATCTCGCCCACGGGCCGCCCGTCGATCGCGGACAGCGCAAACGCGGTTCGCTGCTTCGACGGAAGGCCCTCGAGCGCCGCGTAGAGGTGCCTCGTGGCTTCGCGCGCGAGCGCTCGGCGCTCGGCCGAGGGATCGTTCGACGCGAGGCTCTCGGCGACGAGCTCGAGGTGCTGCCGGTCGCGGCGCCCCCGGATATGCGCGAGGGCCGCGTGCACGGCGCACCGATCGACCCACGTCGAGACCGACGACTCGCCGCGGAACGCGTGCAGCGACCGGAACACCGAGAGAAAAACGTCTTGAACGAGATCGTCGAGGTTCTGGTTCGGCCCGAGGATACGAAAGAGGGTGGCGTGGACCCGCCGCTTCTCGCTCTCGAAGAGCCGCCGCTGCGCGCTCCGGTCGCCGGCCACGCAGCGGGCGACCAGATCGCTGTCGCCGGACCCGGATCCGGACACGGACCTGGGGTATGCGCGAAGCTGCGACGTCCGGTCCATGCCTATGAAGGATAGAGAGCGGGTCGGCCGAAAAGGTGACGGAAATCGTTCGGGCACGGCGAATCGAAAAAAAACTGTCGCCGGCCGGCCGGGCTTCGCGTCTGGATCGTCATGACGGATCGAAAGCGAGCATGGAGCACGGCGGTTGGGTTTCTCTTCATCGGTCTCGGGGGCGGCGCGACGTGGAACTGCGGCGGCAGCAGCGGCGCCGGGCTCCAGGCCCCCGACGGCGGACTCGACGGAGCGCAGGGCTTCAATCCCCAGATACCGGGCGATCCCGGCTTCGCCGGGCCCGACGCCAGCAACTGCCGAGCGTCGGGCGCCGGGTGCGTCAACGCCTCCGACTGCTGTATCGGCGCGTGCGCCGGCGGGACGTGCTCGAGCTCCGGCGTCGTCCCGACCCACCCGGCGTCGGTCTGTGGAGCCGACAGTACCACCTGTTCGGTCGGCTTCGATTGCTGCTCGGGCACCTGCAACGGCGGCAAGTGTGCGGCCGCGGCCGTCACTTCGGCTGATGGCGGGCCGAGCTCGTCGGGCCTGGCGTGCACCGGGCCGACCGGGAGCTGCACGATGGGCCCCGATTGTTGCAGCGGCCTCTGCGAGCCGATCACCGGCATGGCGGGCGTCATCCAGTGTCGCGACGCGTGTCGCGCGGACGGCGTGGCCTGCGTCACCGCGCAAGACTGCTGCTCGCTCGGATGCTTCGGCGGCGTGTGCGCCGCGAAGGAGTGCACGATCATCGGCGACACCTGCGCCGCCAACGCCGACTGCTGCTCGGGAGTCTGCGACCCGGCGCTGAAGCAGTGCAACGTCGATCTCGCGAACTCGACCTGCCGTCCCACCGGCGAAGACTGCGGAAAAGGCCACAACTCGGGCTGCTGCGGCGCCACGAACGACAACGACCTGTGCGACCAGAACGGGCGGTGCGGTCTGCCGCCTGGCGCCTGCCGCGGGCAGAAGGCCGCGTGCTCCAGCGACGGCGACTGCTGCTCGAAGCATTGCGACACGGCCAGCATGACGTGCACGGTCGTGTGCGCTCCCGCGCGGGGCCCGTGCAAGACCGGCGCGGACTGCTGCACGTCGAGCTGCACCAACGGAACGTGCGACCCGCCGCAACCGCCGGTTTCGCCGCCCGCGAATCCCGGCGTCGACGGCGGGGGCGGCGGAGTTCCCACGGGTCCCGCGTGCTCGGCCATCGGCGCCGCGTGCGCGAGCGGCGCCACGTGCTGCTCGACGCTCTGCCTCGCCGGCTTCTGCGACCAGGCGATCCAGCCCATTCCCTGAAGCTGTTCGTTTGCCAGCTAGGTCCGTTTCCCACGCCCAGCGGACCTAGGAGCGGGTCATCGGCATCGTCGGATTGCGCTCCGAGGCCGCCCGTGTAGCGTCCGCGGACATGGTTTCGAAATGCAGGGTCGCCCGCTTGGCGTGCGCGGCTGTCCTGGTGGTCACGACCGGCTGCGCGTCGACCTCTGCCGCGGCCGGCTTCCGGGACATGGCCAAGACCGTCCAGGATCGCACGGGGTACAGGCTGCGGTGGAAGCAGGCGACCCCCGAAGATCGCGAGGCCGAGCGGGCCCTTCGGGACCTCCTCGCCAGGCCACTGTCCGTCGATGGCGCGGTCCAGGTCGCCCTTCTGAACAGCCCCGCGCTGCAAGCCATCTACGAAGACCTGAGCCTCGCGCAGGCCGACGTCGTTCAAGCGGGACTGCTCAGCAACCCCGTGTTCTCCGCCGACGTCACGACGGCCGAACGCGAGGCGCTCGACCCGAATCTCATCGTGGGCGTGACCCAGAGCTTCCTCGATTTGCTCCTCATTCCCGCCAAGAAGAGGGTCGCGGCCGCCGGGTTCGAAGCCGCCAAGTTTCGCGTGGGCAATGCCGTTCTCGAGAAGGCGGCCCAGGTGAAGGCGACGTTCTACGCGGTCGAGGCCGCGGACCAGACGCTCGCGGTTCGCCGCACGATGGCTGACGCCGAGGAGGCGTCGTTCGAGCTCGCCCAGCGCCAGGCCGACGCGGGCAACGTGAGCGATCTGGCCGCCACGAACGAAAAGACGCTCTACCTGGAGACGCGCCTCGACGTCTCGAGAGCCGAGGCCGAAGACGACGCCGCGCGCGAGCAGCTCACGCGAATGATGGGATTGACCGACCCATCCTGGCAGCTCGCCGGCCGACTCCCGGACCTCCCTCCGGCCGACGCCACGATCGATCGGCTCGAGGAACAGGCGGTCCGCGACCGGCTCGATCTCGCAGCCCTCCGGCAGGAGGTGCAGACCCTGGACTACGCGCTCAGCCTGGCGAAGACGAGCCGGTGGACCGGGGTCATCGACATCGGCGTCGACGTCGCGCGACTGAAGGACGGCCACATCGCCGTGGGGCCGCGGGCGTCGCTCGAGCTACCGATCTTCGACCAGCGCCGGGCGCCGGTGGCGAGGCTCGAGGCGCAACTCCGAAAGAGCCAGGCCCTGCTCGCGGAGCGCGTCATCGAAGTGCGCTCCGATCTCCGCGCCGCGCACGATCGGATGCGCCACGCGCGGCAGGTGGCCGAGCAATACCGCTCGTCGATCATCCCGATCCGCGAGCGCGTCGTCGAGCTCTCGCAGCAAGAGTACGACTCGATGCTGCTCGGCGTGTATCAGCTCATCGCGGCCAAGCGGAGCGAGGTGAGCGCGTACCGCGACTACATCGAGAGCGTGCGCGACTACTGGACCGCCCGCGCCGATCTCGAGCTCGCTCTGGGGGGAGCGATCCCCGCGCCCGTCGCGGGGCCTCGAGCTCCCGAGGGGCCTCCTGCGGCACCCTCGTCGTCCGCTCCCGAACCGCCGGTCCCCGCGCCCGGCGAGCACCATCATCACCATTGAACGCGATCGATCCGCCCGCGACGCCACGAACGAAAGACGATTGCCATGAACCGCCGCGACGTCATCGTTTCAAGCGCCGCGCTCCTCGGTGGAGCGCTGGCCCTCACGAACAAGGCCGCGCGCGCCGCCGATGCCGCGCCGGCGCCGGGCGGCGATGTGCCCGGCGCGCCGCGCGCCGAAGGCTACACCCCCGTGATCACGCCCAACGGGACGGCGCTCCCCTGGCGACTCGACAGGGGCGTCAAGGAGTTTCACCTCGTGGCCGAGCCGCTGAAGCGCGAGTTCGCGGCGGGGATGACGGTCAACTGCTGGGGCTACAACGGGCAGACCCCGGGGCCGACGATCGAGGCCGTCGAGGGCGATCGCGTCCGCGTCCTGGTCACCAACAAGCTGCCGGAGCGCACGAGCGTCCACTGGCACGGCGCGCTCCTGCCGAACGGCATGGACGGCGTCGCGGGTCTCAATCAGCCGCACATCGAGCCGGGCGAGACCTACGTCTACGAGTTCACGCTGAGGCAGCACGGGACGCTCATGTACCACCCGCACTCGGACGAAATGGTGCAGATGGCGCTCGGGATGATGGGCTTCTTCATCGTCCATCCGCGCCAGCGCGCAGCCGTCGATCGCGACTTCGCCATCATGCTCCACGAGTGGTCGATTCCGCCCGGCGGCGCCACGCCGAACCCCGCGGTGATGACGGACTTCAACCTCTTCACGTTCAACAGCCGCGTCTGGCCGGGGACGGCGCCGCTCGTCGCGAAGAGGGGCGACCGCGTTC
Source organism: uncultured Myxococcales bacterium (assembly GCA_937902985.1). Lineage (GTDB taxonomy): Bacteria > Myxococcota_A > Polyangia > Polyangiales > Polyangiaceae > Palsa-1150. Next base: position 17,870 of record CALFNG010000454.1, read on the forward strand.
GGCTCCGCTTCGGCAACCTCAGCATGGATAGCCATCCGATTCATCTTCACGGGTATCGCTTCACGGTCACGGGCACCGAGGCAGGCACGGTGCCGCCGACGGCTCGCTTCCCCGAGGCGACGGTCGACGTCCCTGTCGGGTCCACGCGCGACGTCGAGCTCGTGGCCGACGAGCCGGGCGACTGGGCCCTTCACTGCCACAAATCGCATCACACGATGAACGCCATGAGCCACGATCTCCCGAACATGCTCGGCGTCGCCCAGGGGACGGCCGAAGACAAGGTGCGCGCCCTCTTGCCGGGCTACATGGCGATGGGCGAGAGCGGCATGGGCTCCATGATGGACATGGGTCGCCCGAAGAACACGCTCCCGATGATGAGCGGGACCGGCCCGTTCGGGCCCATCGAGATGGGCGGGATGTTCACCGTCCTCAAGGTTCGCGAGGGCCTCGCGAACTACGACGACCCGGGATGGTACAAGCAGCCGCCGGGAACGAGCCCGCGCAAGGTCTGAGCCGGCCGTGCTGCGTGGCTGCTGACTCATTCGTTACTTGACCATTCGCGGTCTCGGCGCTAATCACACCCCATCATGGTTTTCGAAGCGAGCCGCAAGTCGTCGTCGATGCCCACGCGTCGCGCGTCGAGTCTCCATTCGCGTCGCAACCCGGTGGGCGCGCTCTCCGCGAGCCGTTCGCGTTCGGTCAAGTGCACCGCGCATGGCGCGACGATGATCGTAGCGAAGATGCTTTGGGGAACTATCCCCCGACCCTAGGCCAGCCGATCCAGCGCGGAAGCGCAGCGAAGGCCGCCCGGGGAGACCCGAGGCGGCCTTCGGCGTTTCCGCAGTCCGATTCGTAAAAGGGCACGAGGCACGAGATGAGAGTCGGTGTGTCGTCGGCGACGGCGCACTCGACGCGCCGGCGCGTTCGATGCGTTCGATGCGTCGACGGGTAGGCGCGCGCACGTGGCGTGTGCGGCGAGGGACGGGAGATCGATCATGCGCTCTGCGAGAACACACATCTATCTGGGCGTCGAAGACGCCGACCAATCCGCGCTCTTCTACGAAGCGCTCCTCGGCGGCCCGCCCGCGAGCCGCAACTCGGGTATCACCGTCTTCGAGTTCGAAGCGCCCCCGCTCGTGCTCACCCTGGAGACGAGCCCTCGCGCGCGCCACGCGCCACGGGGCGCCCACGCCTGGTGGGCGCTCGACGTGCCCGAGCCGGAGCGCGTCGGCAAGGCCGCCGTCGCCCTGCGCCGCGCCGGCGCGCGCCTTCGCCTGCAAGACGAAGGCATCGAGGCGCGCGATCCCGACGGCAATACCTGGAAAGTTCGGTTCGTTCCCCACATCAAGGGATGCGCCGTCGTCTCGATCCGAGAGGAGGCGACGCGATGAAGGCGATCGAAAGGCCGGTCTTCGCTGTGTTGCTGGCCATTTGCTTTTGCCACTTGATAAACGACATGTTGCAGTCGCTCCTGGTGGCGACCTACCCCACCCTCAAGACCGAGTTTCACCTCAGCTTCACGCAGATCGGCCTCGTCACGCTCTCGTACCAGCTCACGGCGTCGCTCCTTCAGCCGGTGGTCGGGCTCTATGCCGACAAGAAGCCAGCGCCGTTCTCCCTCCCCATCGGAACGCTGTTCACGTTCTCGGGTCTGATGGTCATCGCCACGGCGCACGGCTTCCGAACGCTGCTCGGGGGCGCCGCCGTACTTGGAATGGGATCGTCGGTCTTTCACCCCGAATCGTCGCGAGTCGCTCGGATGGCGTCCGGAGGCCAGCCCGGGATGGCGCAGTCGCTGTTTCAGGTGGGGGGGAACGTCGGGTCGGCGCTCGGGCCGGTGGCCGCGGCGGTCGTGGTCCTCCGGTGGGGCCGGCACGGCATGGGCCCGTTCTCCAGCGTCGCGCTCGTGTCGACCGCGGTCCTCTTCGCGGTCGGTCTCTGGTACCGCCGACACGGGCTCGAGCGCCTTGCTGCGAGCCGCGGCGCGTCTCAGGGCTTCCAGCCCGGCGCGAACCTCTCGAGGGGGCGCGTATGCGAGTCGATCGCCGTGCTGCTCGCGCTCATCTTCTCGAAGTTCGTCTACCTCGCGGGCTTCACGAGCTATTACACATTTTACCTGATGCGCCGCTTCGGCGTTTCGATCGCCGACGCCCAGCTGCATCTCTTCGTGTTCCTCGCGGCTGCGGCGGCGGGCACGCTCGCGGGCGGTCCGCTCGGCGATCGATTCGGACGAAAGCAGGTGATCTGGTTCTCGATCCTGGGTGTACTGCCGTTCTCGATCACGCTGCCGTACGTCGATCTCTTCTGGACCGGCGCGCTCAGCGTCGTCATCGCGTTCACGCTGGCGTCGGCGTTTCCGGCGATCGTCGTTTACGGCCAGGAGCTCATTCCCGGACGCGTGGGTCTCGTCGCCGGCCTCTTCTTCGGCCTTTCGTTCGGCGCGGCCGGCATCGGGGCCGCGCTCATGGGCAAGCTCGCAGACGCGACGAGCGTCGACGAGGTCTATCGCCTCTGCGCATTTCTCCCGGCGCTGGGCCTGCTGGCGGCGCTCCTCCCCGATCTCGGTCCCAGAGCGGGCGTCGCGGAACGGGCCCGTCTCGACGCTCGCCGTACGCAAGCGTGACCGTGCACTCGTTTTGCGTCACTTGCCTGTGAACAAGAGCGCGTCGGGCGCCGCGAGGGCGGGGCCCACCTTGCGCGGGCGACCCCGCGGCCGCCGCGCGGCGTCGCTCTCGGTGGACAGGACGAGCGCTTCGCCGCTCGCCTTCGCGCGCCGCCCGGACCTGGGGAGCGCGATCGCTTCGAGGCGCTCCGTGAGCGCAGCGTCGCTTTCGGCGTAGACGCGGGCGTAGGCCAGGGCGCGCTGCGCCTGGGCGAGGAGCGCCTCCTGACGCTCCTGGAGCGCCTCGCGCGCCTCGTCGAGCGTGGCCTGCGTCGCGGCGACGACCGCCGCCGCGGTCTCCACGTCGGCAGCCACGCGTGCGAGCGTCTTCGCGTCGACATCGCCGAAACGGACGTCTCCGAGCGCCGTTGCGAACAGGTCGAGGAGGCTCTGAATCGGGGCAGAGATGGCTTCCATGGAACTGAACATACAGTCAGCACTCGGGCCCGGCGACCCTATTTACGGGCGTGGTTTGACAGAAGGCCCACCGAGGTTTACTTACTATAGTGTCAAGAGCGACTGGAGTGGACCTCATGAGCCAGACCTTCGTGCTGCCGCAGTTCGACTTGCCCCGTGCCGGGCGCGCCCTCTCGGCGCTCCTGCGCGACCCGGACGACCTGCCTCAAGTGTTCACGTTGATCGACGCGATCTCGGGCACTGCCCCGCACCGCCTCCTCCGAGGGTTCCGGCGAACCGAGAGCGGCTCCCGGCTCCTGCGCGACCGGCCCGACATCGTGCCGATGCTGTCGGACCGGACCTGGCTGCGTTCATTGCCCGAAGACACGCTCGGGCGCGCCTATCTCGCGTTCGTCGAGAGTGAGGGCATCTCGGCCGACGGCATCCGGACCGCTAGCCTCGACGCCAAGACCCGCCGGCACCGGCCCGACTCGTTCGTGTACCTGCAGCAGCGGATGCGCGACACCCACGACATCTGGCACGCGCTGACCGGCTACAAGGGCGACGTGCTCGGCGAGCTCTCGCTCCTGGCGTTCACGCTCGGCCAGCACTGGAACACCGGGGTCGCGATGATCATCGCAGCCGCGCTGATCAAAGGGTGGAGCGGGGAGCTGAGCGGCATGGTGCGCGACGGATTTCGTCGGGGCCGCTCGTCGGCCTGGTTGCCCCCGCAAGAGTGGGAGTCGCTGCTCTCGCTTCCGCTCGCGACCGTGCGAAAGCGGCTGAAGATCGCGGAGCCGCCGCGGTACGTCCCGCTCCGCACCGCCGACATGCGCGCGCAGCGCGTCATCTGATCGACGCGCCCGAGAGACGCGTTCAGGCGCCTGGGTCCGCGGCCTTCGGGTCGGGCGACCAGCGCTTCGGCCGATCCCGGAGCGTGCGCGCGCCGACCCGATCGCACCACGACGCGAACGCTGCGGCGGGCACGCCGCGCCAGGCCAGGTCATCGAGCGCCTCGACGAGAGGCACGTCGTCGATGAGCGTCGCGAGCTTCCGGTAAAGGAGCGCGAGCTCCATGTCCCGCGCGAGCGTCGCGGCGAGTACGTCGGCCTGACGAACCGAGGCCGGCCATGCCTTGGGGTCGCGAGGGATGCCCTCGATATGTCCGAACGCGCGGAGCAGCGCGGACGCCGTCTTCTCCCCGAAGCCGTCGAGCCCCGGGATGCCGTCTGCCGTGTCGCCCACGAGGGCGAGCCAGTCGGGGACGCTCGCCGGCGCGACGCCGCGTCGTCGCATGAATTCGGCTTCGTCGATCACGGCGTCGCGCAGGCGATCGACGAGCACGACGCGCTGCCCGCGCAGCGATTGCCCGAGGTCCTTGTCGGGCGTCATGATGCGCACCTGCTCGACCTCGTCGCGCCAGCGCGCCGCGCCCGTGGCGAGGGCGTCGTCGGCTTCGTATCGATCCATCGACCAGACCACCATCCCGAGGGCGCGCGCGGCTTCCTCTGCCGCGTCGAACTGCGCGAGGAGCGCGGGCAGAACCCCCTCGTCGCTCTTGTAGTCGTCGAACCAGTCGTTTCGAACCGAGCGGATCGGGTTGTCGAACGCGATGGCCACGTGCGACACGCTCTCGCGCTCGTCGTGAAGCAGCGCGAGCATCGAGGCCGCGAGGCCCACGGTGGCCTTGAGATCGCGTCCCTCGTGCTCGTGACCGGGCCTCCGCGAGAAGTGAGCCCGGAAGAGCTCGTAGGTTCCGTCGACCAGGTGGAGACGCATCGCCACCAGCCTAGCGTGCTAAGCCACGGCCATGGCGGCGCCGCCTTTCGAATCCTCGCCGCGCATCGCCGACGAGCTGAAGCTGCCGCTCGCGGGCGTGCGAGCCGCGGTTCGTCTGCTCACCGATGGGGCCAGCGTTCCCTTCGTCGCGCGCTATCGAAAGGAGCAGACCGGGGGCCTCGACGAGGTGCAGCTCCGCTCGATCGAAGAGAAGAACGCGTATTGCATCGAGCTCGACGGGCGCCGTCGTCGTCGCACCGTTTTCTCGCCATCCATCGCGGCTAAGCCGAGGGCGTGCTCCGCGTCTCGATCACGATCGACGAAGACCGCGCGGCCGGTCGCCTGGCGCAGATCGTCACGCTGAACCCGCGCTCGCCCTTCGCCGGCGAGCTCCGGTCGGCGCTCGGCGACGCGACCCGCGGCTCCTCGTCCCGAGCCTCGAGACCGAGGTGCGCAACGGACTCGTGCACGTGTCGCAGCTCGCGGACCGGTTCGTCAAGGACCCCCACGAAGTGGCGCGCGTCGGCGACACGATGAAGGTTCGCGTGCTCGAGATCGACCTCGAGCGCCGGCGTATCGCGCTCTCGGCCCGGCCGGGGTAGACCACGCATCGTGCTGTGCTGGCCCTCGAAGACGTCGCTCCGTGAGGAGCTGGTGGGCGCGCTCGCCTCCGACCTGGCGGTGCGCGAGCGTGCTTACCGAGCGGCGCGCGAAGCGGCCACCCACGACGAAGCGAAGCCGGAGAACGACAAGGACACGCGCGCCCTCGAGCTCACGTACCTCGCTCGCGGCGAGGCCATGCGCATCGAAGAGCTGCGCGTCGCGGTCGCCGAGACCCAAGCGATGGCCGTTGGCCCCGTGGGCGACGGCCAACCGGCGCGCCTCGGGGCGCTCGTCGCCACCGACGAAGACGGCGTCGAAGCGCTCTTCTGGCTCGCGCCCCACGGCGGAGGGAGTCGCCTCGGCGCCATTCAGGTCCTCACGCCCAAGTCGCCTCTCGGTCAGGCCCTCCTCGGCAAACGCGCCGGCGACGAGTGCGACGCCGTGCTCGCGGGGCGCCGGCGGTCGATCACCATCGTTGCGGTCGCCTGACGCTCGCGCGGTCGCTCGCGAGAGGGAGATCCGAAGCAACGCGCGCGCCTATCCGGCCGTGTCGGGCAGCGCCCGCACGCGATGCGCCGGGTCGTCGCTCGCGAAGACCGTGGTGAAGATGACGAACGCCATCCAGAGGGCGGCGAGGTGGTAGAGCATCGCCGCGCCCCCGAAGCGCTGGAGAACGAGCCCCGAGATGGGCGGTCCGAGCAACATTCCCCCGGCGTAGAACACGTTGTAGATCGCGTTCGCGCGGCTGTAATCGCGCTTCGCGGTCACGACCCCTTGCAGGGCCAGGCTGACGGGCGAGATCGACGCCAGGGTGGCCCCGGCGACGAACACGGCCACCGCCATCGGCGGGAACGTGTCGAGGAACACGAACCCGAGGATCATCGCCAGGCCGATCGTACCCAGCGCGCGCATCACGAGGAGATGGCCCACGCGGTCGCCCAGGCGACCGGCGGCGTTCGAGAAGAGGAGCATGCCCGCCGCGAAGAACGCGGGCACGAGAATGGTCGTCTGGCGCGGGATACCCTTCGACTCGACGAGGTAGAGCGGCAAGAAGAGCACCACCGAAGCCTGAAAATACCCGTAGGCGAACGTCGCGAAGCACGAGGTCTTGATCCGCGCGATGAGCTCGAGGGCCATCCCCTCGTGCGCGCGCGCCGGCGGACCGCTCGAACCGCCCTCGGGTCGGGGGACCTGCGCCTCGTGCGCGCCGGGCGGATCGGGATCGAGCCGCGCGAACACGAGCACTCCGGCTGCCGTGGCGATCGCGGCCGACATGAAGAACGCCGCTTGCATCGAGAGCGCGCGCGCGATCGGGCCCGCGGCCAGCGGCCCGACGACGTAGCCGATCGCAATGGCCACGGCATAGAGGCTCGTGACGTAGGCTTTGTTGTCGTCGTTGGCGCGCATCAAGAGCACCGTCTCGCAGCTTACCCAGATGCCGACCGAGAACGCTCCGTCGAAGAACCGGGCGAACGCGATCGACCAGTAGCCGTGAAGGAGCGGAAAGGCGCCCACGGTCACGGCGTAGCCGAGGAGCGACGCCGTCAGCGTGGCCTTCGCGGAGAACCGGCGGAGGAGGAACCCGACCGGAAGCGACATCGCCGCGATGCCCGACGCGAAGAACGCCGCCAGCTGCCCGATGTCGGACTTGCTGAAGCCGCGCGCGTCGAGGTGGAGTGCGATGACCGCGATCGAGATACCGTAGGCGGTGCCGAGGAGGAGCACGGCGAGGTAAACGAGCCGAATATTGGGGTCGTGGATGCGGCGGAGCACGGTTTCTCGGATTCCGCGGGGGAGAAGGTGGGGGACGGCGGAGAGGCGCGGAGAGGGGCGAGAGCGCGAGACAGTCGGTGCATCGCGGCCGCGGCGTCAAGGGGTCGCGCGAACGAGCCGCGAGGGCTGGCCGCGCGTGGTAGAACCCCGCGCCATGAACTTCGCAGTTGAGATCGCCGCACGGGGAATCGACTTCCCGAGCTTTCGCCGGGTGTACTACTCGGAAGAATTCAATCAGGAGGTCGCCGAGGCCGTGAAGCTCAAGGAGCGGTCGCAGAAGGAGTTCGTCACCCAGCCCGACGGAAAAGAGCGCCGGCGCGTGCACGTCGTGCCTCGGGTGAACCTGCCGGCGGCCGTACAGAAGCTCCTCAACGGGCAGTCCATCAGCTACGACGAGATCACCGTCTTCGATCCCGCGACGCGCAGCGCGACGTTCGCGGTCGAGAGCATGGCCACCGATACCATTCAGGTCACGGGCCTCGTTCGTTTTCTCGAAGACGCCGGGAACGTCAAGGTGATGTTCGACGGCGAGGCCAAGGTGAAGGTGTTCGGCCTGGGCGGCTTCATCGAGCGCTACATCGTGGGCGAAGTGAAGTCGCGATACGATCATGTCCAGCGCTTGCTGCAAGAGTTCATCGACCAGGGGCGCATGCACAAGACGACGCCTCTCTCTCAGCGCCCGGCCGTCTGAGGCGACGGACGACGGTTCGCGAACTGCTGGCGTATCCGCGCTCGCCATCTTCCGGTAAAGCTGACCCGTGAGCAGTCAGCCCGTTCGCACACGGACCATCGGCGGGGCGGCCCAGTTGCTTCTTCGCGAGACCGGCGATCTCGTCGAGCTCATCGCCGGCAACCTGGTCCTGCTCTCCAGCGCGGCCCTCGCGACCGAGCTCGAGTTTGGCCGGCTCGCGGCGACGATCCGGGCCAATTCGTCAAAGCCCCCGAAGCGCATCGTCATCGGCGGCCTGGGGTTCGGCGCGACGTTGCGGGGCGTGCTCGACGTCGCGGCGCCCGACGCGAACGTCATCATCGTCGAGAAGGTCGAGGCGGTCGTCGAGCTCGTACGCGGCGACCTGGCGTACATCGCCCAGCGTCCCCTCGAGGACGCGCGCGTCGAGCTCGTGCGGGCCGACGTGGGGCACGTGCTCGCGCAGCGCGCGGGCGACGTCGACGTGATCCTGCTCGACGTCGACAACGGCCCGCACTGGGCGAGCTTTCGCTCGAACGCGCGTCTCTACACCCGCCAGGGCCTGGTCGCTCTCAAGCGAGCGCTCGCTCCCGGCGGCGCGCTCTCCGTATGGAGCGGCTACCGCGCGGACCCGTTTCTCGCGCAGCTCCGGCAGGTCGGCTTTCGACCCTCGGCCATTCCGCTGGCCGAGAAGGGCCGCATCCGAGCCCGCGCCTACGTCGGTCAGACCTGACGGACCTTCAACGCTCTCGCGCGCGACGGCGACGAGCCACGGCAGGGATCTCCTCGCGGCGTCGCTGATTCGCTCTCCCGCCATCGTTCGCAGGCTGCCAGCCTTCCAGATCCTTCGCTCGCCTCGAGCGGGGACGCTGCTCAGATAGCCAGTCGCTCGGCGATGTCGCTGGCGGGCATGGCGCCGCTCACCCGGGCCGACTCCCTGCCGTCGCGGAAGACGATCATCGTGGGGATGCTGCGGATCCCGTAGCGGCCCGCGACCTCGGGGAGGGATTCGGTGTCCACCTTCGCCACGATCACCTTGCCGGCGCGCTCGCGCGCCAGCTTCTCGAGCTCCGGCGCCACCGTCTTACAGGGCCCGCACCAGCTTGCCCAGAAGTCGACCAGGATGGGCGAAGGGCTGTTCCGCACGAGCTCTTCGAACTCGTTGGAGTTGGCGACCGAAACCGGGCGCGCCAGGGGGAAAAGAGCAGCTTTGCAGGCCGCGCAGCGGGGCTTGTCGCGCAGACGCGCGGCAGGAAGGCGGTTGTCGCGAGCGCAGGCGAGGCATTGAACGATCACGTCAACCAACCTGTGGCCCCCCGCCCGCGCGTCAAGGCTCGGCCTGACGTTTCGCGTCACGATCGCTCGCTCCATGGGCGGCGCCCCCGCTACTCCCCGGCGGCTCGCGCCGTACGATCAGTCCGAGTCCAGATCGGTCGCGTCGGGGATCGGCGCGTTCGACGCGTCGGCCGCGTCGGGACCGCCCTCGATCGGA
>CALFNG010000455.1 GCA_937902985.1 uncultured Myxococcales bacterium
CGCAGCTGGCACCCCCGGACGCCGCGGCGGCCATCCCCGCCGCGGCTCGAGCCGCCGACCTCGACGTCGCGCGCATCGGCGCCGCGTCGGCCAGCACGGGAAGCCCCGTCGTCGCCCTGGTCGAGGCCCTGCGGGCCGCGGTGTCGAGCGACGCCGCGGCGACCGTCCATCGCGGGGCGACGAGCCAGGACGTGCTCGACACCGCGATGATGCTCATCGCGAAGCGGGCCGGGGCGATACTCCTGAAAGACCTCGCCGCGGCGGCCGATGCGGCGGCCCTGCTGGTCGAGCGGCACCGCGGCGCGGTCATGGTCGGGCGCACGCTCCTGCAGCAGGCGGTGCCGGTGACCTTCGGTCTCAAGGCCGCCGGATGGCTCACCGCGCTGGACGCCGCGCGCACGCGGCTCGCCGACCTCGTTCGCGCGCGCCTGCCCATCCAGTTCGGTGGAGCCTCGGGCACCCTGGCTTCCCTGGGCGATCGTGGCGTCGACGTGGCGGCGCTGCTGGCCGAGGAGCTCGGCCTCGCGATGCCGGTGGTCCCGTGGCACACGCTTCGTCTGACCGTGTTCGAGCTCGCCAGCGCGCTCGCGGGGGTCTCGCTCGTCCTCGGAAAGACCGCCCGCGACGTGACGCTGCTGGCCCAGTCCGAGGTGGCCGAGGTCAGCGAGGCGGGCGACGCGGCCCGAGGCGGCTCGTCGACCATGCCGCAGAAGCGGAACCCCGTGGCGGCGGTCGCGATCCTCGGCTGCGCCCGGCGTGTCCCCGGGCTGCTCGCCACCCTCGCCGCCGCGGGCGAACAGGAACACGAACGGGCGGCCGGTGCCTGGCACGCCGAGTGGGAACCCTTCGCCGACCTCGTACGGCTCACCGGCTCCGCGGCTGCCTGGAGTCGCGAGCTACTCGAGGGACTAAAGGTGGACCCTGCGCGCATGCGGACGAACCTCGAGGCCGCCGGGGGCATTCCGCTCGCGGAGCATCTGAGCGCGTTGCTCGCTCCGACGATGGGCCCGCCGGCGCTCGATCTCGTCAAGGAGGCGGTCGCGCGGGCCCGGCGGTCGGGTCGACCGCTGCTCGACGCCCTCTTCGATCACCCAGCGACCGCCACGGCGCTCGCAAACGCGAACCTGGATCGAACGAAGGTGACCCGGGCACTGGAACCCGAGAGTTACCTGGGCAGCACGCAGACCTGGATCGATCGAGCGCTCGCGGCGCACGGGGCGTTGCGCGCGCGTGAACGCGTAACGCCATGACCGACGCCATGACCGCGGTCATGAACCACGTCGTGGAGGGTCCCGCGGACGCCCCCGTCCTCGTGCTGGCGGGCTCGCTCGGCACGACGCTGGCGTCGTGGGAGCCGCTCCTGCCGGAGCTCTCGCGGGTCTTTCGAGTCGTCCGCTACGACCATCGCGGTCACGGCGCCTCGAGAGCGCCCCCGGGTCCCTACGCCATGTCGGACCTGGGCGGCGACGTCCTGGCGTTGCTCGACCACCTGGCGATCGACCGCGCGTCGTTCTGCGGGGTCTCGCTCGGCGGAATGGTGGGCATGTGGCTCGCGGTGCACGCGCCCAGCCGCATCGACCGCCTCGCTCTGGTCTGCACGTCGGCCTTCCTCCCCACGCGCGAAGCCTGGCAAGCGCGCGCCGCGACGGTCCGTGCGCAGGGGACGGAGGCCATCGTCGACGTCGTTCTCGCGCGCTGGTTCACGCCGTCGTTCGCGATCCGAGAATCAGGCCTCGTCGGTCGGGTCGCCCTGGCGTTCAAGCGAGTCGACCCGGAAGGGTACGCGGCGTGCTGCGAAGCGATCGGCTCGTGGGACCTTCGCTCGCACCTCGGAGCGATCACGGCGCCCACCCTGGCGATCGCGGGCGGCAAGGACCCCGCGACGCCTCCCGCCCATGCCTACGCGATCGGCGCGGGCATTCCCGGCGCGCGCGTCGCCGTTGTCGAAGACGCGGCGCACCTCGCCGCGATCGAACAGCCTGCCGCGGTCGGGCGGCTCCTGCTCGAACACCTGACGGGCCTCTCGCAGTTCGACCCGAACATCGACACCTACGAGGCGAACCGGGCGCAGAAAGGCTTCGATGGGGACGCCGAGCGGGCGCGCCGCGGCGAGGCGGTTCGTCGGGCCGTGCTGGGCGACGCGCACGTCGATCGAGCGCGCGCCTGGGCCACGGCGTTCTCGGCCCCCTTCCAGGAGCTGGTGAACCGGTTCCCCTGGGGCGACCTCTGGACCCGTCCGGGTTTGTCGCGCGCAGAGCGGAGCATCGTGACCCTGACGGCGCTCGCCGCGCTCCACCACGACCATGAGCTCGCGATGCACGTCGTCGCGGCCCTCCGTAACGGCCTCACGCCGGAGCAGATCCGCGAGGTCCTCCTGCACACCGGCGCCTACGCAGGCATCCCCGTGACGAACCGCGCCCTCGCGGTCGCCGAGGAAGCCCTGACGAAGGCGGGCGCGCTCTCGGTCGGCCCCGGCGAGCTGGGAGCCTCGGAACTCTCGCGGCCCCCGGCCGCAGCAAGGTCAACGCCCATGATCCAGCTCGACACGCCGCGCGTCCACTGGCAGCCCGGGGACGACATCGCCTCGATGGTGAGCCGCCACGCGGAAGAGACTCCCGATCGAATCGCGCTCGTGCAGGGCGAGCGGTCGCAAACGTGGGCCGAGCTCGAACGGAGCGTCGAGCGGGTGGCGGGCGCGCTCGTCGCGTCCGGGTCGCAGCCGGGGGACCGGATCGCGCTGCTCGCGGCAAACTCGCCCGAGTACGTCGAGGTCTTCCTCGGCGCGCTACGCGCAGGGGCCTGCGTCGTGCCGCTTCCCACGATGGCGTCGGCCGAATCGCTCGCGGCCATGCTGGTCGACTCGGCCGCCAGGGCGCTCTTCGTCGACACGGACCATCGCGCCGCAGGCGAGGCGATCGCCGGCGCGGCCGTCACGCTGCGCGTGAACCTCGACGACGAGGCCCCCGCCGTGGCGGGAGGTTTTCGCTCGTACGTCGCCTGGCGCGACGCCGCCACGATGACGACCGCGCGCGCCCGCATCGCGGCCGTCGACGCGTTCGACGTCATCTACAGCTCCGGGACCACTGGCGTGCCCAAGGGCATCGTCCACAGCCACGGCGCGCGCCGCGCCAGCTACGGCGGCGAGCGCGCCCGGTACTTTTCGCGCGAGAGCGTCAACATCGTGGCGACGCCCTTCTACTCGAATACGACCAGCGTGACGTGGCTGCTCACGACCGCGCACGGTGGCACGAACGTGCTCCTCGGGAAGTTCTCCGCTGAGGCGTTCATCGCTGCCGTCGAGAGGCATCGGGCGACCCACGCGATGCTCGTTCCCGTGCAGTACGATCGCATCCTCGCCTCCGAGCGCTTCCGCGGCGCCGATCTCGCGAGCCTGCGCTACCTCTTCTCGACGAGCGCCCCGCTCCGGGCGGAGAGCAAGCGCCGCATTCTCGCCGAGACGAGCGCCGAGCTGATCGAAATCTACGGCCTGACCGAGGGGGGACCCGTGACGGTGCTCGAGGCCCGCGCGCATCCCGACAAGCTCGCGAGCGTGGGGCGCCCTTCGGGCGGGTGCAAGGTGCGCATCGTCGACGAGGCTGGGGGTGACGTGCCGCCGGGGCAGGTCGGCGAGGTGATGGGGCGATCCGCGAACATGATGAGCGGCTACCTCAATCGGCCCGGCGACACCCAGGCCCTCCTCGTTCGTGATCCGTCGGGGGAGCTCTACTTCCGAACGGGCGATCTGGGCCGCTTCGACGAAGACGGGTTCCTCTATTTGCTCGATCGCAAGAAGGACATCATCATTTCGGGCGGCTTCAACGTCTACGCGAGCGATCTCGAGTCGGTGCTCGCGTCGCATCCGGGGGTGGTCGAGGTCGCGGTCATCGGTATTCCGAGCGAACGGTGGGGCGAGACCCCGCTCGGCCTCGTGGTCGCGCGGGCAGGCGCCGAGGTGACCGCGGAGGAGCTCCGCGATTATTGCAACGCGCGCGTGGGCAAGATGCAGCGCGTCTCGGCCGTCGAGTTGCGCCCGGCGCTACCGAAGAACAGCATCGGGAAGGTTCTCAAACGCGAGCTCCGGGGCCCCTATTGGCAAGGCCTGCCCGGCGGCAAGACGACGTGACGCAGCGAGGGCACGGCCTGCGAGCGGCTGCGTCCGCTACGCCCTGGACGGTGATAGACGGCGACTCGGAGTGCCTCGCCACCAATCCCAACGGGACGCCTACAGGAGCCAACGACGAAGGCAACGATCCGTCGTGCAGCGGTCTACTGACCTTCGGCCAGCATTTCTGGAACATCCCGCCCGCGACGCAGTCGTGCGAACTCACGCCCTGAGAGCCGGATGGGTCGAGCTCGCGCGCGCTCCTCGGCTCGCGCTCGAGAGCGAGATTGGCCGCGGAGGCGCAGAGGGCGCAGAGATGAGGGGTGCGGTCGCTTGCGTGACGGGATGCGCGCGGCCTTGGCGTGGAGGCCGGCGCCCGTTCGCGCAACGGGGATCATTTCGGGCTCGGGGCCGGTGCATCCTCCCCAGTGGCGGACCGTATTGTGCGGACGGACGACGCGCCCATGACGCATGGTCTGCGCGCCGATCCCGCCGGCGGACCCAATCGCGAGGCAATCGTTCGGGACAATCCCCCGTCGATCCTCTGCGCCGCGCTCATCAACGCGCGAAACAACGAGCAGGGGGCCGCGGCGCGCTGAGAGGGCCAATGCCGCTCGCTACCCTAGTTTAGTTTAGTCTACAGCGCTGTTCCTCCGGAAGGAAAGTGCTCTACCCTCCGGGCCCTTGGGGTCGTCGGATCATCCCCGCCGCTGGAAGGCTCTCTTCGCCTCCCCGCTGCTCCTCATTGCGCTCGCGACGCGCGTCGCGTCGGCGCAGATGCCCGCGCCTGCCGCCACGGCCGGCGCTGCCGCCGCGACCGGCGCCGCAGCCGCGACCGACGTCACTCCGCCGGCGCCCATCGACGTGGGCTCGGTCGCGTATCCGCCCGATGCGCGAGGGGACGCGACCGTGATGCTCGAAGTCACGATCGACGTCGTGGGTCGCGTGTCGAGCGCGCGCGCGCTCGACGGCGTCGAGCCGTTCACGTCCGCGGCCGTCGAAGCGGCGCTCGCGTGGACCTTCGTGCCGGGGCAGCGCGCGGGAAAGCCCGTCTCGACGCGCGTTCACCTGCTCGTGGAGTTTCACGCGCCAACCCCGGCGCCGCCTCCCGCCGGCGGCCCGCCTGTCACGGGCGGCGCGACCGGCGCGACCCGGCCGAGCCCGGCCGAGCCCACGGCCGTGACGCCCGTCGAAGAAGTGAACGTGCGCGGCAACCGGTCCGAGATCGCGACGACGCGGCTCGGCGGGGTCGAGGTCCGTCAGCTCCCCGGCGCCTTCGGCGACGCGTTCCGCGCCATCGAAGCGCTGCCCGGCGTCACGCCCATGGTGAGCGGATTGCCCTTCTTCTTCGTGCGCGGCGCGCCGCCCGGGGACATTGGTTACTTCATCGACGGCGTTCGCGTCCCGCTCCTCTATCACCTCGCGCTCGGGCCGAGCGTCGTGCACCCGGGGCTCATCGATCACGTCGACTTCTATCCCGGCGGCTATCCGGCGCGCTTCGGGCGCTACGCGGGGGGTATCTTGGCCGGCGAGACGCTGCCCCCGGCCACGAAGGCGCACGGCGAGGCGAACGTGCGCCTCTTCGACGCCGGCGCGCTGGCCGAGGCGCCGTTCGACGAAGGACGGCTGACGGCGCTCGTGGCGGGCCGCTACAGCTACACGGCGGCGCTCGTGCAGCTCTTCGCGAAAGACACCCGCGTCGGATACTGGGACTACCAGACCCGAGTCGCGTATCGACTGACACCAAAAGACCGTATCTCCTTCTTCCTCTTCGGCAGCTTCGACGAGATCGACAACCGCAACCGTCAGAACGTGTTCGACGGCGAAGTCTCCACCCAGACGTTGAGCGACTTCTATCCCATCTTCAAGACGGAGTTTCATCGCCTCGATCTCCGCTACGACCACGACACGGCGCGCGGGCACCTGCGCCTCGCCGCGACGCTCGGCGTCGAAGACTCGCTCGCGGGCTCGAGCCCGACCGACCGCACCGCCGTGATCGCGCACAGCCTCGGCCTCCGCACCGAGGGCGAGGAGCGGCTCAGCGCCGAGCTGAAGCTCCGCTACGGCGCCGACGTCGACCTCTATCACTATTCGATCGACACCGGTCAGAGCACGATGCTCGACGTCCGATCGCTCTACCCCGATCGCAACGACGTGATGGTGGGCGCCTACGCCGACACCATCTGGAAGGCCAGCGACCGCGTCGAGGTCGTGCCCGGGCTCCGCGTCGACGCGTTCACGTCGCGCCTCGCTTCGCCGGCGCCGGAGGGCCCCTCGAACGACAGGACGACCGCGCTCCCGGGAGCGCTCTCGAACGCGACCGCGACCCTCGGCGTCGACCCGAGGGTGGCGACGCGGGTGGCCACGTCGCGCCGCGTGACGTGGGTAACGACGTTCGGCGTGTCGCATCAACCGCCGAGCCTCTTCGTGCCCATTCCCGGTCTGACGCTCGGGCGCCTCAACAGCGGACTCCAGACCTCGCTCCAGGCGAGCCAGGGGTTCGAGTGGGCGCTGCCCCTCGACTTCACGCTGACCACCACCGCGTTCTTGCACGACTACCTCGGCCTCACCGACGCCACGGCGACGTGCCTCGGCAACAGCTCCGATCTCTCGCAGGGCTCGAACGACTGCCTCGCCGAGCGCGTGAGCGGCCGTGCGTTCGGCGTGGAGCTCCTCGCGCGACGCGATCTCACCAAGCGCTTCACGGGCTGGCTCTCGTACACCCTCTCGCGAACGACGCGCGACACCCACGGCCTCATCGGCCCGGCGCCGACGTTCTTCGGCCAGGGCGTTCCGGCGCCCAGCCCGAGCCTTCAGGAGATTCCTTCGGAGTTCGACCGCACCCACGTGCTCAACGTCATCGGCGCGCTCGATCTCGGCAAGGGCTGGCGCGCGGGCGCGCGCGTCGTCTTCTATACCGGCAGGCCGTACTCGCCGCAGGTGGAAGGCGTGCCCATACCGCCCTTCAATTCGCTTCGCCTGCCGGCGTTCTATCGAATCGACGTTCGACTCGAGAAGCGCTGGCGCGCGTTCGGGAACGGCGAGATGGCGTTCGTCCTCGAAGGGATGAACGTGACCCTCCACAAGGAGGCCATCGCCATCACTTGCCAGAACAATGGCTCGCTCGCGCCCTTCAAGCTCGACGCGTGCGCTCCAGAGTACATTGGCCCGGTGAGCGTGCCGAGCATCGGCTTCGAAGGGGCCATCTGAAGAGTCGCCCCCTCGGGTCCGGCTCGTCCGCGCGGGCTCGATCCTCGCTCAATCCTCCAGAAAGGTCCGCTTGTCGAAGACGCGATGCAGCGCCGTCCTGGCCGCGAAGTAGCCGCACATGCCGTGAACGCCGCCGCCGGGCGGCGTGGAGCTCGAGCAGAGATAGACGTCTCGCGCGGGCGTGGCGTAGGGGTTCGCGCGCGCCACGGGCCGCGCGAAGAGCTGCCGGACGTCGCACGATCCACCCGCGATGTCGCCCCCGACGTTGTTCGGATTGTAGGCCGTGTACTGGGCGGGCGACATGGTGTGGCGAGCGACGATGCAGTCGCGGAAGCCGGGGGCGAACCGCTCGACCTGAGCTTCGATGGCCGCGGTCCGATCGACCGTCGAGCCCCACGGGACGTGGCAGTAGGCCCACCCGGTGTGCGCCCCCGGCGGGGCGCGCGACGCGTCGGCGACGCTCTGCTGGGCGAGGAGCACGAACGGTCTCGGATGGTGCTCGCCGCGCCCGACCGCCGCCTCGCTCGCCTCGAGCTCTTCGAGCGTGCCGCCGACGTGAACCGTGCCGGCGCGGCGCACGCCGTCGTTCGCCCACGGGATGGGACCGCGGAGAGCCCAGTCGACCTTGAAGACACCGTGCGCGTGGCGGTACCGGGCGAGGCCCGCGAGGTACGAGGCGGGCAACCGGTCCACGGCGATCCGCGCCAGCGCGTGCGGAAAGACGTCGAAGAGATAGGCCTTCGCCACGGGGAGATCTCGCATCGAGGCGACCGTTCGACGGATGACGATCTCGCCCCCGAGGGCCGTGAAATACGAGGCCATCGCGTCGGCGATGCGCTGCGATCCGCCCCGCGCGCAGGGCCAGCCGACGGCGTGTCCGGCGACGCCGAGCATCAAGCTGAACGCGGCGGTGAACGGGGCCTCGAGGGGAAGAAACGAGTGGGCGCCGCACCCGGCGACGAGAGCGCGCGCGGGCGCGTCGTTGAATCGAGCTCGGGCCCACGCGCTGGTCGAGCGCATGCCCTGGAGGCCAAACCGGGCCAGAAGGACCGGGTGGCCCGGGAACCGAAGGGGCGCGAGCGCGTCGGCGTAGAGCGCCAGGGCATCACGGACGAACGGCGCGAAGGCTCTCTCGTAGGCCGGCCCGTCGCTCTCCAGGGTCCGCCCGGTATCGGTGAACGAACGCTCGAGGAGCGCGGCGCGCCCCTCGTCGAGGGGATGCGCGAGGGGCACTTCGGGAAAGGCCCAGGCGAGGCCATGGTCGGCGAGGGGCAGCCTCTGGAAGAAGGGCGAGACGAGCGCCAGCGGATGGATGGCGGAGCACACGTCGTGCACGAAGCCCGGCAACGTGAGCTCCGCGGAGCGCGCTCCGCCTCCCACGGTGGGAGCGCCCTCGACGAGCAGAACCGACAGTCCGGCGCGCGCGCAGGTGATCGCCGCAGCGAGGCCGTTCGGGCCGGCGCCGACGACCACGACGTCGCGCGGCCCGCCCATTTCTACGAGGGCCGGCGCGCGATGAGCAGCGCCGCTCGCGGCGGCACCATTTGCCCGTTCACCGGCCAGTGGCTCGAGAGCAGCACGTCTCCGGCAGCGTAGTCGAAGGGCGCGGCTGAATCCCCGGAATTGAAGACGAGCCAGCGCTCCTCGGAATCGCGCCACCGGCGCGCGATCAGGAGCGGACCCCGGGCTTCGCATGCGAGGTGTTCGCGCGATGGCACGGAGAGCACCGGGTCGCTCCGGCGGAGGCCGATCATGCGCTTGTAGATGGCGAGCACTCGAGCGTGGGCCGGCTGCTCGCGCTCGGACCACACCAGGCGCGACCGCTCGAAGGTCGACGCCGCCTGGGGGTCGGGAATCTGCGGGCGCGGCGCCTCGTTCGAATGGGGATTCGAGAACTCCTGAAAGTGGGCGAACTCTTCGCGTCGTCCGGCGGTGATCGCCTCGCCGAGCGTGGCTTCGTGGTCGGTGAAGTAGAGAAACGGCGTCGACGCGGCCCACTCGTCGCCCATGAAGAGGAGCGGCACCATCGGGAGAAAGAGAAGGAGCATCGACGCCGCGCCGAAGACGTCGATGCCGGCTTCGTGCGAGAGGCGCGTGCCGAGCGCGCGGTTGCCGATCTGGTCGTGATTCTGGATGCAGTACACGAGGCTCGAGGCGGGCAGCGCCCCCGCGGGGCGGCCCCGCGGCTTCTTCGTCAGGGGCGAGAGTTGGCCCTCGTAGAGCCAGCCGCGCGTGATCGTCCGCGCCAGCTCTGCGGCGTCGGGCCGATAGTTGGCGTAGTACCCGTCGCGCTCGTTCGTCAGGAGCACGTGGACGCCGTGGTGAAAGTCGTCGGCCCACACGGCGTCGAGCTCGTGGTCCGTCACGAGCGCGGGATCGTTGCGCTCGTCTTCGGCGATGAGCACGCGCGGAGGCACGAGGCCGCGCGCCAGGGTCGAGAGCTCGAGGAGGATGTGCCGCGCCGAGTCGTCGTGGATGGCGTGCGTCGCGTCGAGGCGAGCGCCGTCGAAGCCGTAGTCTTCGAGCCAGCTGCGCACGACCTCGAGGGCGAGCGCGCGCATATGGGGCTCGGCGTAGTCGGGCGCCTCGCCCCACGCGGTCCCGTGGCGCGACGTGAAGTACGCCGGCGCGTACGCGGTCAGGTAATTGCCGGCCGGCCCGAAGTGGTTCAAGACCACGTCGACGAGCACGGCGATGCCCCGCGCGTGGCACGCCTCGACGAAGGCCCGCGCGTCATCGGGCTCGCCGTACCCCGTGAAGGGCGCGAGGAGCGCGGCGCCGTCGTAGCCCCACCCGCGCGCCCCGTCGAAGGCGGCGATCGGCATCACTTCGATCGCGTTCACCCCGAGCTCCGAGACCCGATCGAGCTTCTCGAGGGCGGCTCGCCACGTTCCCTCGGGCGTGAACGTGCCCAGGTGCAATTCGTAGATGACCCAGCTCGAGAGCGGGGCCGCGGCGAACGGTGCGCGCGGCGGCGGCGCCGGTTCCACGCGCGCCGGTCCGTGCACGCCGTGCGGCAGGAAGCGCGCGTAGGGATCAGGGACCTCCCGGTCGTCGAGCACGAACATGTAGAGTGCACCCGGCCCGACGCCGCGCACGACCGCGTCGAACAGGCCCTCGCCCCGGGCCGCCAGCGGGACGGTGCGAAGGAGCTCGCCGGGGGCGGCATAGAGCCTCACGCCGGCGGTCGTGGCGGTGGTCGACCACAGCGCGAACTTCACGGCGGAGTCGATCGCGACCGCCCCGAGCCGCGCATCTTCGCGCGCGTGAGCGTGAGATGGAGGCACGGCCGACGGGGCGCGGCCGGCGGCCGGCGGGGGAGACACGCTGGCCGCAACTGCAACGCGTGTACCGTGCCGAAGCGTGACGGGCGCGTAGCGCTCGGGAGCGCGAGCCTTTTCCCCCGGCTCCCCCTGGCTTGCCCTGCTGGCCCTGGCTCGCGCTTGCCCTCGCTTGGCGTGCACCGGCGCGGGATGAGCTCTGGCGCTGCAGTTGCATGGCCCGGCTCGCATGCGCGCTCCGGGCCTCCAGTCCCTCCCGCTTCGGCCGGCGACATCCGTGGAACTCCAGCGCGCGCTCGACGCCTTCAACAAGTGGCGATTCGGCTACGGCCTGTCGCCGCGCGACGACGACGGGGACGACCGCAACGAGGTCGAAAACCGAAACCGCGAGCTACGTTACGTGGAAGGCGAGCGCGCCCGGGTGGGCCACCGGGCATGCGAGTCACCGGACGACCCGGACGCCTTCGTCGCCTGGTTCGACGCGCTCGAAACGAGCGGTCCGGGGCAGCACGACCCGCTCTTCGACTGGCTCGAGAAGGCCGCCTCGCTCGATCAGCTGACGTGGGTACTGAGGCAAGAGATCGCAGGCGAGGCAGGTTTCGACGATCTCGCCACGCTCGCGCAAGTGAAGGGGCCCGGCCGCCCGCGCCTCTCACTCGCCGGAAACATCATGGAAATGGCGGGTGGCGGGACAACGACCCGGTCGGGCGGCGCGATGCTTTCGCAGCTCGCAGCTGGCCTCGGCGTCGCGCTGCCCGCGCCTGCCGAGATCGTCCCCGAAGCGCTCGCGCAGGCGAACCTCCTGTCCGCCCTGGCGGCCCACCGCCGCTACGCGTACCCGTCGATCGGCGCGCTCGGGGTGATCGAGCTGACGGCGCCAGGACGCGTCGCCAAGTTCTGCGCGGGACTCGAGCGGCTCGGGCAGGGGACGCTGGAGGAAATCGTCAGCAAGCTTACGATCGACCTCCGCCCCGGCCCGCCGCATCCTGCAACGGATCGCGCGACGCGCCCCGAGGCCTGGAACCGCGACGTCCTTCGCGCGCTCGTCGCCGCCGATCCTCGGGTAGCGCGCCCGCTCGCCGAAGGGGCGCTCATGCGCCTCGAGGCCGGCGCGCGATGCTTCGATCGTTATCGCTGGGACCTCTGGGGCGCGACGGTCTGACCCCATCCGAGGGCGCGCGCGAGGAGGTGCACTCGCACCTCGACCCCCACGTCGCTCAGCTGCGGGGAGACCGGATCGTTGTCGCGCACGCGCGCCTCGGCGTGACGGATCAGAGGCTGCGCGACGAAGCGCTCGTCGTAGCCGGCGTGCGGCGCGCGTTCGCGCAAGAGCGCGAGGGTGACCAGGAAGTTCTCGATGGCGGTTCGCTTCAGCGCCGGGCCCAGCGACAGGTACCGCGCCTCACCGGCGCGGAGAACCCACGGCGCGCCGTCGCCGCGCGCGAAGACGAACAGGGCCTGCTCGACGGTACGCTCGGCCCGCGTGTGAGTGACCTCTACGATCACGCCCCTCCCGTGCATCGAGGGGAGCTCCTTCTCGCGCGTCGTGCGCCAGATTGACGTCTCGGCGGCGACGCGGACGATGGCCCCGATCGCCTCGTACGCCAGCGTGGGCCCCAGCGTATCCGCGCGCAGAGCGGTCGCGTCGAGCGCGACGCGGTGGATGGGCACCATGCGCTCGATGGGCACGACGTCGGCCAGGTCGACGGCGACCGCCACGAGCCCGACGGACGCCAGAGCGCGCGCCGCCGCGTCGGCCCGCTCGCGCGAGGGCGTGCGAAAGAGCACGCTCGGCAGCGTGGCCGACAGGGCCAGGCGCACATCGAGCGCCGTCACGCCCGCGCCGAGCGCGCGCGCCAGCGCCTCGGGGTCCGCGGGCGCGCCGGGAGGCGCTTCGACGATCGCGACGACGTGCACGGGCCTCGGCCCATCTTAGCCGCATGGGGCCCGACCGCGCAGCGTCATGCTCGAGAGCGGGCCCGGACGAGCGGCGTGTCGACGAGGTGCTCGCTCACGAACCAAACCTGCCTCTCGTTCGTGCGAATCACGTCGCTGACGAGCAGATCGTTGGTCCCGTCGTCTCCAAGCTCGGTCGCGCGCCGGGCCAGCGTCCGCGCCGCAATGAGGATGTGCTCGTGCGCTTCCAGGAGGCGAGAGAGCTGCACCGGCACCTCCTCGCGCCCTGGAGGCGGCAGCTCGATCTTCGTCATCTCGGCGACGTGCCCCGCCATCGCGAAGGCGACGCCACCGAGCATCTGGACCCGCTCGGCCAGCGCGTCGACGAGCTCGGTCTGCTCGTCGGCGTGCTTGTCGAAGAGGAGGTGCAGCGAAGGAGAGCAGGGCGCTGTTGTCGCGGAAGAGCTCCCGCAGCGCCGAGCCCTGGTAGTCCTCGGACGGGCGAATCTCGTGGATGATGAGCCTGCAGATGCCTGGCGCGTCGACGAACTCGCGCATGTGGCGGCATGATGAGCGAGCTCGTTGTCGGGTGCCTCCTGCTCGAGGGCGCCGCGATCGCTGTTCAGCTAGAGCGAGCGGAGGCCAAGCCGAACGAGATGGCCAAGAGCTCAAACCACTCTAGGACCTCTCTCCAGGCCGTTCAGCTAGAGCGAGCGGAGGCTAAGCCGAACGGGCCCCTATCGGCGCTCGCCGCGCGGAAACGCACTTCCTGTGCGTTGAGCACGGCGAGCGTCGAGACGGACCCGTTCCGCGACGCCTCCGCTCGCTCTAGAGCCAGCCGTTGGCGCGGTACCAGGCCACCGAGCGCTCGATCCCCTCCAGCCAGGGGACCTTGGGCTCCCAGCCCAGATCTTTGCGCGTAGCCTCGGACGAGCAGATCCAGTGCTGGAGGAGCATGTTGGCCTTGTCGCGCGTGAGCATGACGGCGCGGTTGGTGATGCGGCCGAACACTTCGATGCCCCGCGCCACGGTCATGAGCACCGGAACGGGGAGGCTCGCGCGGAAGCGCGCTTTCCGCCCCAGGGCGCGCTCGGCGTCGGCGAAGAGCCTGTTCTGATCGATGGCTCCGCACCCGTCGTCGACGAAGTAGACGCTCCCGCTCGGCACGTCGGAGTCGATCGCGCGGAGGCACGCCTCGGCGCAGTCGGTTGCATAGATCCAGACGCCCTTGGCTTCGCCGCCGCCGACCAGGGGCAGGACGCCGCGCTGGATGGTCTTGAAGACCTCGAGGATCTCGCCGTCGCGCGGGCCGTAGATCGCGCCCGGCCGCAAGATGACGACGGGCAGCTCGTCTTTGGCGGAGAGCACGACCTTCTCGGCGGCGAGCTTGCTGCGGCCGTACGCGGTAACGGGGTTCTCCTGGTCGGGATGCACGGGCAGCCCGTCGGCCGAGGGGCCACACGCCTCGAGGCTCGAGACGAAGACGAAGCGCTTCACGGTGCTCGCGCGGCCGCGCGAGCCGCTCCGCGCCGCCTGCACGAGGTTCGACGTGCCGCCGACGTTGACGGCGAAGAACTCGTCGGTGCTGCGGGCCTTCGTGAGGCCCGCGGCATGGACGATCGCGTCGACCCCGTCGACCGCTTCCCGCACGCGCTCGACGTCCTCGACGCCGCCCTCGAAGAGCTCGACGTTCGCGAGCTTCTCGAGGTGCTTCTTGTTCGACGTCTTGCGCACGAGCGCTCGTACGCTGTCGCCGCGCGCCGAGAGAAGCTCGGCGACGTGGCCGCCGAGAAAGCCGCTTGCGCCCGTGACGAGGACCTTCATGTCGAGGGTGCGCCGTTCGTGAGGGGTTTCTCGTAAACGCGGTACGTCTTGTACTTCTTCGCGCCCATGAGTTGGATGCCCGCGTTGACGCGACCGTTGTCTTCGAGCGTCCAGCCGAGCTCGCCCTCGCGGATGCCGATCTTGCGGCCGCCCTCGTTCATCTCGGCATACATGAACGCGCTGACGCCCGCGTACTTGCGGTTGTGGCGCCACTTCTTGCGGATGCCGAGGACGATGAGACGCGCGGTCGTGGGCCCGCGAACCTTCAGGCGCCAGAGGAGCTTGGGGAGGCCGGACGGAAAGAGCTTTCCGTCGAGGTCTCCGATCAACTCGTTCAGGTTCGGCAGCGCGACAGCCACCGCAGCCGGTTCGCCGTCGATCGAGACGATACGCGTGATCTCGGGCATGAGGAGCAGGCGAAAGTCGGCCGCCATCTTCGCGAGCTCCCGCTGCGTGATTGGCAGAAATCCCCAGTTGTCGCTCCAGGCGTCTTTGTAGATGTCGACGAAGAGCTCCACGTCGGAGGCGATGTTCTTGAGCGAGATCTCTCGCGACGTGACCTCGGGCATCGCCGCGATCTCGGCGTGCGCCTTCTTCACGCGCGCGTTCGGTTCGCCGACCTTGTACTTCCAGGCGAAGAAGTCCTTCGTCTTCGCGTAGCCGGCCTTCTCGATGAGACCGCCCTGGTACGCTCGGTGGTGCGGCATCATGAGGTAGGGGGGCGTGTCGAACCCTTCGACGAGGCAGCCCGTCTCTTCGTTGATGTTGAGCGAGAACGGCCCGCGCGCGTGCTTCATCCCCTTGCCGCGAAGCCAGCTCTCGGCCCGCCCGAGGAGCTCACGCGCGACCTCTTCGTCGTCGATCGTGTCGAGGAAGCCGAAGAACCCGGTCGCGTCGTTGAAGCGGTCCAGGTGAACCCGGTCGATCTGGGCCGTCACGCGGCCGACGCACTGCCGATTCCGGTATGCGCAGAAGATGGCGCCCTCACCGTGGTCGAAGAACGGATTCTTCTTCGGGTTCAGGCGCTCTTTGAGCTCCAGGTCGAGCGGGCGCACGTAGTTCGGGTCGCCGCGATAAATGTCGTCGACGACGTTCAAGAAGTCGTTGACGCGCCCCCCCATCGGAGTCTGCCGGATGTCCACCATGGCCGGGAGAGCGGTACCACGCCCCGGTTCTTTGGGGGAGCGGCTCGCGCTCGAGTTTACTTCTTCAAGGCGGCGTAAAAGTACGAGTCGGCTCGTTTGACCCGGAGGAGCAGCGAGCCGCCCTTTGCGAACTCGGCGACCTGGGCCGAGTTCGGATCGGGGGTCCCGTTGGCTTCGATGATCACGTCGCCGATGCGCAGCCCCGAGCGATCGGCCGTGGAGCCGGGGGCCACCTGCGTGAGGACCGGGAGCGGCTTCGCCGGGAGTCCCATCTGGACGGCTTGATCGGGCGAGAGGTCGCGGACGATGAGGCCCATGCCCTTCTGGGGTACGGCCGCCTGCTGCGCGGGCGTGGCTTCGACCGCGGCTTCGGGCCGCTCGGAGAGCGTGACGCTCGCTCCGTAGTGCTGGCCCCCGCGGATGATCTCGAGTGCGATCGACTGCCCGACCTCGCGCGCGATCGTCTCGCGAATGAGATCGTGCGCCTCTTTGAGGGGGTGACCGGCCACGACGGCAATGACGTCGCCCGCGCGCAGGTTCGCCTTGAAGGCCGGGCCGTCGGCGGCCACGTTGTTCACGAGCGCGCCCGAGCCAGGCGTGAGCTTGAGCGCCGCGGCGATCTCGGGACTCAGGTCCTGCACCGACACCCCGAGCCACGCCCGCGAGACGTGCCCGGTCTTCAAGAGCTGGCCCGCGACGCGCTGCGCCAGGTTGCTCGGGACCGCGAAGCCGATGCCCTGGCCGCGGCCGACGATCATGGTGTTCACGCCGAGCACGTCGCCCTGCAGATTGCAGAGCGGACCGCCCGAGTTGCCCGGGTTGATGCTGGCATCGGTCTGGAGGTAGTCCTCGATCGCGTTCATGCCGAGGCCGCCGCGGCCCTTGGCCGATAGAACGCCGGCCGTCACCGTGTAGCCCAGGCCGAAGGGCGACCCGATCGCAACGACCCACTCGCCGACGCGCGCCGCGTCGGAGTCGGCGAACTTCGCAGGTGTGAGGCCCGTGGCCTCGATCTTCACAACCGCCAGGTCGGTGGCCGGGTCGCGGCCGACGAGCTTCGCCGGCAGATAGCGCCCGTCACGCAGGCGCACGTTGATCGTCAGCGCCTCTTCGACGACGTGGTTGTTCGTGAGAATGGCCCCGTCGGCCGTGAAGACCACCCCCGAGCCCATGCCTCGCGCGATGGGCTCGTCGCGCCCGGCGTGACCGAGGAAGTGCGAGAGCAGGTCGGCCTTCTCGTCGCGTGCGGTCACGTCGATCTGGACGACGCTGGGGCTCGCCCGCTCGGCGACCGCCACGAAGCCCTCGGACAGGCGCCTGGCCTCGGCGGTCGACGCCTGCACCTGGGCGGGCGTGGGAATCGGCGGCTCGGGGGGGGCTTTTGGCGGTGGCGGCGAAGGCGTGACCGGCGCCGCGGGGGCCGCGGCCTGCGCGAAGGCAGGCGAAGCGAGCGGGCCGAGCGCGCTGCCGAACGCGAGGGTGAAGGCGCCGAGAGAGACGAACGTGATCCGGACGGCGGCGGCACGAGCGGCACGAGGCAATTGACTCATGCCGCGAAGCCTAATCGTGTGGCTAGGGCGGGCAAGGAACCGGCACTTCTCGGATCACGACGCGCGACCAGGGCGTCGCGCCCAGCGAGAGCGCCGCGTCGTAAAGGGCCGAGGCCGGCGCCGAGAGATCCGTCAGTTCGACGCGCGCGGCCCCACGCGCGACGGCAAAACGGCAGCCGGCCCTGACGAGAGGACCGACGAGCGCGGCCGTGGGGCAAGCCGGGTCCAGGGCGAAGCGCCCCACCAGCGCCCGCCGCACCGGAACGAACGGCGGCTCGAGGGTCTGCACGATGACGCTCGCAGCCCCGCGGACAGCGCCGGTCTTGTCGACGACGACGAGGGTGCCCGAGTCGCCTTGCTCGCGAGCCTCGGCCGCCAGATGAGCGCCGATGACGGCCAGGAGCGTCGTGTCGAGCGCGCGCGGCGGGTCGAACCGAACGTCGCCCCGCTCGCGCCGGCGCGCCGAGAGCACGGTCTCGAGGCGCGCTACAGCGGCCGCGTCGGCCGCGAGGGCGGCGCGCGCGACGTACGATCCGGTGCGCGCCTGCGCTCCAGCGTTCGGGTCGAGGCGAACGCTCCACGCGACAGGCGCGAAGCCGGTTCGGGCGTAAAAGGCGTGCGCCGGATTCGGCTCGAGCACCTCCGCGGCGAGCACGCAGCGGACGCCCGGCGCGGAGGACCGGGCGGCCTGCGCCAGGGTGTCGAGGAGCGCGCGCCCGAGGCCGGACCCGCGCGCGCGGGCTCCAACGATGAGGGAGCGCACTTCGCACGTGAGGGGCGCGGCCGCTCCGAGGCCGTGCCGTTCGAGCCAGCCCTCGACCTGTCCGCATGGAACGCCGCCGCGCTCGGCGACGAGGTGGACGTGGCTGCCGAGCAACGGGCGGCCGCCGCGGACGCGGGCGTCGTCGTCGAGGCGGACCGCGAGCTGGGCATAAACGGCCTCGTCGCTCGAGCCGGCGTAGCCGCCCCAGTCCTGGTGGGCGTCCCAGAGCTCGTGCCAGAGCGCGGCGATGGCGAACCCCTCGCCGGGAATCGCAGCGCGCACGCGCGCGGCCATCGGGCGCGTCAGGGCGGCCATCGGTCGGCCTCTCCGTCCGGCAAGTCGACCTCGACGCGCTCGAGAACGAGACCATGCGCGGGCGCCGTCGTGCCCGCACGGCGACGGTCGCGCGACTCGAGCGCGCGACCCACGGCCCCCGGTTCGAGGCGGCCGCGACCGACGTCGATCATCGTGCCGACGAGGATGCGGACCATGTTGTAGAGGAACGCGTTGCCCTCGACGATCACCGACACGAGCCGCGAGTTCGCGTCGTGCTCGACGTCGATCCGCGACAGCGTGCGCACGGTATAGTCCCGTTCGTCGCCCGACGAGCGAAAGGCGACGAAGTCGTGGGTGCCCTTCGCGTCCTCGGCCTCGCGAGCCATCGCCGCGACGTCGACTTCGGAGACGCGCCACGCGCGCGTCCGCCAGATCGGATCGCGAACGGCGTCGACCAGCACGCGATAGCGATAGCGCTTGCCCCGGGCCGCGAAGCGCGGCGAGTACCCGACGGCGACCGGGCGGGAAGCGCGGACGGCCACGTCGTCAGGCAAGTGCTGGTTCAGGCCGAGCACCCAGCCGCGCGGGGGGATCGCGCGGCTCGTGTCGAAGGCGACGAGCTGTCCCTCGGCATGCACGCCGGCGTCGGTGCGGCTCGCGCCACGCAGCGAGCGAACGCGGGGATCGAGGGCGGTCACGGCTCCGAGCAGCGTTTCTTCGACGGCGCGGGCGTTCTTCTGCGCGGCCCAGCCGTGATACGCGGTGCCGTCATAAGCCACCTCGAGTAGCACGCCATGTCGAAGGACGCCGGCCGCGCCGGCGCCCGTCCCGGGGTCGCCCGGCTGCGCGGCGACGCGGTCGTTCACACCGTGGCGCGCGCTGTCGCTGATGCCGTCGCGGGTGGTCTCAGCCGGCTTCTCCGGCGTCGGCGATGGCGTCGGAGGGTCCGTCGGTCGGTGCATCGGAGTGACCTGCGTCTACAACGTCTTCGCTCGCGTCGCCGGGCCCAACGGTCATGGCGTCCGGTTCGGGTTCGCTGGCCTCGACAGGGCCGTCGTCTGTCGGCGTCGTCGCGTCTGGCGGCACGACCACCGATCCGTCCCTGGCCGCGGCCTCGGCGGGGGCGTCGGCGGCCGCTTCGACGATTGGCGTGTAGGGAGTGGCGAGCAGCGGCGGCGTGGACGCGCAGAGAAGCTGGGCGCACACGCCGGAGATGCAGTCCTGGTCCTTCAAGCAGGCGCCGCCGATCGCGCTGCGCTGCTCTGTACACGCGCTCGCGAGCGCAAGCCCTACCAACGCCGGGGCGATCAACGCGACGATCCGGGGGACGGCGCGCGCGCGCCCGTCCGTATTACGCACCATACTTCCAAGGTATCACCCTCGGGGGATACGGTCTTTTATTCCGGCGCGCCGTCGGGCCTTGCGTCGGCGTCGGCGTCGGGGCTCGCGACCGCATCGAGGCTCGCGCTCGCGTTGGCATCGGCGCTTCCGCCGCTCGCGTCGGCGCTGCCGTCTTCGTCGGCCCCCGAGGCATCGGCCGCGTCACCTCCGCTCGCGTCATCTCCGTTCGCGCCGTCTTTGCCCGCCTCTGTGGCCTCGACGACCACCTGGCACTGCGCGTCGGCACAGTCGGGGGTGGTTCCGTCGGTGCAAGCCGTGGCCGCGAAAACGAGGGCGAAAACGAGGGCGAAAACGAGGGCGAAAACGAGGGCGAGGGCGCCCAACGAGGCCAGCGCGGGTGCCAGGAGAGGCGCGAGGAGAGGAACGAAAGCCGCGCGGTTCGACGGCCGCGCCGGCATCACTGCCCCTGCGGAACGAACGAGAGGGGGACGGCCAGCTCGACGCAGCCACCCTTGGGCTGCGGATACGACTGGTTCGCGCGGAAGATGTTGGCAGCGCAATTGGCGACGCCGGGCGAGCCCATGTCGTTCGACGTGACGTTGGCCGCGCAGAGATTGCCCCCGGAGCCGACGCGGACCGTGATTTGCACGCGGCCTTTGAGCTGTGAGTCGAGCGCGAGGGCCTGGTTATAGCAGCGGCGCGTCTGTGCCCCGCGGATCTGCAGGGCCTGCTCGAGCTCGTTCGTCAGCGTACCGTTGCACTTGCCGTCGCACCCGCCGTTGGCAGGCATGTAGACCAGCTTCGGCGGCGGCCCGGCCTCGGGCTTCTGTTCGACCGGGGGCGGGAGCGGGATGTCGTCGAGCTTCGAGTTGGTCGACGCGGTGGCCGTCTCGGTCGCCGTGACCGACGGCATGGGGGTCGCCACATCGCCGTGGCTCGAGCAGCTGCGCCACGCGAAAAGCGCGCCGGCCGCGCCCACCATGAGGAGTGCGACAAGCGCATACTTCGCGTTGCCCGAATCGGGAACGCCCGCGGGGCGATTGGACGGAGGGCTCGAAGAGGGGGAACTCATTCTGAGATGGCCTGCGCTCTCTTACTGGCGAAGCGGGCCGAGTATAGCGGGTTTGTAGAATGTAAGGGCAGTGTCGCCATAGCGACGCGTATCAAGCCGGAGCAGTCCGTCGACGTCGAGCGGAATCGTCCGAGACGAGTGCTCGAGGACCACGCGGCCCTCGGGGGCGATGCCATTTTCGCGAGCCAGCTCCGACAGGGCGGCGACCGGCTGACCGCCTTGGCCGGCGTCGAGAAGGACCCACGGCGGGTCTGCGAAAACGAGGTCGAAGGCCTGCGGCTCTTCGCGCTGGCCGTGGAGCGGCTCGTGGCCGCGGCGCACGAGCCGGCGGGCGGCCTGGGACACATCGCCGGCGATGACTCGCGCGCGGTCGTCGAGCTTCAGCGCCGCGATATTCGCCCGGAGGGCCACCAGGGCCTCGCGCGAAGACTCGACCAGAACGGCGCTCGCGGCTCCGCGCGACAGGGCCTCGAGGGCGAGCGCTCCAGTGCCGGCATAGAGATCGAGGACGCGGGCGCCCTCGACGCCTCCCGTCGAGGTCAAGATGCCGAAGAGCGCCTCGCGGACCCTGTCCGTGGTGGGCCGGGTGGCGCGCCCGCTGGGCGCGCGAAGAGACCTCGAGCGGTACGTGCCCCCGGTGATACGCATCGCGCCGCAGACTACATGTCGCGTACGCAAATCGCAGGGTCGAAGGCCCGCGCAGGACATTGCGTCTTTGCGGGGAGGCGCGCTCAGGCGTTATTCTAGCGGTATGGTTCGCGTCTTCGCGCTCGCGCTCCTGGCCCTCGCGGCAAGCTTCGTGGTTCGGTCGAAGCCGGCCTGGGCGGAGCCTGCGAACGGCAAGGCCACGCCCGTCTACGTTCTCTCGGTGTGGACGAACGACGTCGACGATCAGGCCGACGCGCTGACGCAAGCGCTGCGGTCGCGCGTACGCCTGGCGCCGGGCTGGTCGCTGACGGAGTCGAACCAGTCGTTCGAGACGCTCTCGATCGCGCTCCGCTGTCCACCGACGCCCAACCAGGCGTGCCTCGACCGAATCGCCGATCAGATCCATGCGGACCACTACATCTGGGGCACGATGTCGAAGGAGCGTCCCGGCGAAGTGACCGCCGAGCTCCGTCTGTGGACGCGCGGCAAGCCCCAGATCGAAGCGAACGAGTCCTATAACGAGAACCTGAAGGACCCGAGCGACGACGCGCTTCGCGCGGTGGCGGGCCGGCTGATCGCGAAGCTCACGAGCAACGGGATCACGGGCACGCTCCTCGTACACGCGGGGAACGCGAATGGCTCGGTGCTGATCGACGGCGCGGCGAAGGGTCGGCTCAAAGATGGCATCGCGCGGCTCTCGGTCCCCGAGGGGTCGCACACGGTGCTCCTTCGCGTCGACGGGTTCACCGCGCCGTCGCAGACGATCTCGCTCACCGACGGCGGCGACGCAGACGTGAGCTTCGCGCTCTCGCCGGCCGTGGAGGCGCCGGTCGCGGAGGCCGCGCCCGAGCAGCCGCCAGGGCCGGGCAAGCCCTTTCCCACCCGCAAGGTGATCGGCTACACGGTCGTCGTCATCGGAGCAGGCTTTCTCGTCGCCAGCGGGATCGAGGGCGCCGGCTGGCTCTCGGACAAGAGCGACAGCGACCAGGACCGAAGCAGCGTCCCGACCACGGTGACCGACGTGTGCGCGACCCCCGTCAACGCGGCCGCCGCGGATGCCTGTCAGAAGAGCAAAGACGCGTCGAGCGCGGCCACGCTCGGTTGGGTCTTCGCAGGGATCGGCGCGGTCCTTGCGGGTACCGGCATCTTTCTCGTGGTCGGTGACCACAGCGGAGAGGCGTCGACCGAGACCGCCGCCGCGCCCACCAAGCCCAAGTTCGATCTCCTCCCCTCGCTCGGAGCCCACGCCGGAAGCCTCGACGTCCGGATGACGTTCTAGCGCTCGCCCGCGGCGCTCGAGCGAGATTGGCCGCAGAGGCGCAGAGACGCTGAGAACAAGAGGGGCGAAGAGCTCCAACCTGCAAGGTCGATGAAGCCTTGGGGACCTGAGCCCGTACCGGTCGGCGGGTCACCCCTCTTCGGCCGCTTATCTTTGCTATGCGCTCTCTGCGCCTCTGCGGCCAATCTCCTGCTAGTGGCTGCGTCTTCACCTTGAAGGGGTGGTCCTCCATGAACTGCCAGACCCATGGGAGGATCTGCGGCGGACCGCTGACGTGCCAGCTCAGGACGGGGCGCGCGCGCTCTGAACTACAATCCGAGGACGTCGCGCAGCGAGTAGGCCCCGGCGGGCTTGCCGGCGATCCACATGGCAGAGCGCACGGCGCCGTGTGCGAACACGTCGCGATTCGTTGCGCGGTGCGTGAGCTCGATGCGCTCGGCGCCCCCCAACAGGTGCACCGTGTGATCGCCGATCACGTCGCCGCCGCGAAGCGCGTGCATCCCGATCTCGCCCGTGCTGCGCGCGCCGGGCTTGCCCTGACGCCCGTGCACGAGGCGCGTCGCGTCGGCGCGCGCGCGCTGCGCGACCTCGGCGAGCCGGAGGGCGGTGCCGCTCGGGGCGTCGATCTTGGCGCGATGATGCGTCTCGACGATCTCGATGTCCCAGTCAGCGAGCAACCCCACCGCCTGCGCGACCAGCTGCGAGAGCGTGTGCACGCCGAGGCTCATGTTCGGCTCCCACAGCACAGGGACGCGCTTCGCGGCGAGCGCGAGCGCCTCGCGTCCCTCGTCCGTCAGCCCCGTGGTGCCGCTGACGACGGCGCACTTCGCCGCCGCGGCGATGGGCGTGAGGGCGAGCGTGACGGCGGGCGCGGAGAAGTCGATGACCACGGCCGCCCGCGCGTGCTCGAGCGCCCCGACGCTGTCGGTGACGCTGGTGCCGATCGCGCCCACGCCCGCGAGCTCGCCGGCGTCGCGGCCCATGTCGCTGGCGCCGATGGCACAGACGATCTCGGCGCCGGCTTCGCGCGCGAGACGGACGACCGCGCGACCCATGCGGCCGCTCGCTCCGACGATCGCCAGCCGCATCAGCGCGCCTCCCGCGAGAACGCCTCGAGCGCCGTGGCGATCGCGGCGCGCGACGCCTCGGAGGGCGTGAAGATGGGCGAACGGACGGCGTCTTTGATGACGCCCCGGAGCGCCAGAGCCGCCTTCACGGGCGCAGGATTCGCCTCGATGAACATCGCGTCGTGCACCGGCAAGAGCGCCAGGTGAGCGCGGCGCGCTTCGTCGAACCGACCGTCGAGGGCCAGACGCGTTGCGCGCGAGACCTCGGCCGGCAGGACGTTCGACGTGACGCTGATGACGCCACGGGCTCCGCACGCGATCATCGGCAAGGTGAGCGCATCGTCGCCGCTGAGGACGGCGAGACGGTCGCCCAGGGTCTGTACGAGGCGCTGGGCGCGCAGCACGTTGCCGGTCGCCTCTTTGATGGCGACGACGTTCGCTGCGGAGGCCACGATGCGCGCGACGGTCTCGGGGAGCAGATCGACCACCGAGCGCCCGGGGATGTTGTAGAGCACCACGGGCAGCCGCGTGTGCGACGCGACCTCGACGAAGTGCCGGTAGAGGCCCTCTTGCGAGGGCTTGTTGTAATAGGGAACGACGAGCATCACGGCGTCGGCGCCGGCGCGCTCGGCGTGCTCCACGAGGCCCACGGCCTCGCGCGTGGAGTTCGAGCCCGCGCCCGCGATGACCTGCACGCGCTTGCCCGCGCGCTTCACGGTGCGCTCGACCACCTGCGCGTGCTCTTCGTGCGAGAGCGTCGGGCTCTCGCCCGTAGTGCCGCAGGGCACGAGGCCCGTCACGCCACCGACGATCTGCCCGTCGATCAGCGCGTCGAGCGCGGCCCAATCGATGGGTTGACCCGGCTCGTCTCGAAAGGGGGTGACGAGCGCCGTATACGTTCCTTCGATGCGCAGCGACATGGCGCGCGCAGGCTAGCACCGCCACCGCTCTTGACGACCCCACCCCCCACACGTCGTGTCCTCCGAAGAGAATGAACAGGAAAGCGTCGCGCGACCAGACCTGGCGGCTCGACTCGAGGTCGCGCCCGAAGAAGGCGACGCCGCTCGGGCTACAGAGGGGCGCGTGGACGCCGAAGGGCGGCCGGGGTCGCGCGTTGAGGACGCCGTGCGTGTCGACGATCGTGTAGCCAATGCCGGCTCGCGCGATTTCGGCGTCGAAGCTCGGGTGGTACGCGCACTCCGCGAGCCACGCGCCCGTGGGCTTGCGGCCGACGATTCGCTCGAAACCGGTGACGCCGAGCGCGAGTTGCGGCCGGATGCCTTCCGCCGCCGGGAGCAATCCCGGCAAGTAGCAGTGGGTCGCCGAGCATGTCATGAGCTCGATGCGACCCGCGTCCCAGTGCTTCACGAAGCCAGAGAGCACGTCGCCGCCGTACCGGTCCCACACCGCGCGCATGTGGGCGAAGTGGTCACGATAGAAGGTCGCGACCGGCGCCAGGCGGCCGTCGCCATAGAGCCGCCGCATCTCGCGCTCTGCCAGCCGCTCGAGTCGGGCGAGGTGGTCGTGAAATCGGCGCCGCAAGAGCTCGTCGCGCATCATCGCGGCGAGCGGCGTCACGCTCATGGTGACCGCGAACGGCACCCCGTCGCCGGCGAGCCGGTCGAAGGCATCGAGGAGCGGCAGGTAGCACTCGATGAGCGCCTCGTAGAACCACCGCTCTTCGAGGTGCCGCGCGTGCTCGGGATGGCGAACGAACGGGAAGTGAGCGTGAAGGACCAGCGCGAGGTAGCCGTCAGCCATCGTTTGAAGGTCGGATAAAGCAGCAGAAGTAGCCGAGGTAGGCCATCGGTCGAGCCAGCCTGCGGTCTGCCTCGCGCGTTCTGGCCTCGCGCGTTCTCGATGAGGAGAGAGGAGATTGGCCGCGGAGGCGCAGAGAGCGCAGAGCAGGCAAGTAGGGAGAGGCAGAGTAGAGTGGAGCAAAGTAGAGCAAAGTAGAGCAAAGTAGAGCAAAGTAGAGCAAAGTAGAGCAAAGTAGAGAGTGGGCCGAAGACTGGCGGCGTGCTGCCAATCGGGGGGAGGTGGACTGGGACGAGCGAGTCGCTCTCTTCCGCCCGACCCTCTGCGCCCTCTGCGCCCTCTGCGCCCTCTGCGGCTATTCTCGTTCTCTTCTCGCACGCGGTGAGCCGCGGGGGGGCTTCGGGCTTTACAAGGCAGGTTTGCCCACTATAGTGCCGCGGCTCGCGAGAGCTGTGCGACTGAGACTCCCCGCCGCGGCCTCTTGCGAGGCGCGGCTATCCGAAGAGGGCTGAAGCAATGTACGCGGTGTTCAAGACGGGCGGGAAACAGTACCGGGTCGCCTCGGGCGACCATCTCCGGGTCGAGAAGCTCCCCGGAAACGTCGGCGACGCCATCGCCTTCGACAACGTGCTCCTCGTGGCGGGCGAGACCGTGAAGCTCGGCAAGCCGCTGGTCGGCGGCGCGAAGGTCGAAGCGAAGATCGTCAGCCAGGGCCTCGGCCCGAAGATCATTGTCTTCAAGTTCAAACGCCGGAAGAACTTCCGGCGAAAGACTGGCCATCGCCAGCCGTACACCGCGCTCGAAATCACGAACATCGTCAGCTGACGCGGCCCCGCACGCTAAACCAGGAACCGGAATCGCCATGGCTCACAAAAAGGGTGCAGGAAGCACGCGCAACGGGCGGGACTCGAACTCGCAGAAGCGCGGCGTGAAGGTCTACGGGGGCGAGCAAGTCTCGGCCGGTAGCATTCTCGTTCGGCAGGTCGGAACGACGATCCACCCCGGCCGTAACGTCGGCCTCGGCAGCGACTTCACGCTGTTCGCGCTGGTCGACGGCGTCGTGAAGTACGAGTGGCGCACGCGCACGCAGCGCAAGGTCTCGGTCTACGGCGGGGGCTGAGCGCCTCTTTTTTCTTTCGCTCGCTCACCGCTCGCCCGCTCGTGACGACCCCCAAGAGACTTCTCGCGGTCGATCTCGACGGCACGCTGCTCGATACGACCGGAGCTCCTCACGCGACCGACGTGCGAGCCGTGCGTGCCGCGCTGGCCGAGGGCATTTCGGTGAGCATCGTCACCGGACGGCTCTATTCGGGCAGCCGCGCGGCGGCCGAGATCCTCGGCCTGCAAGGCGCGGTCGGCTGCGCCGACGGCAGCCACGTCGTGCGTGCGCTCGACCACACGACGCTCCTCCATCTGGGTGTCGGGGGTGCCGAAGCGCTCGCGGTGAAGGGTGCGCTCGCGAAGGCCGGCGCCGCGACGTTCGTCTTCGCGCGCGACGCCATCGGCCACGACGCGAACGGCGCGCCCTACGTGCGGTACGTCTCTACGTGGTCGAACGACGTGCGCATCGCCGCCGATGTCTTCGAGCACGAGCTCTGGAATGCATGCGAGGGCGTCACCGCGATCGTCGCCCTCGGCGACGAACATCGCCTGGCCGCGGCGGCTCACGAGCTCGAGCGCGACTTCGCCGGGGTGCTCGCCGTGGTGCTCTTTCCGCTGAGTCGCGGCCCGCATGCCGGCATGTGGGCCGTCATGGTGCGCGCGTCCGGCGGCACCAAGGGAACGGCCGTTCGATGGATCGCCGCGGAGGCGGGCATCGCGCTCGAGGACACGGTCTGCGTGGGCGACTGGCTCAACGATCTCCCCATGTTCGCCGTCGCCGGGCGCTCGTTCGCGATGGGCCAGGCGCCCGACGCCGTGAAGTCGAAGGCCACCGACGTGCTCGTCGAGACCGTCCACGAAGGCGGCGGCGTCGCGACCGCGATCGCCGAGGCCTTCGGCATCCGGGTCGACTAGCACCCGCGCGAGCAGCGGGGCGGCCGGCGGGCGCGCACTTGCGGCCCCCGGCGCCGCGTGGCTCAAGCTCGCGAATAAACAGGGGGGACGGCTTGTCCGCCGGACCTTTCTGTAGCATCCTAGTGACGTCGAATATGACTTTCAACTTCGAGGGTGTGCCGGGCGTCTCGAAGGAGACGGTCCCCTCGGCCGTGACCGGGCACGGCGCGCACCTGCTCGAGGACGACTCGAGGCCTTGCCGTCGCGCGTTGCTGGTCGGCCAGCCGAACGTGGGCAAGAGCGTTGTGTTCGGTGCGCTCACGGGCACCTACGTGACAGTGAGCAATTACCCGGGCACGACCGTGGAGATCACACGCGGCCGGACGCGCCTCGGCGATCAGGTCTGGGAGATCATCGACACGCCAGGCACGCACAACCTCGTGCCCATGAGCGAAGACGAGGCCGTCACGCGCGACATCCTCGTGTCGGCACCGCACGACGCGCTCGTACAGGTGGGGGACGCGAAGAACCTCATCCGGACGCTGCTCCTGTCTCTCCAGATCGCAGAGCTCGGGATCCCTTTCTGCCTCGACCTCAACATGCTCGACGAGGCGCGGGCGCGAGGCCTCTCGATCGATCTCGAGGCGCTCGAGCGCGAGCTGGAGGGCGTGCGCGTGAACGCCTCCACCGCGACCGAGGGCGAAGGCCTCGATGCGGTCCGCGGCTACCTCGTCACCTCCGCGCCGGTGCTCGAGGGCGTGCATCCAGCGCCGCGACCCCTGGCCTGCGCGCCGAACTTTCCCGAGGAGATCGAAGCGGCGATAGCCGACATCTCGGCCCACCTCGACGGCTCGCTCCCGGTCGCGAAGCGCGCGATCGCCACCATGCTCCTCGCCGGCGAGCGCGGCGTGGGCGGCACGTTGGCCGCGGTCGCGAACGTCGGGCCCGAAGCCGTACGGGTGGCCAGGGAGCGCGCGCTGTCGCTCTCCCGAACCCAGGGCGTGCCCATGTTCGCGCAGCTCAGTCGCCTGCGGCTCGTGCGCGCGCAGGCCATCGTGCGTCTGGTCCAGAGGCGAACCGTCTCGACCGACGCGCGAAGCCATGGCGGCCAGGTCGGGTGGGTGCCATCGATCGCGCTCGCCGCGGTCGCCGCCCTCATCGGAGCCATGGTCTACGACGGCGCGCTCTCGCGCACGGCCATCCCTTCGGCGACCGATCCGCTGACGTCGTTCGGGTTCTTCGACATCGTCGGTCGCCTCTTCTCGCGCGACCTCTTCGCCGGGTGGAGCGCGCCCGCGCTCGCCTTTCTCGCGGGCGGAGCCGCGCTGGGCGTCACGCTCGTGCGCCGGCAAGCGCGCTTTCGGGCGGGCGGCTGGAAGCTCGTCGCCTCGTTCGCCGCCGGCTGGGCCGGGTACTCGATCGCGTCGATCGTCGAGTGGCTCGCCGTCCGGGCTCACACGTCGACGCCCGTTCACGTGGGGGCGGCCGTGGGCGTGCTCGCGATGCTCGTCGCGGCCCGCGTGGGCGACACGCGCGACGCGGCGGTCTCGCAAGCGGTCGGTCGCTGGGCCACGGACCCCGTCTGGGGTTTGCCGATCCTCGCCGTGGTCCTGGTCCTTGCGTACAAGGTCGTCGGAGTCTTCGGCGCCGGGACGGCGGTCGACTTCGTCGAGAAGCGCATCTTCGGGAGCGCGCGGGCCCAGACGTCGCTGGCGGCCACGCCGCCCGAGGTCCTCGCCACCGAAGACTTCGCCGCCGACGGGACCGAGCGACTCGTCGTCACAGCCGAAGGACCGACGAGCGTCCGCGTCGCAGCGCAAACGAAGCGAGGCGGCGCGTACGTGGCCGATCCGGACGCGCGCATCGACGTCTACCCGAGCTCCCTCCGCGCTGCGGCCGGCGCCGACGGCACGTCGCGCGTCGACGGTCCTCCCGAAGCGCTCGGCAAGGCCGAAGCGCGCGTGTGGAGCGGCGCGTTGAACCGCTGGGCCTACTCGTTCTTCGCGTGGATCGGCGTACCCCTCGTCACGTCGTTCTTCGTCGGCCAGTACGGGCTCATCACGATGGGCGTGACGTACGCGGTCGCCATCGTCCTCCCGGTGGTGACCACGTTCTTCTTCGTCTTCTCGATGCTCGAAGACTCGGGCTACTTGCCGCGGCTCGCGGTCATGTCGAACCGGATCCTTCGCGGCATGGGGCTCAACGGCAAGGCCGTGCTCCCGATGGTCCTCGGCCTCGGGTGCGACACGATGGCCACGCTCACCGCGCGTATCATGGAGACGCGCAAGGAGCGCATGCTCGTCACGCTGCTGCTCGCGCTGGGCATCCCCTGCTCGTCGCAGCTCAGCGTGATCTTCGCGCTCATGCAGCGCACATCGACGGCGGCGACCCTCGTCTGGCTGGCGGTCGTCATCGGGACCCTCCTCGGCGTGGGGTTCGTGGCAGCGCGCGTGCTCCCGGGCGACAAGAGCGACTTCTTGCTCGAGATGCCTCCCATTCGCGCGCCGATGGTGCCCAACATCGTCGCCAAGACGATGGCCCGCATCGAGTGGTACCTGAAAGAGGCGGTCCCTCTGTTCCTGGCCGGCACCGCGCTGCTCTTCGTGCTCGACACGTTCCACCTGCTCGTCTTCGTGCACCGGGCCGGCGAGCCGATCGTCCACTACGTGCTGGGGTTCTCGAGCCAGGGTGGCGTCTCCGACCGCGTGAGCGAGGCGCTCCTCGTCGGCTTCCTCCGCCGCGACTTCGGCGCGGCGGGTCTCCTCGACCTCGCGCGCGCGGGCCGGCTCTCGCCGGCCGACGTGGCGGTGTCAATGGTGACGATTACCCTCTTCATTCCGTGCATCGCCAACGTCTTCATGATCGCCAAGGAGCGCGGCTGGAAGGTGGCGGGGATGATGAGCGGCTTCATCTTCCCCTACGCCGTCGCGATCGGCGCGATCGTGCGCGTGGGCTTCCGTTTCTTCGGTGCGAGCTGATGAGAGCGAGAACTGACATGCCGAGGGAGCCATGATCGATTGCGGCATGTGCGGTCACGCCTTCACCCAGCAAGAGGGCGCGGCGTGCCGGAGCGGCTGCCCGGTGGCGGGGAGCTGCGGCATGGTCACGTGCCCCGCGTGCGGCTACGAGTTTCCGCCCGAGTCGAAGCTGCTCACGCTCCTGACGAACCTGGTGCGCCGCAAACCCGAGGCCGCCACGCGATGATCTCCCCCAGACTGAGCCTCGACAAGTGCCGCGCCGGCGACCGTGTCGTCGTCGGGTCCGTCGAGGGCGCGCCGGGCCGGATCGATCGGCTCGCGGCCGTCGGCATCCTGCCGGGGGTCGAGCTCCGCGTTCAGCAAACGCGCCCGGTCGTGGTCGTCGAATCCGACGAGACGGTGCTCGCCCTCGAGCGCGAGATCGCCGCCGGCGTCGTCGTGGTGCCGGTGTCCATCGATGCGCGAAAGGCGGCCGAGTGATCCGGCCGCGATTGGCCCTGGTGGGAGCCTTGGCCTGCCTGGCCGTGCCCGGCCTGGTGGCATGCGCTGAGGCGCCCCCCCCGGGAACGTCGGCGGAGAGCGCCGAGCGTGAGATCGCCGCGCTGCACACGCGCAAGTGCGGCAGCTGCCACACCGCGCCCGCGCCCAAGACGCGCTCGCGCGAGCACCTCGAAGACGCTTTCTCGCGACACAAGAAGCGCGTTCGGCTGACCGGCGAAGAATGGGCCGAGCTCACCGACTACCTTGCCCTCCCCGAAGGCAAGACCGCGCGCCAGCCGTAGCGGCCGCGCGTGGCAATCAATCGCGCGTCGCGACCAGCTCGACGACGGCGCGGTCGACGGCGTGTGACGTCGGCACGCGAAGCTTCGTGGTCGATACGCGCGCCTGCAGGGCGGGCGTTTCGCGCATCAGGCGTTCGATGAGGCGCTGCGCGAAGGTCTCGAGGAGTCGATAGTTCTCGGCCTGCCCCTCTTCGACGACCATGTTCGCGACGGCGCCGTAGTCGAGCGC
Source organism: uncultured Myxococcales bacterium (assembly GCA_937902985.1). Lineage (GTDB taxonomy): Bacteria > Myxococcota_A > Polyangia > Polyangiales > Polyangiaceae > Palsa-1150. The sequence goes on from CALFNG010000455.1 coordinate 31,197, forward strand.
GTCGCGGCGCACGTCGCGCTTCGGGAAGGCCGACAGCGGCAGCGTCAGCTCGACGTCGACGACGATCTCTTGCGGCAGGGCGCGCTCCGAGTGCGAAACGCCGAGGTTCGCGCGAAAACGGACGCCGTGCAGTCGCATGGTGTACTCGCGGAGCATCGGCCGAGGGTAGTCCATCCCCCGAGGGCCGGTCGCGCTCCATCGGTTCGCTTCTGCTCGATGGTTCGCTAGCGTGATCGAGGTGATCGAGGTGATCGAGGTGAACGCGTCGCCCGCCCCCACCGCCCACGCCCCGCCTGCCGCCTCGACGCGGCTCGGCGGTGAGCGCCCGCCGAGGCGGCCCCGTGTGCAGTCCGGGTTGAGGCTGCAGATCGTGCTCGCCCTGGCGGGGCTCATGATCCTCGCGTTCGTGCCGCTCTTCTTCGCCGTGGCGAGCTTGACCCGCGCGACGATCCTGGGCGCACGCGAGCAGGCGGCGCGGCTCGTCGGAAGAGCCGTCGCCGCCCACGTGGCAGGAGCGGGCCCCGCCGTCTCGGACGCCCTCGCGAGGCAAGTCGGTACGGGCGGGGTCGACTCGGCCTGCGCCTTCGGCGCCGACGAGGCCGCCGTCGCCTGCGAGGGGTCCCCGGCCGACGTTGCCGCCATCCGCGCGGCGTCGCGCGCCTTCGGGACCTCTTCGGCGGAGCGCGTTCACGGCGCGACCGGGCACGCGCTCCTGGTCTTCGCGCCCGCGGGGGCCATGACGGTCGTCGCGCGCGTGAACGTCGACGCGGCCGCCGATCGGGGGCCGCCGCTCGTCCGGCTGGTCGCCCTCTACATGATCGTGTTCGCGCTGGCGCTGCTCGTCTTCGCGTACTTCGCGCTCACTCGCCTCATCGTGCGCCCCGTCGAGCACCTCGTCGACGCGGCCGACCGGGTCGCGAACGGCGCGCGGACTCTGCGCGTCCGGAGGAGCGGCGCGCGTGAGCTCGCCGAGCTGGGCGCCAGCGTGCAAGCCATGGCCGAGAAGCTCATCTCCGAAGAGGCGACCCTGCTCCTCAAGGTCGAAGAGCTCACCGACACGACGAAGCGGCTCACCGATACGCGCGCCCAGCTCGTGCGAAGCGAACGGATGGCGAGCGTCGGTCACCTCGCCGCCGGCCTCGCGCACGAGATCGGCAACCCCATCGCCGCCCTGATGGGAATGGAAGACCTGCTGCTCGAAGGCGACCTCGACCCCGACGCGCAGCGCGATTTCCTGCGCCGCATGCGGCAAGAGACCGATCGCATCCACCTCGTGGTCCGCGACCTGCTCGACTTCGCGCGGCCCGAAGGCACGGCCTCCGCCGATCGCGAGACGCCGGCGCCGGCGAACGTCGGCGCGGTGATCGACGATGTCGTGGCGCTGGTCCGGCCACAGAAGCACTTTCGCGAAGTCCACGTCGAGGCGGAACCGGCGGGTGCGCTCGAGGTCGCCCTGGCGGCGTCGAAGTTGACCCAGGTGCTGCTGAACCTCGTCCTCAACGCGGGCGCGGCGGTCGTCGCGGCGAAGCGGGAACCAGGGAGGGTCCTGGTGCGCGCGCGAGCGCAAGGCGCCGGGCACGTACGGATCGAAGTGGAAGACAACGGACCGGGGGTGTCGCCAGAGGTCCGCGACCGTATCTTCGAGCCCTTCGTGACCACGAAGCCCGTCGGCGAAGGGACGGGCCTCGGCCTGGCCGTATGCCGGGGTCTCGTCGAGTCGGCCGGGGGCGAGATCGGCCTCGATGCGTCGCGCGAGGGCGAGGGCGGCGCTCGCTTTTACGTCGTGCTCCCGGCGCCCGTCTGAACGGCGCTCGTGGGCATCGCGCCGGGGATCCATCCGGAGAGCGGAACGACCTCGAAGCGCTTTGCGGCAATCGCGTCGAGGATCGCCGGAAGGGCGCGCACCGCGGCGGGTTCGCGCTCGCCGCGCTCGGGCGCGTCGTGAAGGAGCACGATCGCCCCGTCGTGGAGGTCGCGGCGAACGCGCGCGACGACGTCCGCCGGGCGGGCTCGCGCAACCCCGTCGCGACCGCCGATCGTCCAGCCGACCACGATGAGATCGAGGGCCTCGACGACACGCGCGATGGTCGGGTTCGTGTGCCCGATGGGCGGTCGAAAGAGCCGCGGACGCTGACCCAACGCGCGCTCGAGAGCCGCGATGCCGTGCTCGAGATCGGCCCTGACCCGGCTCTCCCGGCGAAGAGAAAACAGGCGATCGTGCGCGTAGGAGTGCAGCCCGATGGCGTGTCCCGCCTCGGCAATGGCGCGCACGACTTCGGGGTGTTCGTCGACCTTGCGCCCGACGACGAAGAAGGTCGCGCTCACCCCGTGCTGCCCGAGGACCTCGAGGATGCGCGGAGTCCACTTCGGGTGGGGACCGTCGTCGAACGTGAGCGCGATGCCCCGCGATCCCCGCGGACCCCGGACAACGGCGTCGACGAAGACCCGCCATCGCAAGACGAGCACCCCCGAGAGCAGGAGCGTCACGTAGCCGACGAGGATCAGCGCGGACCACTCGGACGGCGGCGCCTGCCGCAAGACGGCGTATGCCGTGATCGCGAGGACGCCGGCGGTCGCCGCGTACAGGGCGAGCCGTGCCGGGGGCATGTCAGCGCTTCGCGCGTCGCGCGGCGGATTCGCCTTCGTCGCCGGCGTCGGCCTCGGCGACCTGCGACCTTGCACCCGGCCTGGCGTCGGCCGTGGCCACGCGCTTGCGCGCGCGCGGCCCCTCGTCTTTCGGCGGCTCGCTGGTGTTGTCGAGGCCGAAGAGGGCGCCCAAGACACCGGCGATGAGCGGGAGAGACATCGGGAGCTCGGCGACCGGCGTGACGCCGTCCCCTCCGAGAGCGCTCAGGTTCGGCGACGTGATCCCCGTGCCCCAGCGCTGCAACGCGAACATCGCGCCGACTGCGAGGACGGCTCCGAAGAACGACTTCAGCCCCGCTTCGATCTTCGCGCCTGCCGCCCAGATGGGCTTTCCGGCGACGGCGCCCGTGAGCGCGCCCGCCACCGCAGACGAGAGGTACGCGATCGCCGCGCCGCCGCCTGTCGTGAACGACGTCGCGCCGAGTTGAACGAGACCGAAGGCCACCGCGCCGCCGACGATCAGGCCGAACACCAAGCCGAGAATCAAGCGACGGAGCATCGGTTCCTCACAGGGTGGCCATGGCGACGCAAGACGTCAACGCAGGCGTGGCAGACGTGGTCCAAGTCAGGTCGCCGCCAGCCGCTCTCTCAGCCGCAGAGCAAGCCGCGTTCGCCTGGCTTCGTCGCCACCACGGCGCTGGCCGTCGCCCGCAGCCCGACCGGTCGACAGGGCGAGCGTGAGCGCGCGCCGATCGCAAACCAGCACGACGAGGCGCTTTCCCCGGGTCACCGCGGTGTAGAGGAGGTTCTTGGAGAGCATGACGAAGTGGGTGGTCAAGAGCGGGATGACGACGGCGGGATATTCGCTTCCCTGGGACTTGTGCACGGTGCAAGCGTACGCGAGCACGAGGTCGTCGAGATCGGACGCCTCGAACGCGACGTGGCGCCCGTCGAAGCGCACGGTCATCGCGACTTCTTCCGGATCGATGCTCGCGACCAGGCCGACGTCGCCATTGTAGACGCCCTTGTCGTAGTCGTTGCGGAGCTGCATGACCTTGTCACCCACCCGGAAGGCGCGCGCGCCTCGAACGAGGGCGACGCCCGCCGGGTTGAGCGCCGCTTGCAACGCCTGGTTGAGCGCAACGGCTCCGGCGGGGCCGCGGTTCATCGGGGTCAGCACCTGGATGTCGCGGACCGGGTCGAGCCCGAACCGATCGGGAATTCGCGACGTCACGAGCTCGATCACGGTCGCGCGCGCGCTCTCGGGGTCACGACGCTCGACGATGAAGAAGTCGGCGCCGGCCGGGGCGTCCGGCGCAAGCCCGCTCGCTCCAGAAACCGGCGCACGCCCGCTCGCTCCAGAAACCGGCATCTCGCCTTCGTTGATGCGGTGCGCGTTCGTGACGATGAGGCTTCGAGCCGCCTGGCGAAAGATCTGTCGGAGACGCACGCACGGAACGACCCCGGAATCGATGACGTCGCGCAGGACCGCGCCCGGCCCCACGCTCGGGAGCTGATCCACGTCGCCCACGAGCAGCAGTCGAGTGCCGGGCGCGATGGCCTGCGCGAGCGAGTCGGCCGTGGGCAAGTCGAGCATCGACGCCTCGTCGACGACCACAGCGCCGGCTTCGATCGGACGGTGCCGGTCCCGCTTGAACGTGGCCGACTTGGGATCGAAGTCGAGCAGGCGGTGGAGCGTCGTGGCCTCGGCGCCCGTAGTGTCCGAGAGGCGCTTCGCGGCGCGCCCGGTAGGCGCGGCGAGGCGCACGACGATGCCCGCGCGCACGAGGGTCGCCAGAATCGCCCGGACGATCGTCGTCTTGCCCACGCCGGGGCCGCCCGTCACCACGAGCACCTGCCTTCGCGCCGCCTCTTCGACCGCGCTCCGCTGCTCGGGCGCGAGCTCGACGCGCGCGCGCGACTCGAACTCGGCGACGGCGGTCGCCACGCCGTCGAGGGGAGCGGGACGTGCGGTCGCGAGCTCGGCCAGGCGACCCGCAAGGCGCACCTCGGCCGCATGCATCTCCGACGCGAACACGGCCCGGCCGTCGTCGCTCTCGGGCGCCGCTTCGATGACGACGCGGCCCATCTGGACGCAGGCCTCGAGGGCGCGCTCGATACGCTCCCGCACCGCCGCCTCGTCGACGGCGGCGGACTCGGCGGCCTCGAACCCGAGCATCTTGGCCGCGCGCGCTGTCACTTCCGAGCGGGCGGTCCACGTGTGACCCGCGTCGGTCAGATCGTGAACGACCTGCAACGCCCCCGCCTGCATTCGTTGGGGCGAATCCGGCAAGACCCCGATGGCGGCGGCGATGCGGTCGGCGGTCTTGAAGCCGACGCCCCAGACGTCGAGGGCCAGGCGGTACGGCTCGCGCGACACGACGTTCATCGCGTTCGGTCCGTACCGCCGCACGATCCGCGTGGCGAGCGCGGGGCTCGCTCCGTGCGCCTGGAGAAAGACCATCACGTCGCGCATCGAGCGCTGCTCGCGCCAGGCGCGCGCGAGGGCGGCGCGGCGCTTCTCGCCGAGCCCCTCGACTTCGCGCAGGCGATCGACGTCTTCCTCGAGCACACGCATGGCATCGAGACCGAAGGTCGCGACGATGCGCTGCGCGAGCTTCGGTCCCACTCCTTTGATGAGACCGGAGGCGAGGTACCGCTCGAGTCCGCCGAGCGTCTCCGGCGCGAGCTCGATCAGCGACTCGACGCGGAGCTGCTCGCCGTGCTTTCGGTCTTGCTCGAGCACTCCGCGGATCCGCACACGCGCGCCCACCGGCGTCGGCGGAAAGCTGCCCACCGCGGCCAGGCGCTCGGCGCGGCCTTCGACGGCGAGCTTGATGATCCGGAAGCTCGAAGCCGCGCTCTCGAACGTGATCCGCTCGACGACACCCTCGAGGCTGACTTGGAGCGGTTTGGTGGTCACGCGGGTCGTCGCGGGTCGCGGGTCACGTCGCGCGGGTCAAGTCGCGCTCACTTGCCGGGCGGCGGCGCCATGCCGCGCTGGGCGTAACAGAAGAGAAGCCTGAGTTCTGCCGGCTTTGACTATTTCCCGGCAGGCTCCGTCCAAAGCTCGCGATTTGCGGTGTCGAGGCAAAATGGACCCTTTTGAGACCGCTGCACAGGTGTTGGGCCTTGTCCGGGGTGTCTCGTGAGCATAAGGTGCCCCCACCTGGGGAAAGGGATGCGCACGTTGGCGCGTTCATCGCTAGGCGAGAGCCCGAAATGAAGAGGAGAAAATCCCCTGCTCGCCGAGCCGCGCTCGGCGCCATCGGGCTGCTCCCGCTCGTGGGAGCGTTGATCAGCATTTTCTGGATGCTGCTTATCCGCGCACGCCCCGAGACGTGGACGGCTGCCCTGGCTGTGATCGAGTCGTGGCTCCTCGGCTGCGTCACCTCGCTACTCGGCGCGATCGTGCTCATGCAGGCCCTTTATACCGGTCTGCAGAGCTTGCTCTGGCAGCGGTACCGGCCTTTCAAGCGGCCGAAGCGCCCCGAGTGGCCGCGCGTGAGCGTCGTCATTCCGGCCTTCAACGAGGGGCCGATGGTCGAGCGCAGCATCCGCTCGGTGACGAAGTCGATCTACCCGAGCGATCGTCTAGAGATCATCGTCGTCGACGACGGCTCGCGCGACGACACGTTCTTTCACATGCAGCGGCTCCGGCGTGAGTTTCCGTCGCTCGTTCGTCTGATTCGCTTCTCGAGCAACCGCGGCAAGCGCGCCGCGCTCGAGGCGGGATTCCGCGACGCCACGGGTGAGATCGTCGTCACCATCGACTCGGACAGCGAGGTCGAACCGAAGACCATCGCCGAGATGGTCACGCCGTTCCTCGTCGACCCGCAGGTCGGCGGCGTCGCGGGCCGGGTCACCGTGCTCAACCGAGACACGACCATCAGCCGCATGCTCGAAGTTCAGTATGCGCTGGCGTTCGACTTCGGGCGCGCTGCGCAATCGGCTTATCGAACGGTGGCCTGCTGCCCCGGCGCGCTCTCGGCGTTTCGCCTCTCGACCATCTTGCCGCACCTGACCGAGTGGACCCACCAGACGTTCCTCGGCCGGCCGGTGGGCCACGGCGAAGACCAGGCGCTCACCAACATCGTGCTCCGCCAAGGCTACGACACGGTCTACCAGCGCACGGCCGTCATCCACACGCTGGCGCCCACGACCTACCGGCAGATGTCGCGCATGTACCTGCGCTGGGACCGCAGCTACATCGTCGAGGGCCTCAGCTTCGCCAAGTTCATGTTCACGCGGTACCGGAAGAAGAACCGGCTCCTGCCGATCGTCTCGTTCGTCGTCTCGAACCTGCGCCTCGTGCTCTTCTTCTGGGGCCTCGTCGAGCTCCCGTTCGTGTTCACGGAAGACGCGGGCGCCCACCTGCACGCGGCCATCGCGCTGACCCTCGGGGCCCTCTTCACGGCGGCCTACTACCTCCGCATCGAGCGGAGCTTCCGCTTCGTTTACGGTCTCCTCTACGCGATCTACAGCGTGCTGTTCCTCCAATGGATCCTGCCCTGGGCGCTCATAACGGTACGCGACGAGCGATGGGGCACCCGCTAGGTAGAGCACTTTTCCTCGTCGGCGATCGGGCCCGTCTCGGCGCTCGCCGTGCTCGACGTACAGGAAGTACGTCTGCGCGCGGCGAGCACCGAGCCGGACCCGCTCACCTTAGAGGAAAAGCGCTCTACACGCGTCTGGAGGGGGAGAGGGCGCGTTGGGGAGTGGCCTCGTGGGACGCGTGGGGGGCTTCTCGGGCGCCTGACTGCGGTCAGGGACGCCTGAATGCGTGCGTTCAGGAAGCGCCGGACCGCGGTCCTCCAGCGCCCGAATGCGGTGAGGGGGCGCCTGAACGCGATCCTCCAGCGCCTGAATGCGTTCAGGAAGCGCCGGACCGGGGTCCTCCAGCGCCTGGATGCGGTCAGGGGACGCCGGACCGCGCTCCTTCAGCGCCTGGATGCGCTCAGGAGACGCCGGACCGCGGTCCTCTCGCGCCCGAATGCGTTCGGGCGGCTCATGAATACCGTCAGGCGGCTCCTGAATGCTGTCAGGGGACGCCTGGGTGCGCTCAGGCGGCTCTTGGGACGATCCCCGCGGGCGTTTGGCGGGTCGGTCAGGGGTCGGGGGTTAGCTCCGGTTGCTTCGCGACCAGGGGGCGCGGTGCCAGCACTCTGCGAATCGCGCCCTCGACGAGCTCGTAAGCTTCGGGGGTGACCGGATCGCCGATCGGAGCGAGGAGGCCGGTCTCTCCGATGAGGCGAAGCAGGACGCTCCCCGCCTCTTGTGCGCGCCGCTGAACTTCTTCGGCGGTCAGGCTGTCCATCACGCCGCTCGACGCGAACTGCGCGAGCACGCCACGCTCGGCGATGCGTCGCAGCGCGGCGACCGACATCGGCTTCCCGGCGGCGAGCGCGCGGAGCACGGCACCCGCGGGACCCGCCGGCTCGGCGATCTCCGACTCGACCCAGACACGCAGCGGAGACCCTTCGCGCTCTTCCCGGGCGACGGCCTCGCGCGCGCCCTCGATGCCCACGTTCACGGCTCCGAGGCTGCCCTGCCGCGCGTGATCGGGATCGTAGAGCTCGAGAACGGAAGTCCCGATCCGACGCAAGAGGAGCGGGACGCCCTGCGACTGGTTCACGATGAAGTCGAGCGCCTCGTCGGTGAAGCGGATGCCTTGCCGCCCGCCGAGACCTCGCATCATCGACGACGCCGCCTCGGGCGAGAGGCACGGGACGCACAGGGACGGAAACGCGCCCATGATCGACTGCTGGCCCAACGTGCGGAGCGGCGCCCAGAGCAGCGGATGCAGCGCGCCGCACAGGAGAACGCCCACGGACGCGGCGCCACCCTCCGAAGGACTCTCGCCGAGCGCGTTGCGAAGCCGGCCGAGCAAGATCGCGAGGACATCGAGGGCCTGTCCCGCTCGCGACGAGGCCTCCATTCCGAGGGCCTGCTCGAGCTCGTCGAGCACGAGGAGCATGGGCGGTGGACGGCGCCCCTCGGCGAACGGCGCGCAGGCCGAGCAGAGCTCGCGGATGACGCGCGTGAGGGCCGCCGCGTCGACCTCACCCACCGGAGCGTCGGGCACCGGGGCTCTCGGATACCGCGAGCGCGCGGAGTCGATGAGGCGCGCGCACACTGAGCGCAAGATCGCGTCGACCGCGAGCGAGGGATCGGGACCGAACGCGATCTCGTGGTGGAACCCGGCGAGGTCGACGTAGGCCGAGAGGCCCGGGAGCCGACGCGCAACCTCGAGCGCCAGCGAAGACTTGCCGAAGCGCCGGAGCCCGGTGACGACGCTCCAGCGGCCGGCGCGCGTCTCGGCGAGCAGCCCCGAGACGAGGCGCTCGCGATTCCAGAACTGGCTCGACGACGTGATGCGCCCCCGCACCTCGAAGGGGTTGCCGCGGAGGGAGGTCTCTTCGACGAGGTCGAGCAAGTCGCTCGCGCCACGAGCCCACTCGAGGCGCGATACGGCGAGAGGAAGCACGTGCACCGTCCGCGCCCCGCCGCGGCCCGCCCAGTCGAGCACGGCGCGCACGGCGCCGAGGTCGAGCGATGCGCTGTCGTCGTGCAAGAGGAAGGCGACGCGAGCACCGAGGCGCTGGCTGACCTGGACGGCGTGATGGACGTCGTGCTCCTGCACCTTGACCGGATCGAGCACGCGAACGACGGCGGCCTGGCTCCCCCATCGTTCCCACGCGGCGTCGGTGGGCAGATCGATGCGGAGCGAGTCGTTGCGCGAGGGCAAGATCGCGCGCATCGGGTCCGGGCGCGCCGGCAGGTCGAGGGCATCGAGCCGGTCGCGCGTCTCCTTGGACCACGGGGTGAACGACCGACGAGCGCGCACCATGCGCAAGCTCCAGATGACGAACCCGACGAGCGCGAAGAAGATGCCCGTCGCGGCGGCGGTCACGCGCTGGTGGTGCGCCCACCGCTGCTCGAGCCGGCGGTCGAGGTCGCAGTCGTAAAACGTGTCCGGCGCGGACGCCCCGCAGCGCTCGCACCGCACGTCGGAGATGCCGAGAGCCCGGCACGCCGAGTCGCGGGCGGTGACGTGCTTCACCCACCCGTCGAACGTGGAGGCCTCGTCGAAGCGCGCGGCCTCGACCGGCTCGCCCGTCCGCGGGTCGGCGCGCCAGGGTGCGGCCTCGGGCGACTCGCCGAAGCCACGCGCGATGCTCGACAGCGAGGCGAGGGCGGCCGGGAATGAGTCGGGCCTGCCGCGTCGATCGTCGCAGGCGGTCCTCAGGTCGGCGAGCGCGGTCGCCTGCGCGCGCTTGTCGAGAGTCAGCATCGTGTCCGGGGTCGGAGGGCGTGCGAACGAGCCGGCGACGCTGACGGCCTCTCCGAGCCAGAGCATCTCGGCGTATCGCGAGCAGACGTTCAACGGGATGCTCGCGTCGTCGCCCGGTCGCCCCTGCGCGGCCCAGCGAGCGATTGGACCGCCGGTGTCGACCGGGAGCGCCGCGCACCGCGGCGGCGCCGGGACCCGCTGCAACGCCCGCACCGCGCGGCTGCACACGTCGAGGGGTGCGTCGTCGCGCGCGCCCGCGCGGATGTCGTCGACGCGCGGGAGAGAGCGCAGATCGAGGGCCTTGGGGCTCGGCAGGATCTTGTCGAGCCAGGCGTGAAACGATGGCTCGGTGTCGCCCTCCGAGTCGCCGATGAAGCAGGTGAAGAGCTTGGCCTGAGCGTCGCGCGCGACCTCGGAAAAGTCGCCCGACGACGCCGCGGCTTGCGGCGCGGGGAAGTCTTGCACCCACGCGAGCACCGTTCCCGGCGTGACGTTGCGGCAATCGGCCGCCCAGATGTCTTCGACGCGTTGCCGCAACAAGAGGGGCGTCGTCGACTCGAAGGTCTCCTGCAGCTGCCGAGCTCGCCGGCACGCGCTCGTCGGCTTTTCGTCGCTGCACTGCGCGACGAGCTGGTAGGCCCTCACGAGGTGCAAGGCGGCCGACAGCGAAGGGCCTCGCTGACCCGTGGCCGCGTTGACGCGCTGGGCCTCCTCGACGAGCTTCGAGTCGAGTGGATCCGACGACGCGAACCAGGCTTCGACCTTGGGCGGTCCCCCGGCGCGGATCTGTTGCCACGCGCGCGGCGCCGTCAGCCGGACGGCTTCCGTCAAGAGCCTTCGATAGAAGAAGGGCTCGCGCTGCGGACCGAGGAGTCGCGCGACCAGGCGCTCGGAGGCGGTCGAGCCCGCGAGCGTCGGCAGGCCGTCGCTCTCGCCGGCGCCGAACTCGGCGAGCTGGCCGAGCGCCTTCGACGCGTTCTCCCAGTCGTCGATCGACTGCCGTAGCCTGACCTGCGCCGGGCCCGGAACGCAGGACCCCACGTTCGTCACTTTGCCGTCGACGAGCTTCTGCGCGAAGGCCGCAGCCTCCGAGCACAAGGTATCTCTCGACGCCTGGCAGGCCTCGACGCGCGATTGCGTGGCAGAGAGCTTCTGGGACGCCGCCGACAGGTCGTCGACGCACGTGGAGCGATCCGCGGCCACGGCCTCACGGTCCGCCTGACAGGCGTCGAGGGCGCGCTGCGCCTGATCCGCCCGCTGCTCGACCGCCGCACAGCTCACGACCGGCGGCGACGCAGGGGGGCCGGCGGCCGCCGGTCCGCCCGTGAGCGCAAGCACGGCGACCACCGCGCAGACCTTCAGCGACGCGCGAACACCGAGCATGGCGACGATCTGCAGTGAAAGAGTTTCAGGAATCGCTCCGGTTTTTGGTTCAGCCACTCCCCGGTCGGGCTGTGGTCCGCGACGGCGACGACGCGAACGTTCTCCCGATCGAGAAGGGCCTCGACCGCCTGGGTCGACACGAGGCTATCGGGGATCCAGACGGCCCTGTAGCGGAGGTCGCTCTCCCAGGCCAGATAGGGCAATTCCATCGATTGGTCGAACGCGAACGTCTCGCCGGGGGCCACCATCGTCCGGGCCATCATGAACGGGCCCGGCGGTCCGTCTGCCCCCACCGCTCCGGCTCGCTCGGTCTCGGGCATTCGCCCATACGCGACGAGCGGAGGCCCGTCTCCGGTGAGCCCCGGGAGTGCATAGACGATCTGCGCGACGCCCAGCGCCCCGACCAGCGCGCCCAGCCACGGACGCAGGCGACGGGGTACGGCCATCGCGCAAGGCGCGGCGAACGCGAGGAGCAGCGCCGGAAACGCGAGGACGTACCGCGCGACGGAGGGGTCGGGCGCGACGACCGAAGCGACGAGCGCTCCCCACATCACGGGATTCTTGCGCCGCGTCAGCGAGACCACGGCGCAAGGCGCGGCGCCGAGAACCAGCGTGCCGAAGCCGCCGATGCGCATATCGAACACCGGCGGCGAGGTCACCGAGGTCCACGACTGGACGATGCGCCACGGGAGAGGCCCGTGGAGGTGGGGAGCCGCAGCTCCGGAATCGAGGAGATGCTGCATCGACGTCTTGCCGTGGAGCAAGAACGGTCCGACCTTCACCTCGACCGGCCAGACGGGATTGCCGTAGTGGATCGTGTTCGCAATGAACGGCGCGCAGCCGAGAAGGACCAGGAGCATCGCCACCACGACGGCCGGCGCCTGCTTGGCGCGAAGCCCGACCCAGGCGAGGAGCGCCGCGACGATCGCGGCCGACGGCGGCGCGTTCGGCTTGGTGCCCACGTAGATGGCGAGCGCGAGGCCGGCCAGGAGGACGTGCCTTCGCACGGCGGGCGCGCTCGACGTCCTCGCGTCGACCCCGCCCGCCGCGCCGGCCGCGCTCGACGCAGCGAGCACGAAGTAGATGGCCGTCAGGAAGAACGCGGCCGAGGCGACGTCGACGTAATCGGTCGGCATCTGCAGGAACACCGCGGGCGCCAGGATCCACGCCGACCCGGCGGCGAGCGCCGTCGGCCGGGAGGCGCCTCCGAGACGGCCGATTCCCGCGGTCGCGAGCGCGCCGGCGAGCGCGAACGGAATCTGCGCCGCATCGACGAGACGGTCGTCCGGCAACATCGCTCGCAGCGCGATGATGAGCGTCTCGACGACGTGCGGGTACGTCGACACGTAGGGCATGTCGTCCGGAACCCCGTCGAAGCCGTGCGCGACGAGCGCGAAGTCGACGTAAGGCAAGTGATAGCCGAGCGCGTCCCACTGCCACACGGGAAGCCAGACCGCGGCGATCACGGCGATGCTCACGGCCGCCGCGGCCGCGACGAGCAACGGCGCGGTGTCTCGCGTCGCGAGCTGCAGCACGGATAGCCTGCGCGTCAGCGCCGGAGACGGCTTGCCGACGAAGCGCCCCGTGACGAGCGCGGAGACGAGGAGCGTCGAAATGAGCGCTCCACCCGTCAGGCCGTGAACGGTCCCGAGGACACGCACTGCGACGATCGTCAGCGCGGCCGACAGGAGGAACCCGGCCAGCGCCCGGTCCGAAGCACGACCCGCCGGAAAGACATGCCGGCCCAGTCGCACCGCGATGAACAGGGCGCTCGGTACCGCGATCGGGAGGAATCCCCAGCGACCCAACATGGGGACGGAGGCCATACCAGGGGGACCCGCGGGGGGCCAACCGGTCGGCACGCGGGTCAGAACGAGACGGGAGCGTTCAGAACCTGAGGAGCGCGCTCGCGGGCTTCGCCGGGGCCGCGGTAGGCGGCGAGCCCAAGGCGGGATGGGCCTCATCCACGCCTCCGAGCCAGAGGTCGACGCTCCACGCGATGGCCAGCCCGGCGATCGCTCCGATCGCATCCCAGGCGAGGTCCTTCCACGAGGCGTCGGCGCCGAATAGGCCCGTCGCGTCCACGATCTCTTTGCCGGCGCCCACGGCGAGGGCCAACCCGCCTCCGAGGACGAGGGCTTGCCGAACCTGACTTTGGGATTGCGTGTTTGTTTCCGTAGTCGGCGGCGAACTTAAAGCTAAAGGCCCCGCGAGTCTTCACCCGCGGGGCCTTCTGCTTTCGCTGGGCTCTACCGTTCTGCTTTCGCAGGGGCTTGCCCAGCCGATCGATCGAGGGGACTAGCAGCGGCGGCGCAGCCGTCCGCGTCCTGGGAAGTCACGACGGAGGCGGTCGCGCTATGCGCGACGGCCTCCTAGAAGTCGCCGTGGCCGTGACCCGAGTGACCACCGCCGCCACCGCTGCCGCCCTTGTCGTCCTTGGGACGCTCGGCGACGAGGCACTCGGTCGTGAGCATCAGGCTCGCGACGCTCGCGGCGTTCTGCAGCGCGGTGCGAACGACCTTCACGGGGTCGATGACGCCCTGCGAGAGCAGGTTGCCGTAGGAGTCGTTGGCCGCGTTGTAGCCGAAGTCGTCTTTGCCCTCGCGGACCTTGTTGACGACGATCGACCCTTCGAGGCCGGCGTTCTGCGAGATCTGGCGGATGGGCTCCTCGAGTGCACGGCGGATGATCTGGACGCCGAACTTCTGATCGTCGGGCACCTTGAGGGTATCGAGCGCGAGCTGACCACGGAGCAGCGCGACGCCGCCGCCGGGGACCACGCCTTCTTCGACGGCTGCGCGCGTCGCGTGCAGCGCGTCTTCGACGCGAGCCTTCTTCTCCTTCATCTCGGTCTCGGTCGCGGCGCCGACCTTGACGACCGCGACGCCTCCCACGAGCTTCGCGAGGCGCTCCTGGAGCTTCTCGCGATCGTAGTCGCTGGTGGTCGTCTCGATCTGCTTGCGGATCTCTTCGATGCGGCCCTTGATGGCGGTCTTGTCGCCGGCGCCGTCGACGATGGTGCTGTTGTCCTTGTCGAGCGAGATGCGCTTCGCACGACCGAGGTCGCTGATCGTCACGTTCTCGAGCTTGAGGCCCAGCTCCTCGGCGATGACCTGACCGCCGGTGAGGACCGCGATGTCCTTCAGCATCTCCTTGCGGCGATCGCCGAAGCCCGGCGCCTTCGCCGCGGCGCAGTGGAGCGTGCCACGGAGCTTGTTCACGACGAGCGTGGCCAGCGCCTCGCCCTCGATGTCCTCGGCGATGATGAGCAGCGGCTTCTGGCTGCGCGCGATCGCCTCGAGCACCGGAAGGAGATCCTTCATGTTCGAGATCTTCTTCTCGCTGATGAGGATGAACGCGTCCTCGAGCACGACTTCCATGCGCTCGGGGTCGGTCACGAAGTACGGCGAGAGGTAGCCGCGGTCGAACTGCATGCCCTCGACGACTTCGAGGGTCGTCTCCGCCGTCTTGCTCTCTTCGACGGTGATGACGCCTTCCTTGCCGACCTTCTGCATCGCCTCGGCGAGCTTGGCGCCGATTTCCTTGTCCCCGTTCGCGCTGATCGTGCCGACGTGCTCGATCTCCTTGGGGTCCTTGGTCTGCTTCGCGAGCTTCTTCAGAGACTCGACGACCGCCTCGACGGCCTTGTCGATGCCGCGCTTGATCTCCATCGGGTTGTGACCCGCGGCCACGAGCTTGCTGCCCTCGCGGTAGATCGCCTGCGCGAGCACGGTCGCGGTGGTGGTGCCGTCGCCGGCGACGTCGCTCGTCTTCGACGCCACTTCGCGCACCATCTGCGCGCCCATGTTCTCGAAGCGGTTCTCGAGCTCGATTTCCTTCGCGACCGTCACGCCGTCCTTGGTCACCGTCGGCGAGCCGAAGCTCTTCTCGATGACCACGTTGCGACCCTTGGGGCCCAGCGTGACCTTGACCGCGTCCGCGAGAGCATTGACGCCCGCGAGGATCAGGTTCCTGGCGTTCTCGGTGTATACGATTTCTTTGGCAGCCATTTGTTCAAACCTCTGTCAGGTAAAAAGTCTTCGTTGCCGCGTTGCGGCTGGGGGGGGTTGGCTCGCGGGTTCCACGGCGGTTGCCGCGGGAGCGCCGTCACTTCTCGAGCACGCCGAGGATGTCGTCCTCGCGGAGGATGAGGCGATCTTCGCCGTCGACCTTGACCTCGGTCCCGCCGTATTTGCCGAAGAGGACGCGATCGCCAACCTTCACGTCGAGCTTGCGAACCGTGCCGTCTTCGAGAACTTTGCCGTTGCCGACGGCCATGACTTCGCCCTCGATCGGCTTCTCTTTGGCAGTATCGGGGATGATGATTCCGCCCTTGGTCTTTTCCTCTTCTTTGACGCGCTTGACGATCACGCGGTCATGAAGCGGACGAATGTTCGACATCTGGGTTCTCTCCTCTAGTGGTCTTGCTTGGGATCTTCGTTCGTGAAGGCCGCGGGCCCGGCGAGCCTGGTGAACTCAGCCTGAACGGCCGAGCCCCCCGCGGAAGTGGCCCCGTCGCAAAGCGACGGCACTGCCTCATGCGGATTGCTGGCACTCGGGTCAGGTGAGTGCCAACTGCCGCGGGCGAAAGTAACGCCGCGGGACCGCCCGTCAAGGCCCGCGCGCGCGCTTCACGGCCATTTCACAAGGCATCGAAAACTATCGGGGTTCTGGTGTCGAGGCCCACACTGATCGTCCGGCAAGCACTTGAGCCTGCCGACTGCCAGCCGTGTTCGCTGAGCGGCCCTGAGCGGCTGACCACGCCTCCGAACGAAATTGCGAAGGTGCAGGTAAATGCTTACAAAATTGAGGATCGCTGGAGGGCCTCATGACCATCTTGGCTGCGCACTCGGTCTCACACTTCTTCTACGAAGCGGTCGAGGACTCGCTGCGGCTCCAGCGAATTGACGCGACCGATGGTGCGATGCGCTATCTCGTCGCGCTCCTCGGGGATTACGTCCACCCGGATCGGCGAACGGGCGAGACGCTCGAGCGCCCGCTGACGCTCCTCTTCGACGAGGCCCTACGCTCGCCCGACCCCGCCGACAGGTTCCAGCGTTTGCGCGTCATCGGAGACGGCATCCTCTACGGTTGCGGCTTCTTCGGAGACCACTTCGAGGCTCGCGGCGTCGACTCTAAATACCTGTGCGGTCTCGGAACGCGGGCCTACGGGGAAGCCGGCTCGATGCTCCGGCGTCCAGCGTCAGAACGCACGGTGAGCGAGGGCGCGCCGGATCTCTTCGCGGAGCTCGCCACGAACTTCGATCGCTTCGTCAGCGTGCTCGCCGACGTCGCCGACGCCACGGTGGCCACGGGGGTCGAGACGTCGCGTGGCCTGCTCAAGGTGTACGAACGCTGGTTGAAGACCGGCAGCGAACGACTCGCCAGCGCCCTGACGTCTCGCGGCGTCGTGCCGACCCGCGGGACTCGAGGTGTCCTCCAGTGAACGCCCCCCCAGGCGGCCGCGCGGGTGACCGCGCCCGCCTCGCGCGCGTCCGCTCCCTCGCCGTGCGGGTCCAGGAGGCCCTCGAGCGCCTCTACCGGCTCGATCGTGTCGCGAACGTCGAAGACTTCGTGCGGAGCGCGGCGTCGGGCGAACGCGAAGCGCTCTTTCTGCGCGAAGGACCCGACGGGGATCTTGAAGTCAGTGTGAGGCTGCCCCCGCTGCCCGAGCTCGGCGAGGATCCGACGCTCGACACGCTGTGCCAGATCATCGAAGGGGTCAGCCACTTCGTGTACGTCGTCGAGAGAGCCCGCCTCGGGAGGGGCGCCACGCAGCTGGAACTCGAGCTCCAGGCCGAGGTCGACAAGTGGGTCGTGCTCGCGGCGTCGATGCGCTCGTTCGATGCCCTCGGGAGCGCGAAGCTCCGCGCACGCCTCTACGAGGAGTTCGTTTTCATACACGACCGGGGAAACGAGGCGGAGCGTGAGCTGGCCGAGCGTTACCGCGTGGCCAACGATGCCGCACACGGCTTCGTGCGCCGACTGGAGCGCCAGTACGTCGGTCCCGCGCGCTTCGGCGAGCTGCACGCCGAGCTATGGCGGTTCTTTCACATCGGCCAAGAAGGAAAGCTTCGCCTCGGCCGCGCCGCCTGAAGGCCATTTCGCGCTATTGTCGCGCTCTGTGCGCATCGACAAACAGGTTCGCGAGGCCGTCGACCGCCTGGAGCTGCCGTTCAACGATCTCGGGATCGACCCCTTCGGCGTCGCCAAGGCCGACCTTCGGATCTGGGGCACGATGGTCGCCGCCTTCTATCGCTATTACTTCTCGGTCCGGACGCAGGGTATCGAGAACGTGCCGACCCGCGGACGCGCGATGCTCGTCGGCAACCATTCGGGTGGAATCGCCATCGACGCCGCGATGGTCGCCGTCTCGTGCTTGCTCGAGATGAACCCGCCGCGCCTCGCGCAGGGCATGGCCGAGAGGTTCATCAATCGCGTGCCGTTCCTCGGGTCGTGGGCCAGCCGCACCGGTCACCTCACGGGGCTGCCGGAGCATGCCGAGCGCCTCCTCGAAGACGACCGACTCCTCATGGTCTTCCCCGAGGGAGCCCGGGGAACGGCGAAGCTCTTCAACGAACGCAACTCGCTCGTCGAGTTCGGCTCTGGATTCGTTCGCCTCGCCCTCAAGACCAAGGCGCCGATCGTACCGTTCGCGGTGCTGGGCGGCGGCGAAGCGTTTCCGACGATCGCGAACGCGTACAAGCTCGGAAGGGCCTTCGGGCTCCCTTACATTCCGGTCGTCGCCTACGGGATCCCGCTGCCGCTGCCGGCCAAGATCGAGATCGAGTACGCGGCTCCGATGCACTTCAGCGGCACGGGCAACGAGGACGACGCGGTGGTCCACGGCTACGTCGAGAAGGTGAAAGAGGTCATCGCGGGGATGATCCACGCCGGCGCCGGCCGCCGCCGGGGCGAGCCCGCTCAGCTGACCGGGGGTCGATCGTGAGGATCCTCATCCCGGGCGCGGCCGGCGCCATCGCGCGCAAGGTGGCCCTGCGGCTGAAAGACGAAGGGCACGAGGTCGTGGGCCTCGACCGGCGCCCCTGGGTCGACCCTCCGATTGAGTTTCACGAAGTCGACATCCGGAAGCGCGCGGCGGAAGACGTGTTCCGCAAGGTCCGACCCCAGGCCATGGTCCACATGGCGACCGTGACGTCTCTCGTGGTCACCGGCGAAGAGCGCTATCAGATCAACCTCGGCGGGACGCGCGCGGTCTTCGAATACGCGCGGGAATATGGCGCCGAGCACTGCATCTTCGTCGGGCGCCACACCTTCTACGGGGCAGGCCCCGACTCGCCGCTCTTCCACAAGGAAGACGAGCCTCCTCTCGAGCTCAATCGCTTTCCCGAGCTCGCAGACCTGGTTGCGGCCGATCTCTACGCGGCCGCAGCCCTCTGGCGATCGCCCCTCCTCGCGACGACGGTCCTGCGTTTCTGTTACACGCTGGGCCCGAGCAGCCACGGGACGCTCGCCGGTTTCCTTCGCGGCAAGCGCGTGCCCCTGGTCCTGGGCTTCGATCCGCTCTTCCAGTTCCTTCACGAAGACGACGTCGTGCGCGCCATCGTGCTCACCCTCGGCAAGCGGCCTCGCGGGGTCTTCAACGTGGCCGGCCCTCAGTCCCTCCCGCTCTCGCGCGTGATCAAGGAAGCCGGCCGAACCCCTGTCTCGTTGCCCGAGTTCGTGCTCTCGGGAATGCTGGGGCGCTTCGGATTCCCGAAGCTGCCCTCGGGGGCGGTGACGCACCTCAAGTACCCGGTCGTGGTCGACGCGCGGGCCTTCCGCGAGCAGACGGGCTTCGCGCATCAGCACGACGAGATCGAGACCATCCGCGCCTTCCGCGAGGCCGTGCCGCCTCCGCCGTGACCGGCCCCGCTCAGAGCCCCATGAGCTTCGCGACGTAGTACCGCATCGTCTCGGTGGTGCCGCCGCCGATCCGGAAGAGGCGCTGGTCTCGCCAGGCGCGCGCGATGTGGAACTCTTCGATGTAGCCCCAGCCACCGTGAAACTGCAGGCACTGGTCGGCGATCTCGGTCGCGACGTCGCCCACGAAGATCTTCGCCAGGCTGATGAGCCTCACCGACTCCATCGAGACGTTTTCTTTTCGGACGTACTTGTCCTCGTTGTAGGCCTCGGCGCCCCGGTACGTGAGCGCCTTGGCCGCTTCGAGCTTGGCGGTGAGGTCGACGAACTTCTGCTGCCAGTACTCCCGCTTGATGAGCGGTTTGCCGAACGCCTTGCGGTCTCGACCGTAGGCGATCGACTCTTCGAGCATGCGCTCGCAGCCGGCGGTGGCGCTGCAGCACGCGATGATGCGCTCGCTCTGGAAGTTTTGCATGAGGTACATGAACCCCATGTTCTCCTCGCCGAGGAGGTAGCCCTTCGGAACGCGCATCTCGTCGAAGTGCAGCTCGGCGGTGTCGCTCGAATGGTTGCCGATCTTCTTTAGCTTCCTGGTGACGTGGAAGCCCTTGGTCTTGGTGGGCACGAGGAAGAAACTGCACCCGTGCGAGCCCGCTTCGGGCTGCGTCTTGACGAGCAGCGTCACGAAGTCGGCGCGGGTCCCGTTCGTGATGAACGTCTTCGAGCCCGAGATCACGTAGTCGTCGCCGTCGCGCCGGGCGGTGGTCTCGATCCCGGCGACGTCGCTGCCCGCGTTCGGCTCGCTGATGCCCAGGGCGGCGATCTTCTCGCCTCGGATCGCCGGCTCCAGGAACTCGGCCTTCTGTTCGCGGGTCCCCAGGTCGTTGATGACCGGGGTCGCCATGTCGGACTGCACGAGGAGCCCCATCCCGACGCCGCTCATGAGGCACCGCGGTAGCTCTTCGGCCTTGGCGACGCTGAACCAATAGTCGCCGCCCGCGCCGCCCACCTCTTCGGGGTAGTGCGCGCCCAAGATCCCGAGCTCGCCGGCACGCTTGAACACCCAGTTCGGGAACAGCTCGTCCCGTTCCCATTCATCGACATGGGGAGCGAGCTCTTTCTCGCAGAACTGGCGGACCGTCTTACGGAACTCGAGATGGTCCGGCGTGAACGGGCTCGGCATCGGGATCCCTCGCTTGCTCTGGCAAACGCCTCGCGACCGAAGCGAGACGGGCCATCACGAATGATTCGTACACGAAGCATTCGCATCTGCAAGGAAACGCATCGGGCCGCGGCTCCGACGCGGCCGGGACCCACACGGGAATCCCCGACCTCACCGGCTGGCACACGCTCGCCCGAAAGCGAAGGCCAAGCACCCGCTCGGCCTTCCATCGGGGCACGCCGACCGTCATACGGCAGCTAGCTAGCCGCCGTTCGACGACGAGGGCGTGCACCCCGCGCGAGAGAAATCCCCCCTCGCGCGAGAGCAACCTCAGAGCAAAGAGGTCGAGAAAGCTACTTCTTCTTCGCCTTCTTCGCGGTCTTCTTCGCCTTCTTCGCGGTCTTCTTCGCTTTCTTCGCAGCCATGGTCTTCTTTCCTTTCTCCTCCGCCTTCGCGGATCTTTTTTGCTTCTGCTTGGTGACGTGCCGACTCGCCGGTTTGGCTTTTCGCGACTTCGAAGCCTTGGAAAGCTTCGCGGACGCTGCCTTTGCCGGCCCGCCCACCCCGTTGCCGACCTGCGGAGAAGCAGACCGCTTGGTCATCAGGGGACGGGGGACTGCTTCTCGTTGAGCAGCTCGCCGAGCGAGCACGCCCTTGACCTTCTCGTCGAGTTTCTCGAAATCGAATGGCTTGTCGATGTACTCGTCGGCGCCGAAGAGCGGGCTCGTGGCCTCGTTGAGGCTCTCGCCGATCCCCGTCAGCATCAGCACACCGGTATGGGCGAGCGCCGCGTCCTGACGGATCTTGCGGCACACCTCCCACCCGCTCATGCCGGGCATCATCACGTCGAGCACGACGAGGTCGGGCAAGCGCTCGCGCGCGAGACGCCAGGCCTCGTCCCCATCGGACGCTTCGATTACTTCTAGTTTCGGCTCGATTGACCGCAGGTGGCGGGTGACGAGCTCCAACATCGTCGGCTCGTCATCGGCGACCAGCACCATCGGCGGCGCCGCGTTCGCATTCACGATGACGATGATCGAAGAACTCGACTGCTTTGGTCAAGTTCTGTCTTTCATCGGACGCGTGATTGATCACACATCGGTAGGAGGTTCACTCCATTCCGATCGCCGCCGGAGTCGTCGTCGGGCCGCTTCGAGGCGCGTGAGGAGCTCGTTCGCCCCACGTATCGGCTCGCCGAGGTCTCTCCTCGGGGCGCAAATGGCGCGCTTACTCGTCGATGAAGAGCGTCGGTACGCGAGTCGTCGCCTCGACGAGCTCCTTGTTCGAGGTCACGTACTTCACCATCGTCGGCATGTGACCCTTAGCCAGCTTGAGCTTGTTCTGCATCATCCCCTTCGTGGGATCGAGGAGCTTTCGGATCACTTCCTTCCAGCGCGAGTACGAGGCGACGAGCACGAACGCCGCCTTGTCGGCCTCCGCGCGGGAGACCAGCGTGCAGGCCCGGCACTCGCCCTGGTGCATGTCGAGCCACATGGCCATGTCCTCGGGGAGGCCGATCGCGGGGTCGGCGGTGACGACCATCGCGACCGCCCCGTGGGTCCAATCCTTCGCGGCGGCCCTGTAGCCGGGGCTGGCGTTGATCGCGTCTCGATAGGCCGTGCACCATTCGGCGGACGGGAAGCGGATGGGCGCTGAGCTCGGAGCGTTGGGGCCTGCAGTCATGAGGCGCGAGAAGGTACCCGAGGGGGGCGACCTGGCAAGGGTGCGGTCCGGAGAGAAGCCCAGCGCCGATCAAGCGGAGATGGCGCCCGCCTGGGCACGCGGCGATACTCACGACGCTTAGGAGGCCCTCCAATGGCTCGGCGGATCGCACCCACGGTCGGGCCTCGCGTTCATGAGCGAGGCAACAAGCGGCTCGATGGGGTCCTCGACTTCGTGGCCTTCGCCGCTCGGCCGATGCCCCTCCTCACGCTGCTCGACGAGGCGCCTCGCCGCATCGTGTCGCTCCTCGAGGCCGAGGTCTGCTCGCTCTATCTCCTCGAAGGAGACAAGAGCGAGCTCGTCATGCGCGGCAACGTCGGCCTGTCGAACGCCGCCATCGGGCAGGTGCGTCTGCGCGTCGGCCAGGGGATCACGGGCGAATCGATCGAGTACATGCGCCCCATCTCCACCGAGACCGCAGAGCAGCATGGCGCGTACAAGCACTTCGCGGGCATCGGCGAAGAACGCTTCCCCGTCTTCCTCGCCGTTCCCTTCCGCGGCAAAGCCGGACCGCTCGGCGCCGTCGTCGTCCAGCGCAGCGCGGTTCCCTTCACCGAGGCCGACATCGAGCTGCTGGCGCTCGTCGGCGGCCTCATCGCGGCGGGAAGCCGTCACGCGGAGCTCGTAGACGAAGCGCGCGAGCGCCGAGCGCGCAGAACGGGGGGCGGGACGCGGAAGGTGACGCTCGCGGGGCGTCCGGTGGTGGTGGGTCGCGCCCTCGGCGCCGTGGCCGCGCTCCGCAGACCTCCGCGCCGCCCCGAAGAACGTCCGAACGTGCCCGAGGGGACCGACGCCGACGCCGACGTTCGCAGGCTTCGCGGCGCGTTCGACGTCGCCGAGAAGGCCATCCATGGTTTGCGCGAGCGAGCGGGCAGCATCGGCCTCGCCGCCGACGCCCAGTTCCTGTCGACCTACGTCGAGATCCTCGAAGACATGCGATTCCGGGAGCGCGCGACCGAGCTCGTTGCCAGCGGGGCCGGCGTGGCGCAAGCCCTCTCGAAGGTCGCGCGCGCCGTGACCCGGGCCGCCGCTTCGGTCACCCGCGACTCGTTCCTCGAGGAGCGCGCGCGTGACATCGAAGACCTCTGCGACGCCCTGACGATGCTGGCGGATACGGATCGACGCTCGGCCTTGCCCAGCAAGGCGGTGCTCCTCGGCGACACGCTGACTGTGTTCGACCTCCTCGTGAGCACGCGGTCGATGCCCACGGGAATCGCGTTGACCGAGCGTGCGTCGGGCCCGCGCACCCGGGTGCTCCTCAAACTGATGAACATTCCAGCCGTAGCCGACGTGAAGGGCCTGTTCCGGTGGGCGACGGACGGCGACATCGCCTTGCTCGACGGCGATCACGGCCTTTTCATCATCAACCCGAGCAAGAGCGAGGTGGCGAGCCTGCGCGAGGACAGGCGATCGTCGCAGGGCCCGGCTCGAGAGAAGGGCGACCGGCCGAACGCGGGCGAGGGCGCGGGCAAGGGAAAGGTCGAGGGCAAGGGC
This sequence comes from uncultured Myxococcales bacterium, assembly GCA_937902985.1. Taxonomy (GTDB): domain Bacteria; phylum Myxococcota_A; class Polyangia; order Polyangiales; family Polyangiaceae; genus Palsa-1150. The sequence continues at coordinate 54,701 of CALFNG010000455.1, forward strand.
GCGAGCCGCGCCCCCGTGTCACGCTGAGGCCATGAGGAGGCCGACGTGATCCCGAGCGCACCGTCCCCCGAAGAACACGTTCTCCCCGGCCTCGTCGACGACGACGGCGATCGACCCAGCGTCACCGAGGTGAACGGCACGATCGCGCGCTTCGAAATGACGTACTCGCCTCCGGGCGACGGGCAGGGCCGCGTGAAGTTCGGGCCGCCGCTGAAGGCGCGGATCCCGTCGGCCATCTATCTGGCCGCCGCGCTCGTGTTCGGAGCGCTCGTCCTCTACGCGTACACGGCCGCCTCTTCGAGCTCGCTCCTCTTCGTGTGGGTGGTCGAGAGGGACCGCGGTCGCTACCTGCCGGCGAATGTGCTCACGACCATCGTCGTCGCGAGCGCCATCGGGACGGTGCTCCGCACGCACATGCGAGGGGTCGTCCTGAGCGAAGACTGGATCGAGGCCCGTACTCTCCTCCTCCTCGGAATTCCGCGCGCTCGGCGGTGGGCCTGGAGCCAGGTGCTCCGGGTCGTCGTGGACGACATGCGCGTGGCCCTCGAGCTCTGGGACGGGAGCTTCGAGAGGTTGCCCGAGGTGGCCAAACGACGCGAGTTCGCTGACTACATCCAGCAACAGGCGCAGCGCCGGCGGATCGACGTCACGTATCTCGACCGACACCCTCGATGAGGTCGTGGGTGGAGGTGTCGGTGATCGCGGCCGCAATCGTCGGGGCGGTCGGCGCATGCCACGACGACACTCCGACCCAGGCCGGTCCACTCGTCGCGCCCACACCGAGGCCCGTGATTCCTCCGCCGGTCGGGGCTGCCGCGCCGCTGGCGCCCGCTGCCGAGAGCGCCGCGACCGTGTTCGTTCCCGAGAAGATCGCGGGCGAGGGTCACGCGATGGGGACCCACCTCGCGTACGCGGCGTTCACCACTCCGGCCGTGAACGAAGCCAAGGTCCGCGCCCTCTTCGACGCGGCGACCGCCGAGATCGTCCGCCTCGAGAAGCTGATGACGACCTGGGACGCCGAGAGCGAGGTCTCGCGGATCAACGCGGCCGCAGGAAAGGCTCCGGTCGTCGTGGGTCCGGAGACGTTCGACGTCATCCGCGAGGGGCTCCATGCGAGCTCGATCAGCGATGGCACGTTCGACATCACGTTCGAGACCCTTCACGGACTCTGGAAGTTCGACCAGGATCTCGACCCCCATCCCCCCACCCCTGCCGCGGTCCATGCGCTCGTGCGTTACGTCGGCTTCCGGCACGTGAAGCTCGACGCGGCGGCGAGCACCGTCTTCCTCGACGAACCTCACGTTCGCATCGGGCTTGGCGGAATCGCCAAGGGTTACGCAGTCGACCACGCGGCGAAGGTCCTCCTCGATGGAGGACTCATGACCTTCTACGCGCAGGCTGGCGGAGATCTCTACACCCACGGGTCGAAGCCCGACGGCTCACCCTGGATCGCGGGCATTCGCGACCCCCGCGGACCGGAGAACGACTATTTCGCCACGATGGCGATCAACGACCACGCCTTCAGCACCGCGGGCGACTATGAGCGCTCGTACGTCGTCGATGGCAAGCGATACCACCACATCATCGACCCACGGACCGGCTACCCCGCGACGGCTTCCCGCAGCGTGACGATCTGGGCACCGACGGCGCTCGTGGCCGACGAGATCGACGATGCCGTCTTCATCCTGGGCCCGGAACGCGGGCTGGCCCTCGTCGAATCGATCGACGGCGTCGGCGCCGTGATCGTCGATGCCCACAACCGCGTGTGGACGAGCCAGCGTCTCGAGGGTCACGTGCACCCCATTCACCCGCCGACCGACGCGCTCTGAGCGACGCACCGCATGGTAAGCGGATCTTAAGAGTTGGAACCGCCGCGCTCGAGGCGAGTCAGCGGCCGGCCATGACGAGCCGGCGCGCGGCCCGCTCGAGATCCCTCGCGCACGACACCTCGTACACGGCCGTGCAACGCGGGGCATACCGCGCCATCGCGCTGTCGCCGGTGCCCCAGAGACCGCGCGGCTCGGGGCATAGCCAGAGGAGGGCCCGCGACCGCGCGCGGATCCGGTCGAGGGCCTCGGGCGCAGCGTCGTGGAAGTTCGTGCGTCCGTCGCCCAGAATGACGACGGTCGTCGCGCGATCGAGCTCGTGCAAGTGGAGGGTCTCGAACTGCCGGAGCGCGCGGCCGTAGTTCGAGTTCTCCCCCGCGCGAACGACCCCCCCCCGCCAGGCGCGGTCGATGGCGGAGCGGGCGGGCTCGTGCTCGAAGAGGTGTGTCGTCTCTCCGAGCTCGCTAACGAAGACGAACGTCCGCGACCGGTGGAATAGCTCCTGGGCCGCATAGGTGAACTCGAGCAGAAAGCCTGCGGCCGTGAGGACCGAATCGCTCACGTCACAGAGGACGAACACCTTGGGTCGGTCTCTTCGCCGCGACGTACGCACGATGCGGAAGGGTACGCCCCCGGTTCGCAGGGCCCGCCGGAGCGTTCGATGCGGCTCGAACCGACCCCGCCGGGCGTGTCGGGCTCGGACCCGAGCCGCGCCGCCTAGGCGCTCGGCCAACCGCCGAACGGCCCGGCGTACGTCGTGGATCTCGGTGTCGCTGAGCGCGGAGAACGGGGTGGTTGCGAGGCGGTGCTGACCGCGCTCTCGCTCGAGATCGGCCACCTTGCCCTCGTGCGCGCGCTTCACGAAGGCCCGGATCGCTTCTTCGGTCGCTTCGAGCTCCTCGGCCAGAGCGTCCCCGAGGGCACGTCCACGCTCGCCCAGCGCATCGGCGAGTCCGGGTCGCAAGCTCGCGAGCGTCTGGCGTGCTCGCCCGACCCCGGTTTCCCCGATCACGCGGTGGGTCAGGTAGCCCAGCATCAGGCCGCTGTGCGCGTCGACCGTCCGGGCGATCGTCGAGTTCGCCAGGAGGCGATCGAGGTCGGCGGCGCGATCGAGCAGAGCCTGCATCGAAGCAAGTCCGTCCGCACCGGCGGCCGCGAGCTGCCCGAGGAGCGCGCTGAGCGCGTCGAGCTCGTGGGGCGCGAATCCACGCGCCTCGAGCCGTTGCCAGAGCGTTCCCCTCGAAGCCACCAGGCCCGGCTCGAAGAATCGGCCGAACGAGGCGTCGAACCGGGCGCGCTCCCCGGCCCGCCGGACGACGAGGCAAGCGATCGCCTCGCGAACACGGTTCCTCCGCCCCAGGCCGACGGCTTCGACGGCTCGGGCGACGTCGATCGCCTGCGCCGTCGAGATCTCGAAGCCGTCGCGGCGGAGCGCCCACAAGAGCTCGTCGAGTACGCGGACGACGGCTCGATGATTAGCCGGCATGCTCAGTCCGTGGGAGTCTGCTCCGCGAGCAGCGAGCGCACGCTGGCGTCGAGCCGCGCGTCTTCCGACGAGTCGTATCCGATGGCGACGTCACGCACGACTCCGCGCTTGTCGATCACCACGAGGGTGGGCAGGCTCATGACGCCATAGGAGCGAGTGGTCTCCGCATGCTTGTCGCTCGCGACCGCGTAGCGAACGGCCATCTTCTGGGCGAAGAGCGCAACCTCCTGCGGGTCTTCGGTCGAGACGCCCAGAACGCTGAGGCCTTGCGCACCGTATCGCGCCTGCAAGGCGCCGAGCTTGGGGATGACGATCCGGCAGGGGCCGCACCACGTGGCCCAGAAATCGAGGATCACGACGCGACCCCGCATCGCGCCGATGGATGGCGGAAAGCTTCCGCTCACGGACTCGACGCCTTTCCACGTCGGCGCGAAGGTGCCGACGAGGTCCATCCGCACCATGTCGTCTTGAGTGGGCAGCGCGGTGAAGGTGACGCGGGCGTTTTGCTCCTTGCCGGCCCGCACGAAGGCGATCTCGGTCGAATCGCCGACCGCGAACGTGGCCACGGCGTGCACCACGTCTTGACCGCGTGCGACGGTCGCCGACGCCACGCGGAGGATCCGATCACCTTCGCGGAGCCCGGCTCTGTCGGCAGGAGAGCTGCGGATGACGTGTCCGACCCGCACGCCTTGTCCGGGCTCGTCGGAGTCCATCGCGATGCCTAGCCAGGGACGCGAGGCAGCAGACTCCGCCTGAGCATCCGTCGGTACCAAGAGGGGCAGCCCCGGGATCACAAGCCCGCCCAAGACGACGCAGAGCCGGAGCGAGAGACCACGTCCGAGCGGGGCCATGCTCTTTTTTAGCATGGGGCGGCCGCATCTCGGGCACGGGGCCCGATCGCGAGCGGCCCGAACGCCACCGACGTCGTCGGCCCACAAAACGCCGCAGCGCGCCCTCCGATGGTGGAGGCGCGCGCCGCGTAAAGGCCAGAGGGGCTGGCCAAGTCAGTAAGTCAGGTGAAGATGAAGAAAGGTGAAGCCAAGCTAGGGCGCGAATCGGAAAGCAAGCCGAGCAAAGTCAAAAAGGCCGGCATCGGGCGAGACGTAGACACCGGGGACTTGGAAGGGAATCGAAGCCCCGGCACGAGAACTGGCCGTACGAGCCGCAGCCCGCGACGCGTAAGGCGAAAACGATTCGCCGACCGGCAGCCTCACCTAGAGCAGCGCGCATGCCATCGTCGTCGACAGCGTCTCGTCGGCCGCCAACCATTGAAGATGCCTTGGAATTCCAGCCATTCCAGGGGGTCGGATCGCGGACCCTTGCGATCGAGGACGGCGGTCCGATCGTGGATCAGGGGGCAGGTTGAAATGTTTGCGGGCCTCGGTTGGTTGCGAGTTTTTCTCCGACGTTGACAGGGCGGACCCCGCGAGTATCGTCGCGAGCCCTCGACGGCTCAGGCGCCCATAGCTCAGCTGGATAGAGCACTGGTCTACGGAACCAGGTGTCGGAAGTTCGAATCTTCCTGGGCGCGCCTCCTCCATCACCCGAGTGCACCGGACTTGGACCCCGCTGATCTCGCCCGCGACACGGCCTGGATGGCGGTCGCGCTCGCAGAGGCCGATGCGGCAGCAGCCGAGGGCGAGGTGCCGGTCGGATGCGTCGTCGTGGACGCCCATGGGAGTGAACTCGGGCGCGGGCGGAACGCGCGCGAGGCCCTCGCGGATCCGACGGCACACGCGGAGACGATCGCGATACGTGCCGCGGCCGGAAAGATCGGCGGCTGGAGGCTCGAGGGCGCAACGGCCTATGTCACGCTGGAACCGTGCGCGATGTGCGCCGGCGCCCTCGTGCTCGCGCGAGTCGCGCGAGTCGTGTACGGCTGCGCCGACCCGAAGGCGGGCGCCGTCGCGACGCTCTATTCGATCGGGCGCGACGCGCGCCTGAACCATCGCTTCGAAGTCGTCGCCGGCGTGCTCGAGGCCGAATGCAGCGACAGACTCCGCCGTTTCTTCGCCGCTCTCCGCGCCCTTCACACGAATGACTAGCGCGACGGCGCGTCGAGGGGCGGTGCCGTGCCCACGTCGTCGGTGTCACCTTCGAGCTCCGTCCGTGCACGCACGGGGGGACGCGGCGCAGGCTTGTCACCTCCGTGCCAGAAGACGACCGGCTCTTTCTTGGCCGCTTCGAGCTCCGCGTCCGTGATTCGCCCGTAGTGATGGGCGATCTGCATGAGATTGCGGAGCAGATGCATCCAACCCTCCGGGACCTCGCCGTTGTCGCGCATCGCGCCATAGCGAAGGGGCGCAGGAAGGAGCGAAGAGAGGAAGAGGCATTCCCCCAGGTTCAGCTCCGCCGGCGTGCGTCCGAAGTAGTGATCGGCTGCGGCGGTTATCCCGTACACCGCCGGACCGAATTCGATGACGTTCAAGTAGAGCTCCATGAGCTCGTCCTTCGAGAAGGTCTGCTCGAGGTACTCGGTCAAGATGACTTCTTCGAGCTTGCGGGAGAGGGTCTTGTTTCGCGAGAGAAAGAGGTTCTTCGCGAGCTGCATCGTGATGGTGCTCGCGCCGCGCGCGAATCGACGGGCCTTGAGGTTGGCGATCAGGGCCAGGCGGATCGACGCGCGGTTGAAGCCGTGGTGCTTGGGAAAGCCGCCGTCCTCGGTCGTGAGCACCGCCACCTGCATGTACGGACTGATCTCGTCGAGAGGCGTCCAGTTGTCGGTCCCCGGACCCGTGGTCTCTTCGGCGATCGTTCCGTCGGGAAGGTAAACGCCGTGCGAGAAGGCCTGTTCGAACCGAGCACGCGCGAGCTCGGGCGGAACTTCCATGACCCGGCACTCGTCCTGAACGTCGTACGTGAGCTCGAGCGCATCGAGATTCCGCGTGTCGAATGCGAAGCGACCGCGCGCCCCGAAGGCCCCGGCGATCCGCATCCCTTGCAGCGCGGGTAGGAGTGCCGAAGGGAGGCTGTCGAGGAGCGACTCGCAGTTGCCTCTCGGGACGTCGAAGTGGAAGGCCCCGGACACGTGGTCTGGTTTCTGATCGAGCGTTCCGCCCGCGGCGAGATGAAAGGCTCCGACGCTTGCCGCGAGGTCGTCGAGCCGGAGCTCGCCGTCGGCGGCGGTCGCGCCGCGCGCGTGAAACTGAAGGTCGAGACCCCGAACGACATCGAGGGCGAGACGGGGGTTGGAGATCGACAGGTCCCGCGCCCCGCCCTCGCCGTCGAAGGTCAGAGCGCTCCCGTCTTCGGCGAGAACCAGGCGCGCCCGGCCCGTGATCGTGGTGTGGGCAACGTCGACCAGCCCTCCCCCTCGTTCCTGAACGCCAAGGAGCAACAGAGACACAGGCCCCCCTTCGAGAGAGATCGTCGCGTCGCCGGCCCGAGGCAGCCATCCGCGGACGGCCAGGGGCGTGCTCGCGACGCGTGGGTCGGTGGAGTACTTAATCTCGAATCCGCCATCCGTGCGGGCGATCGTCACCGGCCCGGGCCCGAGGGTGAAGGGAACGGCTTCACCCGCCCGCGCGATCCGCCAGGTCAGAGCATCGACCCCGACGTCGGCGCCCTCCCGCAGCCGCTCGGAAAGGAGACTCGACAGAATCGCGAGCTCCTCGCGAAGGGCGTGGGTATCCGGCAGAGGGATGACGGGCGCACCGGGGTCCGCCGGCGCGACCGATCCTACCGAGGCGGGAACGTTCGAAGCGATGCGCTCGCCATGCCCGGGGTCGTCCACGCCGGCCAGGTCGACCACGAACGCGGAAGCTCGTGCTCGAACGACGCCACCGCGCCGATCGAGCTGCCCTTCGCCTTCACTCAGGGAGGCCTCGGCCGAATCTGCCCGGAGTCGCGCCGAGCCGGCGCGCCACCGGAGACCGTCGCGGTCCCACGTGGCCGCGACGGCGTCGAGCTCGCCCGCAGGTCTCGGGGAGTCGCCGTCCCGCCAGCGCAGCGAAAGACCGTCGACGGCGACGATCGGGCCGGGGCTGGACGTCACGGTTGGCGCCGATGCTGCGGTCGAGAGGTCGTGCCAGGCGGCGAACTGGCTCCGGATCTCCGTCGTGGCCCCGCGAACGTCGACCATAACGCCATCGAGATCGAGTCGCTCGATGCCGAACCCGAGCGTCAATCCGGCGCGGACCTCATCGAGTCGCACGACGATTGACGGCATCGACTCGGGCCGTACGACGACGTCGCGTAGGCGCACTGCGAACCAGGCCGGTCGAACGCTACCGATCTCGAGCGTCAGATGGCGTCTCGTCGCCGTCGCTCGCGCGACGGACCGGACGAGCGGCCCAAAGCTGAACGCCGAGAGCAGCAAGGTGGCAGAGGCTGCCCCGGCAACCCAGGTGGCGCGCCTGCGCATGACGCGCGCGACCGCCCTGGCGAGCAAGGCGGCCCGTCGGCGCAGGCGAGGGTCCATCGCTGGTCTGAGAGTAACGCGGCGAACGTGCCGACCGCATCCCGGAGAACGACGGTCGGAGGACAAAAAAAGAGCCCGCAAAGCGCGGGCTCTTCAATCTCTGCTGCAAAAAAATCCCGGCGGCGTCCTACTCTCCCACACGGCTTCCCGTGCAGTACCATCGGCTCCGAGGAGCTTAACTTCCGAGTTCGGGATGGGATCGGGTGTGGCCT
>CALFNG010000456.1 GCA_937902985.1 uncultured Myxococcales bacterium
CTCCTGGGCAGGAATAGGCGCACCATTCTGCAGCGGCGCGCTTCCCGCGACCTACGGCTGCCGCTTGAGCGGCGAGCGGCAGTAGAAGCTGCGGTCCGCATCGGTCGAGTACGGGCATCCGGGGCCCATCTGCTGGATGACGTCGAGCTCGTCGTTCTGCGCGTCATAGGTATAGTCGAACACGACCTCCGTCGGCGGCTGCACCATCGAAGACTTCGTGCCGCACATGAACACGGAGTCATCCACCTCGGTCGCATAGAACGTGAACGAGGTGTCCGCGAAGACGGCGTTGCCCTTGTCCGTCTCGGCGCTCGTCGAGGTGCAGCCGGCCACGTCGCCCGTGGTCGCAAAGGTGTATGTGCCGGTGCCGTCGGCGCTGAACGTGAACGTCGTCGACGAGCCCCAGGCGGCGTAGGCCCAGGTGCCGACGAGCTGAGGCGGGACGACGCCGGCGGGGACGCTGCCGTCGATGGGCTGTCCCGGGGCTGGCATGCCCCCCTGTACGCACGCGTCGAGAGAGGGGCTGCACTGCGATTGCAGGCAGGCGTCGTCGTTGCAGTTTGCGTCGCTGTTGCACTGGGCGAGTGCGACGGCCTGCGTCTGGGCGTCCGGTGGAGCGCTCTGGACGCACGCGTCGGCGCACGGTTGATCCGAGTTGCACCCGGCGACGCAGTCGAAGATCGCCAGGCATGTCGCCGGCTTCGTCGGCGGCCCGGCGCTGCCGTCTGCGTTCGTCCCGCCATCGGGGGTCGAGCCCGCCTCTGGCGAAACGGTCGCCGCGGCGTCGCCGCCCGCACCCCCGTCGGTGCCGGAGGTAGTGCTCTGGGCGGTGCAGGCGGCGCCGGTCGCAAGCCCGGCAAGCCACGCGAAGGACACGAAACACGTTCGCGCAGCGGACATCGGTCTTCTCTCCCTTGCCTCCGTCCGCCTTGGACGACAGCCGATGATACCGGATTCTCGTGCGGAATGTGCTCGACGGAGCGACACTCCTGGTCTGAAGGATTCGCTCAATGCCTGCAATCTCGAATGCACGCGCTCTCGCCCGCGACGCGCTACGCTTCGCGCGGCGCATGAGCCCAAAGCACCGGTTCAGCCTGTCGTTCGTCACGTTCGTCACGCTCGCCTCGATAAGCTCCTCGCTTGCCGGCGCGGCGGGGTGCGGTGAGTCGCCTGCCCCCGAAGCAAGCGGAGCCGCTGTCGAAGACGCCGTCCACGCATCGTGCGTGGGGAGCGCGCCGACCGCCTGCGCGACGGCGTCGGCGCACTACACGGATGTCGCGCCGATCTTCCAGAAGAGCTGCAACCCATGCCACGCAGACGACGCACCCGACGGCACGTGGCCGCTCACGGGGTACGGGGACGTGTACCCCTGGGCCTCGCTCATTCGCCAGGACCTGTGCGCGAACGCCATGCCGCCGGCCGACGGCGGTATCCCGATCGCCGCTTCCGACCGCCTCGCGGTTCTCGCCTGGATTCAGTGCGGCGCGCCGCCGTAGACGCGATCGATCCGCATTTGCCGCGGAGGCCGCGGATCGATGGCGGTCGCCGCCTGAGCGTCGCCCCCGTTTCGGACGGCGCCGGTCCCGGGCAAGACTGAAGGCCATGTTCGTCATCGAGCTCACGTACAAGGCCGACCTCACCGAGATCGACGCGCATATGAGCGCGCACGTCGCCTTCTTGAATAAGCACTACGCCGCCGGCCACTTCGTGGTGTCGGGTCGCAAGATCCCCCGGGACGGCGGCATCATCCTGGCCATCGGAAAGGATCGCGCGGAGATCGAGGCGATGGTGCAAGAGGATCCGTTTCACCAGCACCACCTCGCCGAGTTTCGCATCATCGAGTTTCGCGCGAGCCAGCGCGCGCGCGACCTCCCGAAGCGCATCGCCTGATGCAAGGTATTGCGAGAGCGCCCCTTAAAGCGGTACTGAGTCGACTGACTTCGGGGCAACGGGGTCGAACCGCGGGAGGGATTCATTCCAGATCGTCCTGGTCAAGTCGCCGACCCCCACGACCAGCGGAAGCTCCGAGAGCTTCGATATGAGCTGGACGCGCACGGTCGGAGACCCGTCGGTCCTCGCCCTGTCCGGAAACCCTGGGCACCACCAACTCGCTCGACCTGACCGGCGCTCGCACGAGCTCGCAGATCAACGTGAAACTCAACGGGCACGTCGGACAAGACTTCTCGGTCGAACTGCTGTCCGCGTACGCCAAGGCCGGCGCGCTCGCGACCATCACCAACAGCTACGTCGACGTCGGCGTCAACGCGTTCGGCATCAACGTGTTCGGCTACCAGAACACCGCCACGACGGCGAGCTACGCGAACCCCTTCATGGTCGCCAAGGCGTTCTCGTTTCCGACGCTGGGCTACGGGTTCGGCCCGGTCAGCGTCGGCATCACGCTCGGCGTGGGCGGCAACATCGGCGTCGCTCCCTCCTTCACCGTCACCGGGGCCCAGGGTCCGGGGAGCGACGCCGCGCTCTTGGCGGCGACCGTCTCGGGCACGCTCCAGGGCTCCGTCACGCCGAGCGCCGGCCTGACGGGGACGGTCTCCGGGGGCATCGACCTCCTCCTCGCGTCGGCCGCGCTGGTCGCCACCGTACAAATCGTCGACATCAGCGCCCCGGTCACGGCCAATCTCCTGTGGGGCATAACGCAGGGGTCGTCGGACGCCGTGCAGCAGATGACGGTGCTCGGCAACGTGAACTGGAACCTCAACATCACCTGGCTCAACACCAGCGTGGACCTCGTGGGCACGCTGGGGCGGTGCTTCTTCTGCGTGAGCCGCACGATCAACGTCTTCAAGTACACGAACCCCGGCGAGACCATCAGCCTGCTCAATCGGTCGCTCCCGAGCGCGCTGGTCTTGCAGTAGGTGGGCAGTCGATGAACGGCGGTCGCGTGAAACCCGCCGCGTGGGCGGGAATCGCAGCGCTCGGTGTGGCGGCGGCAGCGGCGGTTCTCTGGAACCGCAGCACGCCGCCTCGCGCGCCGTCGCGGTCCGCGGCCTCCGTCGCGCCGTCGCCCACGTTGCCGGCGTCGGCGGGCGAGTGCGCCTTCAGCGTGGGCGATCGCGCCGCGTTCGTGGTGGAGTCGAACGCGCAGGCGGAGGGGGCCCCGCCCGGGGCGACCGATCACGTCGAATCGGTCCTGAGCTGGGAGGTGGTCGCGGCGCCAGCGCCGGGGACGTGGCTGCTTCGCGCCGCCCTTTCGGGTACGGAGCTCGCGCAGAACCTGTCGCGACCGGAGCAACGCGTCCGCGATCCGCTCGACGCCGCGTTCATGCTCCGGATCGGGCGGGACTGCCGCTTTACCCGGAAGGGATTCGTGCCCACGTGGCAACCCGCGACCCGCCGCTTCGTCTCGGCCCTCGTCGATACGTTCGAGTTCGTGTTCGCGGCCAGCGGCGTGGCGCCTCGGCCCTCGCGCTGGGAGGTTAACAGACCGATGGAATGGGGCGCTACGCTGCGCGTTACCAGGGCGTCGGGCACGACGACGGCAGCCTCGACGTCACTCGCGTGAAGACGTCGTACCTCTCGGACGAGCGCGCGGCGGCGATGGGCATTCGCGTGCAGGTCGTCGCCGCCGAGGCCCTCGGGACCTTCGACCCCGCGGGGCGATGGCTCCGCAAGGCGGACGGCGCGGAGCGCGTGCGGATCCTGGCCAAGGACGCCCTCCTCGCCGACCTGTCGCAGCACTACACGCTCGTCCGCGACGACGACGCGTTCGTGCGTCCGGACCCCGGCGCCTTGGCGGAGGCCCTCGACTGGCAGAACGCCGCGCTCATGGTCGCGCAGAGCGAGACGAAGGTGGACCCGGGTCTCGCCAGCTTGTCGCTGGAGCTCGCGCTCGAGCGCTTCGAAGCGATCTACACCAAGGCCGCCAACGGGGACGCCTACGCGGCGGCCCTGTATCTGGCCGACTGGCTCAAGGCGCGGCCCCAGGCGGCCGCCGAGCTCCTGCAGGCGCTCCGCGGGACGAGCTTTCCCGATGCGATGCGTCCCGCTGCGTTCCTGGGGCTCGAGCGATGCGGCACGCCCGAGGCCCGCGTCGCGCTGTCGCAGGCCCTGGCCGATCGGTCGATGGCGGGGATGGACCGAGCCCGGGCCGCGACGGCGCTCTCGGATGTTCCGCAGCCGACGCGCGCGAGCGCGCGGGTTCTCGTGGACATGGCGGCCGGCTCCGAGCCGTCGGTGGTGTCCGGCACGGCCGTGCGCGCGCTGCGTGCGCGCGCTGGGCCACCTGGCTGCGCGCCAGGCCGTCCTCGAGCCCGGGATGGCCGACGAGGTCCGGAAGACGCTGAAGCAGGACCTCGCGACCGCGAAGGGCAGCTCGCGCACCGTCGACGTCCTCGACGCCATCGGCAACAGCGGCGACCCCAGCTTTCTGCCGGATCTCGATCGCGACCTCACCGATCCGTCGTCGGCGATCCGCGAGCACGCGGCGCGCGCGATGGGGTCGATGCCGCTCGACAATACCCAGGACGTCCTCCTGCAAACCCTGGGGACGGAGACCGATCCCGACGTGCGCACCGCGCTCGTGCAGTCCCTCTCCGAGGGGCACGACTGCGATGCGCAGGCCCTGGCGACGGGGGCCCAGCGGCTCGCGGCGGAGCCTGCGCCGGCGGTGCGCGCTGCGCTCATTCGCTGGCTGGGTCCGTGCGACAAGGACCAGCAAGTCGCGAAAGACGCGCTGGTCGCGCAGTTTCATCGCGAGACGGTGCCCGCTCTGATGCAGCTCATTGGCCAGTTCGTGACCGCCCAGGATTTGCAATGATCGGTCGACGGCCTACGCGCCTGGCGCCGGCCGTGCTGCTCGCGTCGTGCGGGTGCTCTCCCGGGGTCGGCGATCCGGCAACGCCCTCGAGGGTCTTCGATGCGTCGCTGCCCTCCGATGCGTCGGCGACGCCCGGCGACGGGGGTGGCTGGACGACGCTCGACGCGATGCCCGTCGCCGCCGACGGGTCCGCGGCGGACCTTCGGCTTCCATGGGGCGACGGCCAGGCGGGCGTGGCCCTCGCGGTCTCGGCGTCGCCCTTCCAGTGCTTCCAGCTGGACTCGCTGACCGACGACGACGGCGTCGTGTACGTCCCTCCCGATCAGTGGGGGGCCTATTGCACTTCGTGCGACCAGCGGGTGTCGGTGGCCGCCGGCGGGGGTCTCTTCGTCTTGCCGAGTCGGGCGGGGACGTTCCAGCCAGCGGCCGCGTTGCACGTGCGCTTCGCGCTCCGTGATTGCGTCACCCTCACGGAGTCGACAACGACGACCGATGCCGGAGCCCCCGCCGTGTTCACGGTGCGAGAGCGACCGCTCGGGCCCCCCTCGACTCACGGGACCGTGAGTCTCCGCGTGATCGTGACGCCCGCGTCGGTCTTCTACGGGCCGGCCGCGGACGCCGCGCTTGCCGCCGTCAATGACCAGCTTTCGGCGGTCGGAATTGCGGCGACCTGGGGCGAAGCAATTCGCCTGCCCGCCACCGCGGGCTCCGACGCCACCTTTTCAAGGTCCGATCCGGACCCTCTGCTGCCCCTTCTCGACGGGACTACCGGGACGGGGGCGACCATTCCCGTCGTGCTCGCGGGTTGCCTTCTCCTGTCCGATCCGCTCGCGGGAACGCCCTACGAGCCGCTCGGCTACACCCCGCACATCCCCGGCGGCGCCGGCCCCGCGGACGCCGTGTACATCAAAGGATCGCTTTGCGGGACGCCCCAGCCCGTCGCCGAGAACTGGACGGCGGCCGCGTTCGGACGCGTCGCGGCGCACGAGATCGGTCACTATCTCGGCCTCTATCACTCCGTCGAAGCCGACGGGACGACGGATCAACTGGCCAATACGGGCGCCGACAATCTCATGAACTACGACCCGAGCGTCTCGACCGCCACCGGCTTGACCGCCGAGCAGGGCGAGGTGATGCGCCGGCACCCGTTCGTTTCGCAAGCTCCCTGACGCTCTCGTTCTCCATGGCTGGGGGCACCCACGCCGTATGAAACGGGGCATGACCACCCCCCCAACGCGCCCGGAGTTTCTTCCTAGGAAAGTTCCTGCGCTCGAATTGCCGAGAAGCCTCAAGGGCACGACGCCGACGCCGCCGTCCGCGCTGCGCCGACGATGAAGTAACCGAGCTGCGTGACGGACCCCTGCTCGAATCCTGCGTTCGTGTAGGAATCGGGCACTCGCGTGAAGCAGGTCCCGTCGGGCGAGAACCAGATCGCGAGGCCCGCCGCAATAGTGACCGAAGGGCCGCTCTGAGGTGAAGGGAGAGGACCGCTTCCCCAGGGGAGCTGAATCGGGGTGCGAGCCGCCAGGGTGAGTCCGGCTGGCTCGACCAGATAGACCGGCGACCAGTCGAGCAGGTCTTGCGGCGGCGCGATCGCGGTCTCGATCAACTTGAGAGCGGTGGGCGTCCCGATCGCCGTGGCCGGAAACGCGAGCTGCGCCGCGACGCCGCTCGCCACTCCCTGACGACCTTGCAGACTGACGGTTCCTCCGCTCGCTCCTATCGTCGCCGAGCTGTACTCGCCGATTCCCGCGGGGCACTGGAACGAGTTGCCGGCGCCTGGCCGGCGCGTGCACCCGCACGACACGGCGGCCTCCGCATCCACTGAAGGTCCCGCGTCTGCGTCCGTGTCGAAGGGCGGTCCTGCGTCTGCGCCCGTGACGGGTGGGCCCGCGTCGCCCACCGAGCAGAGACCGCCGACGCCGCCGTCGAGGTAGATGACCATCTCCGGGCTCGGGGCCACGTCGGCAGTCTCCGCGGCGTCGACGCTCATGGCGTCAGGCCCGCCTTCGGGTTGGGAAACGACCGCGACGCCGGAGTCGGACACCGGACACGTGGTCCCTGCGGGCACGCAAAGCTCCGCGGTCCCCCCGCAGCACGTCCACTGGGAGGCGCACGGACAGGGGTGGCCTCGCTCGGCGACCGCGCCCGTGCAGGCGATCGCGGCCATTTGAAAGCCAAGAGTGAGGGCGACAAGGGGCTTGTTCATGCCTGGATAACGAACGGCGACCGGTACGTTGGACGGATCAAAATGCGCCGCCGTAGCCGACGTACCCGCCGGACCGCAGGACACTGGCCTGCAGACGCGGCGCGTCGGGCCAGAGTAGCAGGGTGACGCCGGTCGCCATGGCGAGCCCGCCGGCGAGAAAACTCACGAGGGCGCCGGTGTCGAGCGCCGAGATGCGATCGTTGCGACGAGCGACGTCGGCCTGCGATTCCTGGCGCGAAGAGCCGCCCGCCACCGTGGCCGCAGAGATCGACAGCGCGATCCCCACGCCGGCCCCGACCGTTCCAAGGCCGACGCCGCTCCAGGCCAGAGCACGTCTCGCGTTGCGCGCCGCCGGAACCGGCGGGGCGAGATCGAGTCGCGACATCCCCGGAGGCGGAGGGCCCGCCTCGGGTGCCGCGGGCTCGACGTAGGTCGCGACGACGTCGCGGTCGAACGGCAGCGAGAAGAGGAGACCGAACGCCTCGTGCGCCGCCCCGCGAGCGGCCACCCGCGCCGGGCCACCTTCGAGATCGGCGAGCGACTCGACATCCGGTGAAGGCGCGAGGACGTACTCGGTGTCGTCACCGGCTCGCCGTACGTAGATCGGTCCGTCCGGCGAAGGTCGGACGAGGTGCACCGCCTGGCCGCTTCCGTTGTGCACGTCGAGCAGCCGCACTCCGCGCGAGTCCTCGAGCCAGTAGTGCGCGGCGTGCGCACCATCGATGTCAAGCCGCCGTTCGAGCCCGTGACGCAGGTCGAGCAGTGTGTCCGATTCTCGCGGTGCACGCGCGAGCACCTGCGGCCGGAACCGGTCGTTGGGAATGGCGCCGTTCGCCCGGCCGATGAACGCTGCGATTTCCCGGTAGCTCACGCGGCCGTCGCCGTCGGCGTCGGCGGCCCCGTAGAGGCCGGAGCGCACCTCGTGGCTGAAGACGCCCGCTTGAAATCCGTCCCACTCGTGACTCTCACGGGCCGAGGACGTCGACAGGAGGAGCCCAACCCGCGGATCGCTCGCGAGCTGAGACGAGTCTTGAAAGCCGCTCAGCGGCCGCCGCTCGCCTCCCGGCCCCCGACTGTAAGCGAGGTAGTACGAAGCGCATGCGTCGACGATGATGTGCACCCGCGTCGCCGGAATGCTCGCCACGATCCGGGCGAGATCCCCGCCCGTGATGCGCATGTCCTCCAGCGTGACGTAGCCCTCTCCGTCACGGACGTTCCCGTGGCCCGCGTAGACGATGTAAAGGACGGTATCCACTTGCCGGTCGCGCGCCCGCGTCACGTCGGCGGTGATCTGTGCGACCGCCTGCCCGAGGGCCGCGCGCCGTGGCTCGAGGGCCTCGGCCGCGGCCTGAGCGTGCAGTCGCCGCGTGTTGTCGTCGAGGCGTGAAAGCAAATAGGTGCGAGCGCCGAGGACGCGGAAGAGATCGAGGTAGCTCGCCGCGTCGTCATCAGCGTACTTGAGCGGCGGCAAATCCGGGTCCACAGACAGGTTCGAGCCGATGATCAGCGCGAAGGTCGCTGCCTTGCCGCCGTCGTCGGCTCGCGCGTCCAGCGCGAAGACGAGCGCGAACGCCACCAGCAAAGCCGCAACGGCTCGAGCGCCAGCCCGGGGAGACGTCACGGGGTCACCGCAAGTGTGAGCGAGGTCTCGACGGCCCCGGGAAGGGGAAGCGCGCCCTGCGGATTTCGACGCACGAGCGCCTCGATCTGCCGAACCGAGATGGGCTCGTCCACGAACACGCTGCGGATCTCCAGCCGCTCTCCGTCGAACCGCTGGAGCACCGCCTCCGGCAACTCGTGCCGCTTGTCGTCGAGCTCGATGGGGATCGCGACCGGGTCGTCGGCCTCGCGCGTCCAGGCCGGGTGAAACCAGTAGACGTGCGCGTGCTCGTCGACCCCGAAGACGGCGAGCCTGCGCTTTGCAGCACCGTTCTCGTAGGCAAACGCGAGCTCGTCGCCGTTCTGCAGCACACTTCCGGCCGGCGCGGGAGGCGATCCGCTATGGACGTCGTAGACGAATACGCGGCACGCGCGCGGCGAGAGCGCTCCGATGTTCCCTCGCGACGAGAACCCGTCTGCGGCCGGGTGAACCCGCAACAGCAAGGCGGCCGCCGCGGCCGCGGCCGTCACCACGCCCAGGCGCATGGCCACGACCTTGGGACGCGTCCGCAAGCCGAGCCCGCGGGCGATCCGCTCGTCGGGGGACAAGGCCTTCGGGTCGAGGCGGCCCAGCAGCAGGTGACGTCGATAGAGGTCTCGACAGGAGTCGCACGCGGGCACGTGCTCCCGCATCGATCGCTCGGCCTCGGGCGAAATCGTTCCCGCGAAATGCCGATCGACCTGGACGCGCATGGTGCAGTCGTTCATGGGTGCTCCGCCCGAAGCAGGAATTGAGTGAGCAGTCTTCGAATTCGAAGTTCTCGATAGACGAGGGTCGTCCGGTGAACGCCGAGCTCCTTCGCCGCCTCTCGCTGCGTGACCTGCCGGAGAAAGCGTGCGTCGAAGACTCCCGCCCACTCGGGCGGGAGGAAGTCGCGGCGGAACCGTTCCACGAGGACCTTGGCGTCCAGCGCGTCGTCGACGCGCCGGGCCGCGGCTCGAGCATCCACCTCCGTCTCGCACGCCTCGGAGAATGCGGTTTGCTCCCGGCGGTATCGACGCAGGTGATCGATCGCGCTGTGGGTCGCGACGCGGGTGATCCACGCGGGGAAGTTGCCGCCCTGGAAGTTCGCTCGCAGCTCGGCGTCGGAAATGAGGCGGTAGAAGACTTCATGCGTCACGGTCTCGCTGTCTGCCGTGGAGAGCATCCGGCCGACCGCGGTGGCCACCGTCCTGTAGTGATCGCGGTAGCATTGCCCCACCGCCGCGCGGTCTCCCGCGTGGAAGGCCAGGAGCCAGCGCTCCCCCATCAAAGGGCTCCAGGTGACTCGCGCATCTCCCACGTCTTCGCCCTGTTCTGAAAGGGGCTCCTCCTCAACGAGCGGCTGCCGTTGAATGGACGAAGGAAAGCGATCGAGGGGCGCCGTGCCGTGAGGCTCCGCCCGCGACGCGCTCTCCTCCACCTGCGTCGACGGCGCTTTCACTTACACTGCGAACAGCAGCGCTCGTGCCGGCGGCGGCGCGCCGCGCCGCGCCCCGGAAGTCTTCAGGCCATGCCCCTGCACCCTGATCCAGGGATCGCAGCCTAGCTCAGACTGGCACAGCCGCATGCTGGCGTGCTCGAGCACCCCGACGATCAGGTGGCATGGCCTCTACGCCTGTTCGAGGGTGCCGCGCGACTCACGGTCGGGCTGGGCGCTGCGGCCGACGCGTCGCGCCAGCTCGACGAGGACCCGGCGGAGCGCGATCGAGCGCGATCGAAGGCCGACGAGCACGTGATAGAGCGTGTCGGCCGCCTCGGCCACGACGCGCTCTTCGCTCTCGCCCTCGATGGCCTGGGCGAGCTCCGCCGCCTCTTCCCGGATCTTGGCGCCGATGGCCGCCGGCCCCGACTGATAGAGACCCCTCGTGTAGCTCTCGCCGCCCGTCGACTTCTTGCGAGTCTCGAGGATCGACTCGAGCGCGGCGAACACCGTCTGCGGCTGCTCGGTCGCCTGCGTGAGGCGATCGCCCTCGAGGGCCTGGAAGAAGCAGCTCGGCGCACCCGAGTTGCACGAAGGGCTATGGGGATCGCTCGAATAGATGATCGCGTGGCCGTTGCAGTCGGCGAGCACCTTGACGACCGGGGTCTCGTGCCCGCTGATCCGGCCCCGCTGCCAGAGCTCGCCCCGCGAGCGGCTCCAGAACGTCGCGCGGCCGGTCTCGAGCGTCTTTCGCACGGCCGCCTCGGTGGCGAAGGCAAACATGCGGATCTGGCCGGTGAGGTGGTCTTGAACGATCGCGGGTATCAGCCCCTGCGCATCGAACTTGAGGGGTAACTGCGGCATCGTGCGGGAATCTTACACGGGCAATCTGTCCTGTCACAGCGACCTCGCGCCCTCTTGCTCTCCTCCTACCCCCCGGCGCCATGGAGCGGAGAAGCTGGCCATTTCGCCATTTCTTGGCGGTCGCCTGCGCGATTTCGAAGGACGCGGGAGCGTTCTCGTCGCAAAGAGAGGCGCATGCATCTCCGAGCCTGGGCATTCTTGGCGCTGAGCGTCGTCACCGGCGGAGCCGGCGCGTGCGGGTCGAGCAGCGGCGGCTCGGGGGCCGGCGTGACCGGCGGGCAGAGCTCCGGCGCAAGTTCGAGTTCGGGCTCGGGAGCCGGCGCCAGTTCCGGGACAGCCTCGGGCGGCGGGGCGAGCTCGGGCGGTGAGACGGGCCAACCCGGAGACGACCTCGGGAGCGCCGGCGACGGCGGTGACGCTGGCGGACGACGGCAAGCCGCGAGCGCGGACGCGGGGAAGACGAAGCCCGCCGACGGGGGCGGGAGCGCGACCGTCGTCACCTGCCCGGCGACGGCGCTGAAACCCGGGGACACGAACGCATCGGTGATGGTCGGGGGCGTCATGCGCAACTACATCCTGCACGTCCCGACCGGGTACTCCGGCAAGACCGCGGTTCCCCTCGTCCTCGATTTCCATCCGATCCTGTCCAACGACTCGTACGAGCAAACCAACTCCGGATACGCGACCCTGGCCGACCAGGAGGGGTTCGTCGTCGCCTTCCCGGACGGCATCGACAATGCCTGGAACATCGGCCCGTGCTGCACGACATCGCGCACGGTCGACGACCTCGGCTTCGCGAAGACCCTGGTCACGACTCTGGAAATGCAGGCGTGCGTCGATCTGAAGCGCGTCTACGCGGTCGGCTATTCGATGGGGGGCGGCATGTCGCACTATCTCGGATGCAACGCGGCCGACGTCTTCGCCGCCGTGGCGCCGGCCGCCTTCGATCTGCTCCAGGACTCCGAAGAGCCCTGCCACCCGTCGCGTCCGATTACCGAGATCTCGTTTCGCGGCACTGCGGACCCCATCGTCCCGTACGCCGGGGGAGCTTCCAATCCGCCTAACGGCCTGAACGTCACGATTCACTTCCTGGGCGCCGAAGGGACGTTCCAGAAGTGGTCCCAGCTCGACGGATGCACGGGCTCGCCGAGCGCGCCCGACAGCAACGGGTGCTCGACGTACGCGCAATGCCAGGCCGGCGTCGAGGTCACGCTATGCACCGCCCAGGGCGGGGGGCACGTGACCGGAGACCCCAAGATCGGCTGGGCGATGCTCAAGGCCCACCCGATGCCGTGATTGTCGGCGCCTCTCCGGTGACATGATCGCATAGACTGGTGCCAGTGATGGCGCTCGAAGACGATTGGACGCGAGAGGCTGTTCGGCTGCATCGGAGGTATCAGACCGAGATCGTCGATGCCTTCGGGCTATGCCCGTGGGCCGATCGCGCCGCGCGAGACGGCCGGGTTCGCGAGCGCGTCGCGCTGCAGACCGACGACACCGCGATGGGCCCCTCCCTGGCGGCCATCGACGCCTGGATGGTCGACGCGGGCGCCGACGTGGCGTTCGTCATCTATCCGCGGCTTCGAGTGACCCGGAACGGCTTCCACGACTTCACGGCGCGAGTTCGCGACGCCGATACCCCCCGCCACCCGCTCGGCCGGGTGCCGTTCGTCTTCGCGGCATTCCACCCGGAGGCCACGGCCGATACGTCGGACCCCGAGCGGCTGATTCCGTTCTTGCGGCGGACGCCCGACCCGACGCTCCAGTTCCTCCGCTCTTCGGTGCTCGACAGCATTCGCAACGGCGCGTCCCAGGGGACGCAGTTCGTCAACATGGCCAGCCTCGACGCGGCGCTGTCGGGCACGGGGCAGCCACCGCTGCGCGAGCGGATCGCGCGGACGAACATGGCGACCGCCGAGCGGGTCGGCCTCGACGTGGTCAAAGGACTGTTCGACGACATCGGTCGCGACCGCGACGAGACCTACCGCGCCCTCGCCGCGCGGGTGGAGCAGGGCGCCATCGTCGCCGAGCGCGAGATGGTCTGAGTCCGGGCCTGACGCGCGAACGCGCATGGCATGGCAGATGCTTGACCTGCCGCATCATGAGCCAGACCACGACCGACCTGAAGGACGATCTGAAGAAGGGCCTCGATCACCTTCGAACGCTGCGAGACGAAGTGCGCGTGAAGCTGCACCTCGCCGGGATGGACGCGAAGGCCGAGTGGAACAAGCTCGAACCGCACCTCTTCGAGGTCGAGCAGGCCGCGAAGGAGGTCTCGGAGTCCTCGCACCGCGCCGTGACCGAGGCCGTCGCCAAGCTGAAGAAGCTGCGCGAGTCTCTCTAGCGCTCTTGCCGCTCGGAGCGCGTCCCGGCTATGGGATGCGCTCTCGATGGTGATCCTCGACGGGGTGGAGAAGCGCTTCGGAGTCAGGCTCGTCGTCTCGGCGATCACCCTCACGGTGCCGGCCCGGGCTTCGATCGCGCTCCTCGGGCCGAGCGGCTGCGGAAAATCGACGCTGCTCCGCCTGATCCTGGGGCTGCTCGTGCCCGACCGCGGGCGAGTGAGTGTGGCGGGAACGCTCGTCACGCCCGATACCGCCACGCGCGTGCGCCGGCAGATCGGCTACGTCATCCAGGACGGCGGCCTCTTCCCGCACCTCACGGCGCGCGAGAACGTGACGCTCCTCGCGCGCCACCTCCGGTGGGAGAAGCCCCGCCTCGAGGCTCGCGCCGCCGAGCTCGCCGGGCTCGTGCGACTCGACGCCGCCGCGCTGGGGCGATACCCCGCCGAGCTGAGCGGCGGCGAGCGGCAGCGCGTCGGGATCATGCGCGCGCTGATGCTCGATCCGCCTGTCTTGCTCCTCGACGAGCCCATGGGAGCGCTCGACCCGATGGTGCGCGCGCGTCTCCAGCGGGATCTCAAGCGAATCTTCGCCGAGCTCGAGAAGACGGTCATCCTCGTGACCCATAGCCTCGACGAGGCGGCATACCTCGGAGACGAGGTGGTCCTGATGCGGGACGGCCACATCGTGCAGCGCGGCACCATGCGCGATCTCGAGCGCTCCGACGACGCCTTCACCCGCGAGTTCGTCGACGCGCAGCGAGGAACGCAACCGTCGACGCAGCCGGCAGCGCAGCGCGAGCCGTCGGGTGGCGCCTCGGCGGGGCCCGACGCGTGAGGCCGTCCCTCGTCGCGAGGCCGGTCGTGAGGCTCGCGGTGCTCGCCGCGCTGGTGGCGCTCGCGGCGATGCTCGCCGGTCTCGCACGCGTCGGCTCCGCGCGCGCCGACGAGCGTCCCCGCGACAGGCCTGGCCTCCGCATCGGGTCGAAGCGGTTCACCGAGTCGTACATCCTCGCCGACATCGCGGTCAGCGTGGCGCTCGCCGCGGGCGAGGCGGACGTCTCGCACGAAGAGGGGCTCGGCGGGACCGCCATCGTATTTCGCGCCCTCGAAGAGGGGTCGATCGACGCGTATCCCGAGTACACGGGCACGCTCGCCGAGGCGATCTTGCATGCACCGGCGAGCTCCGATCTGCCGACTCTTCGCCAGGCGCTGGCGCCTCGGGGAATCGAGATCAGCGATCCCCTCGGCTTCGACAACACCTACGCGCTGGCCGTGTCCGGTGCGCTCGCCGCGCAGCGGCACTTCACGAACCTCTCCGATCTCGCCGGCGCCCGTGATCTGCGCCTGGGCCTCAGCCCCGAGTTCCTCGGGAGGAGCGACGGGTTCCCCGCGCTGGCCGCGCGCTACGGACTCTCGACGGCCAGCGTCCAGGCCATGGACCACGGCCTCGCTTACGAGGCGATCGCACGCGGCAGCATCGACGTCGCGGACGCCTACTCGACCGACGCCAAGATCGCTCGCTACGGGCTGACGCTCCTCGCCGACGACCGGCACTTCTTTCCGTCGTACCAGGCGGTGTATCTCTATCGGTCCGACGCGGCCCGCCGTGCGCCGAAGGCGATCGCGGCCATTCGCGCGCTCGCGGGAACGATGGACCGCGCCAGCATCGCCGCGCTCAACGCAGAGGTCGAGATCGACGGGCGCACCTTCACCTCGGTCGCCGACGAGTTCATTCGAGTCCGGACCGGCGGCGCCGGCGGCCAGGGCAGCGGGAGCGACGCGAGCGACGCAAGCGAGGCGAGCGAGGCGAGCGAGGCGAGCGAGAAAAGACCGGCTCTCGGTCCCGGGATCCTCACCACGATCCGCACCGAGGGGCCCAGGCACCTCACGCTGGTCGGCGTCTCGTCGTTCTTCGCGACGCTCGTCGGGGTCCCGCTCGGGATCTTCGCGCAGCGGTCGCGGCGGATCGGGCGCGTCGTCGTGGGCGCGACCAGCGTCTTGCAGACCATTCCGGCGCTGGCGCTCCTGTGCTTCTTCATCCCGCTCCTCGGGACGGGCACGAAGCCCGCGCTCCTGGCCCTCTTCGTCTATGGGCTCCTGCCCATCGTTCGCAACACCGTGGCCGGGCTCGACGGCATCGCGCCGGCTCTCCGCGAGTCTGCGCTCGCGCTCGGTCTCGGCCCGTGGACGCGTCTCGTCCGGATCGAGCTGCCGCTGGCGTCGCGCACGATTCTCGCCGGGATACGAACGAGCACCGTCATCGCCGTCGGAGGCGCGACGCTCGCGGCGTTCATCGGCGCCGGCGGCTTCGGGGCCCCGATCACGACCGGCCTGAACCTCGACGACACGAACCTCATTCTCGAGGGCGCGATCCCCGCGGCGCTGCTCGCGGTCCTCGTCGAAGGGGTCTTCACGCTCTTCGACCGGACGCTCATCCCGAAGGGCCTTCGCTTGCCGCCCGCGGCGTCGTGAAGGAGGGAAGCGTCGCGGAGGAGCTTGGCGGCGAGCGGGTCGCAGATGATTCCTGTACGCTGCTCGAATGGCAGAATACGCATTCGAGCACGCAGACGGGTTCGAGCAGGGGGAGCTCGCGGGTCAGGTCAGGCTCGGCAAGTTCGAAGCCCATTACGAAGAAATCTTCGCCGAAGTCATCGAAGACGGCGTCATCACCGCGGACGAGCGCGCCCGGCTGCACAAGGCCGCCGACGCGCTCGGCCTCGACCGCGTGCGCCTGCGGAGCCTCGAAGAGGCGCTCCAGGCGGCCTACGAGGCCCGCCATCACGTCCGCGTGCGCGAGGTGTCCGACGACGACGCGTCTCCCGCCTCGATCGTGCTCAGCCCGCAAGCGGCGCAGGACCCGCGCGTGGCCTCTCTCGAGCTTCGCGTGCGCGATCTCCAGGAACGAGTCGCCGAGCTCACGCGAGAGCTGGCGCTGGCGCGGTCGCAGGTCGCCGTCGAAGTCGATCTCTCCAACCTCGCCGTACCGGCGGGCGGCGTCGAGGTCGTCGAGGAGTCGGCCGACGACCTGGCGCGACGCCTCCGCAGCGATCCACGAGACGTGGCGAGCCTCCATGGGCTCTATCGGATCTACGGGCGCACGGGCGAGGTCGACCGCCAGTGGCTCATGGCGGAAGCGCTCGTCTACCTTCAGGCGGCCGACGCGGGCGAGCGCGCGATGCACGCGAAGCACCGCGTCGACGGCCTCATCAAGCCCGCGAGCTCTCTCTCGGCAGAAGGGTGGAAGCTCCTCTTTCACCCGGACGAGGAGCTCCTGACGGGGCAGATCTTCGCGGTCATCGTCCCCGCCGTCCTCCTGGGCCGCATCTCCACGCTCCGGCGCGAGAAGGCGCTGCCGAAGCTCGATCCCGCGCGCAAGCAAGATCCGAAGGTGTCGACCATCCAGGCGGTTCGTTGCTTCTCCTGGGCCGGATCGATCCTCGGGCTCGGGTCGCCGCCTCTCTACGCCGATCCCGAGTTCGAAGGCATCGTCGAGATGGTGCCCGGCGTACCGCCCGCCACGCGGCTCGGCCGCGCCGCGCTGTCGGGACGGTCGCCCTTCGAGCTCGCGTTCCTCGCCGGGCAGCACCTCTCGTACTTCCGCGAGGAGCACTTCATCCGCCTCGTCGTTCCGACGATCCCGGATCTCGAAGACCTGTTCCTCGCCGCGCTGAGCATCGCCAACGCGGGCATACCGCTCTCGGCGGAGGTGAAGCGGCGGGTGGGTCCGATCGCCCGGGCCATCGAGCCCGTGCTCGAGCCTGCCACGGTCGACCGCCTGCGCGGCCATTTCCTGCGTTTCATCGAAGAGGGCGGGCGCACCAACCTGCAAAGGTGGGCCACGGCTGCCGAGCGAACGGCCGCCCGGGCGGGCCTGCTGCTCGCCAACGACCTCGCCGCGGCGCACGCCGTCTTGGTCCTCGAAGCCCGGTCCACGACCGACTCCGTGAACGCCAAGATGGACGACCTCATCGTCTTTTGTACGAGCGACCGCTACGCGAGGCTGCGAACGCAGATCGGTCTCGCCCTCCCGAGAGCTCACTGAAGGAGCCGCCGCGGCCGGGCCAATCGTGGGACGCTAATCGTGGGACGCCAATCGTGGGACGCCAATCGTGGGAGTGGGAGAGTGTGTGGTCATCGCCCGGCGGGCGCAGCCGTTCGGGACGTCGTATAGTTGAGGGGGAATGGCCCGCAGCCGACGTAGCGATCTTCCGACGGTGCCACCGGCGTTCAACGTCACGCGCTTCGCGAAGAACAGCGACGAGAAGATCACCGTCGTTCCGCCCAGGCCCTTCCCGTCGAACGAATGGCCGGAGGCGCAAGAGCTGGTCACCGACGGCTCGCCGCAATCGCAGATGCGCGTCGCGACGCGCCCCCGGATGGAGGCGACCGAGACCGACGAGTCCTGGGCTCGCACGGCGGTCGGGGTTCTCGTGGTGCAGATGTCTGTCGATAATCTCAAGCGGCTCCCGCTCGACCACCGCGCCGGGTTCCTCCTCTCGCGGATCGACGGCTCGATCGATCTCGAGACGCTCGTCGAAGTGGCCGCGTTGCCCCGCCACGACGTGCTCCGGATGGTGCGCGATCTCGTCGACTCGGGCGTCGTCGCGTTCATCGCCTTCGGATAGCTCCTGCGTTAGCTTGCGGCTGCCATGGACAGCCGATACGACGCGGAAGCCGCTGCACGTCTCGTTCGCGATCTCGCGGGACACGCCTCCGAGAGTCTCGCGCTTCGCACGTACACCGCGAGGCTGATCGGGAGCGAGTCGTCGCTCGTGTTGCACGGCGGCGGGAACACGTCGGTCAAAGCCACGGCCGCCACGCTGCACGGCGAGACGGTCGACGTCCTCCACGTGAAGGGGTCGGGCTGGGATCTCGCGACGATCGAGCCCCAGGGCCACCCGGCCGTTCGTCTGGCGCCGCTTCGCCAGCTCCGATCGCTCTCCGCCCTGACCGACGAGGCCATGGTCAACGAGCTCCGCGCGAACCTCCTCGACTCGGCGGCACCCAACCCGAGCGTCGAGACGCTGCTCCATGCCTTCCTGCCGGCGCGGTTCATCGACCACACGCACGCCGACGCGATCCTGGCCGTGTGCGATCAGCCCGAAGGCGAGCGGATCTGCGCCTCGATCTTCGGGCGCGGCCTCGTCTGGGTGCCGTACGTGATGCCGGGCTTCGCTCTCGCGAAGCGGTGCGCCGAGGCGTTCGAGGCCGTCGCGGCCACGGGCGAGCCGGGCGGACCGACCGTCATGGTCCTCGAGAAGCACGGCCTCTTCACCTGGGGCTCGACGGCAAAAGAGAGCTACGAGCGCACGATCGCGGCCGTGACGCGCGCCGAGCGGTTCGGGGTCGAGCACAGCCCCACGGTGACCTTCTCGATCGCGAGTCGCAGCGACATCACCGACGAGCAAGTGCTCCCGAGGCTGCGAGGCGCGGCGGCGGCGCTCGCCGGAGACGCGCCCGAGCGCGGGCCGATCGTGCGTCTCCGATCGACTCCGGCCATCCTCGGGTTTCTCGCGCGGCCTGACGCCGCGGAGCTCGTGTCGAAGGGCTGCGCGACGCCGGACCACGTGATCCGCACGAAGCCGAACGCCCTCTTCGTGCCGCGGCCGGCCTACGACGTCGACGACGCGAGCGGCGCGGGCGACGTGCTCGGCGCCCAGCTGCGAGGTGCCATGGAGCAATATGCCCGGGAGTACGACGAATACTTCGCGGCAATGTGCCGGCTCAAAGGCGTCACGAAGAAGAAGCTCGACCCCTGGCCCAAGATCGTTCTCCTTCCCGGGCTCGGCGCCTGCGCGCTCGGCGCCACGGCTTCCGAGGCCGACCTCGCGCTCGATCTCTACGAGCACACCATCGACGTCATGACGAGCGCCGCCGGGATCGGGGCGTACGAACCCGTCAGCCGCGCCGATCTCTTCGACCTGGAGTACTGGAGCCTCGAGCAAGCGAAGCTGAAGCCGGCCGCGCCGCTCCCGCTCTCGAGGTGCATCGCGCTCGTCACCGGCGCGGCGGGCGGCATCGGAAGGGCCGCCGCGATGCACGCGGCGGTCGCCGGCGCGCACGTCGCGTTGCTGGATCGGGACGCCGACGGGCTGGCTCGGGTCGCCGCCGAGCTGGGCACGAAGCTCGGCAAGGGCGCGACGGGGCGAGTGCTCACGTTCGTGGCCGACGTGCGCGAGCCCACCGCCGTCGAGCGCGCGTTCGTCTCGACGGTCAGCGCGTGGGGCGGCCTCGACCTCGTCATCTCGAATGCCGGCGGCGCTCCCGAGGGTCGGCTCGATACCCTGGCCGGCGAAGCCGCCCTGCGCGACTCGCTCGCACTCAACTGCCTCTCTCATGCGACCGTCGCCCGCCTCGCGTCGCGGATCATGTCGGCGCAAGGACGCGGCGGGTGCCTCATCTTCAACGCGAGCAAGAGCGCGTTCAACCCCGGCCCGGGCTTCGGTCCGTACGCCGTCGCCAAGAGCGCGCTCATCGCGTTGATGCGTCAGTACGCGGTCGACCTCGGGCCTTCCGGCATTCGATCGAACGCGGTGAACGCCGATCGCGTCCGAACGGGGCTCTTCGCGGGGGGCGTGGCCGAGTCGCGCGCCCGGGCCCGCGGCGTAGGACCCGACGAGTACTTTCGATCGAATCTGCTCGGGCGCGAGGTCACGGCCGACGACGTCGCGGGCGCGTTCGTCTACCTCGCCTCGGCGCGGGCCACGACGGGCTGCGTCGTCACGGTCGATGGCGGCAACGCCGCGGCTTTCCCCCGGTGACCAATTCAAGAGGACAAGGGGATTGGCCGCCGAGGCGCAGAGCAGTGAAAGGGGTGAGGGAGGCTCTAGAAAGCGCCGCCGGCGTCGCCCGTCAGGGGCACGTGACTGCGACGGGATACGCGGGCGCTCCGCCGACGGCGGAGAGGCCGGGCGCGAGCTCCGCGTCGACCGTGCCGGCCCACCCCGTTCCGTCGACGACGATCTCCATCGTGCGCGGATCGATGTCGGCGTTCCAGGGAACCGCGGCCGCGTCGAAGAACGTTCCGAGGTTGACGAGGTTCGGGTCGAGCATCTCGGTGAAGTTCGAGCGGTTCTCCTGAACCCAGTAGTTCAAATCGCTTTGCGTCGCCCCGACGTTCATCGTCGGTCCGTCGCTGAGGGCCTGGATGAGCACGACGTACTCCGAGTCGAGCGTCGTCTTGGCGGCGACCAGCGCCTGGGTCTCCTGGTTGCACGGCGTGCACCACACGGCGGCGACGCTCAGGTGCAAGAGCTTGAGACGCTTGTTGCACGGGTCGTAATAGTCGCCGAGCGCGATCGTCTGCAGTCCGCCAGCCGGATTGGCGTTCGGGTAACCGAGGAACTTGAAGTTCTCGATGACGCTGCCCGGGGTCTTGCCTCGCCGCGCGCTGTGTCCGTAGCCGCCGGCCGGCGACGGATAGGCCACGCCGTCAGGATTCGTGTTCGGACCTTTGACGCCAGCGCCCACGCCCGAGTCTGCGACCGCGCCTGAACTCGCGCCCGAACTTACGCCCGAACTTACGCCCGAACTTACGCCCGAACTCGCGCCGGCTCCCGAGCTGCTGGTGAAGTTGGTCTGCGTGGTGACGTTCGGGCTCGGGCTCCCGGAGCTGCAGCCGGCGACCCACGTCGCGAAGACCGCCGCGGCGAGGCCGGCCGGGGATCGCATCGCCCATCCTTGTGCGCTTGGTCTCACGGCCGCAGAAGCGTATCGTCGCGGCGGCTCACCGTCCATGGGCGCACCGTCACGATTCCACACCCACGCCGTCGGGGTCCTCCTCGCCGTCTCTTTTCTCGCGGTCGTCGCGCTTGGCCAGGCCACGGGGTGTTCGAGCAGTTCCAGCACCGGAGGAAACTCGCCGTGCGGCTTTCCCTGTGCGGCCGGAACCGCCTGCCTCGACGACGGAACCGGCCAGAACTTGGCCTGTCGACAGGTCTGCACGGCCTCTGCCCAGTGCCCGTTCAACACCTATTGCAACGAGGCCCAGCCCCAGAGTTGGTGCGCGGCGAGCACGGCGCCGGTGCCGCAGGTTCCCTCGGGTCAGTGGGGGGCGACGTGCTCGCCGTCGGCTGGCGAAGCAAAGAACCCGAGCTGCGACGTGGCCGACGGCTTCGCGTGCTACGGCACGAGCCCCACGGACGCCACGGCGTTCTGCACGCTCTACGGCTGCGAGTTCGACAGCGACTGCCCGGGCACCTGGTGGTGCGCGCGCCTCAATCAGGGGCCGAACCTGAAATCGAGCAATCCCACCTTCGGGGTCACGCGCTCCGTCTGCATACCGCGCGACTATTGCGCACCGTGTCACCTGGATCACGATTGCCCGAATGCGTCGAACGGCACCCCTCAGCACTGCGTGCTGGACGCGACGGGTGGCGGGTTCTGCGCTTCCGCGTGCGCCACCGACGGCAACTGCGCGCTCGACGCGACCTGCAAGAACTGGCAAAGCGTCTGCGCGCCGGGCCAAGGCCCCGCGTGTCAGAGCGATGATGACTGCCCGGCGCTCGCCGGGATCGTGCAGCACTGCGACGCGGGAAAGTGCGCGCCCGAATGCGCATCGGACGGCGACTGCAGCGGACCCGGCGCAGGTGGCGCGGGCGCCAGGTGCCAGTGGGCCCGCGTCTGCACGCCGCGCGCGGGCGTTTGCCTCGGCGACGGCGGCTTCTGCTCTCCGTGCCGCTCCGACGCGGATTGCAAGAACGGGTACTGCCTGAGCGGCTTGCCGTACTCGACTGAGCACTTCTGCAGCGCGAAGTCGACGTCGGCGTCATGCGACACGACGTCGGCGAACCCGGCGGGATGCCCGGCGCACGCGACCAGCGACAACTGGCTCCTCAACGCGTGCATTACGTCGCCGCCGAACCAGTGTGTGGGTCTCGTCGCCCTGGGCACTTCGACGGGACAGGTCTCCGAGTTGCCCGGGTGCTGGACGGTGAATCGCTGACGTTTTTCGCGGCGGAGCGCATGGCGTCGTAGCGGCTTTGTCAGGTGGTACGAGCCCCCGAGCGCGCTGCGGCAAACTGCGAACGGCCTGCTTTTGCACGGTAATTGCCGGCGCCGCGGCGTCGGCATGTCGCGTGCTCTAGCGCTTCCCCGCGACGGCCCAGGGGGCCAATGCGAGGAGCCTTAAATGATCAATCGTCACCTTCGGTCCGTTCCCGGCGCGCTCATGGCAGGAGCCATCGTCGCCATCGCGAGCGCCAACGGCGGATGCAGCGCCGCGAGCACCGCAACGAACGCCCTCAACAACGCCGAGCAAGCCACGTCGAGCTGCGATGAGTTCACCAGCGGCGCGGACGCCGTCGGAATGCTCTCGATCGACGGCGACACCAAGGCCTTCGTCACGGCGAGCGCGAACCTCGTCGCGATCGCCAAGTCGGCAGAGACCGATGTCTACGGCGCCTGCAAGCACATCTGCGGCGACCTCAAGATCGCGGACACGTGGACGGCGAAGGAGAACGGCGCGGACGTCGACGACGCGGTCACCGAGGCCTGTCACCAGGCGTCGGTCAAGATCAGCGGGACGCTCACGGCCGACGCCGGCTGTAACCTCGTCATCTCCGGCGGGCACTGTACCGTCGACACCACCGTCCAGGCCATGTGCGAGTCGACGTGCTCGGCCAATACGATGTGCACGCCGCCCGACGTGACGACGTCATGCACCCCTGGCGAGATCACGGGCGGGTGTTCCGGCACCTGCATGGCGAACGCGACCTGCGAAGGCACCGTCGACGCGAAGGCCGACTGCACCGGCAAGTGCATGGCCGACTGCACCGGCATGTGCGACTCGACGCCGTGCCAGGGGACCTTCTGCAAGGGCCAGTGCCAAGGCAAGTGCACCGGCGACTGCAAGCTGATGGCCGACGCGACCGCCAGCTGCGGCGCTAACGTCGACTGCAAGGGAGGCTGCAGCGTCGCGTACACGGCGCCCAAGTGCGAGACCAAGACCACCCCCCCGTCGTGCAAGGTCTCGACGACCTGCCAGGCGAGCTGCACGAGCACCGTGGAGTGCAAGTCCGTCTGCACGAAGCCGAGCGTCTCGCTCGAGTGCAACGCGACGGTCTCGGCCGACGTTCAGGCCGTCATCACCACCGTCAAGGCCAACCTGCCGTCGATCATCCTCCTCGTGCAGAGTCAGGGCAACTTGATCCTCGATGCGGCGACCCAGGTCGGCGACACGGCCGACGCCGTCTCGAAGGACGTGACAAGCCTCGGCGGGAAAGCCATCTCGTGCGCCGCCGCTGCGGTCAAAGCCGACGTCTCCACGGCGGTGAGCCTGAAGGTCACCGTCAACGCGAGCGCGAGCGTCAGCGGCTCGTGCGGCGGCCCCAGCATGGCGATGTGACGACGCAACAAAAGACGTAGCGGTAACTTAGAGTGACGATGGCGCGCCCGGGCTTCGGTCCGTGCGCGCCTTCGTGCATTTTGTGCCCTCGAGTGCGGGCATGCGTCAAGGTGCGCGGGGGTGCCCGGCGAGGCACCAAGCTGGCCCTTTGGCGGCGCGCCACCGCAAGATTGCATCGTGTGGGACGTCGCCTCGTCGATCAGGAGATGGTCGAGTCGATCGGTACCCCCCGGGGGCTGTACGCTCACGTCGAAGGAGAGCTTTCATGAACAATCGTAGAATGAGATACGTGCCCGGCGCCCTGCTGCTCGTGGCCGTGGCTGTCATCGCGGCCTCGAGCGGCGGCTGCAGCGCCGCGTCGACCATCGCTGGCGCCGCGCAGGGATGCAACGAGTTCAGCGGCGGCGCATCGTCGGTCGCGAGCCTGTCGGTCGACGGCGACACGAAGGCGTTCCTCACGGCGTCGGCGAACCTCGTCAAAGTGGCCGGGGAAATCGAGACCGGCGTCCTGAACGCGTGCATCGCCATCGACACCGACCTCGGCGTCGCCGACACGTGGACCGCCATGAAGCCCACCGACGGCAGCGCGCCCGACGTCGAGCTCACTGAAGCCTGCACCCAGGCGTCGACCAAGATCAAGGGCATCCTCACCGCCAACGCGCAGGCCGAGTGCACGCTCGCCGTGTCCGCCGGGCACTGCGAGGTCGACGCGTCCGTCCAGGCGTCGTGCGAGGGGTCGTGCACGGGCATGGCGACCTGCATGCCGCCGGACCTCACCGTGGCCTGTCAGCCGGGCGACCTGAGCGTGCAGTGCAGCGGCACCTGCAACGCGATGGCGACGTGCGAAGGATCGGTCGCCGTGGCCGCCAATTGCCAGGGCTCGTGCCAGGCCGATTGCACCGGCACGTGCACGCCTGGCACGGCCCCGACGGTCCACTGCGATGGAACCTGCGACGGCATGTGCACGGGCACCTGCAGCGCGATGGGCGGCACGGGAATGATGGTCAACAGCGCGATGTGCTCCGGAACGTGCAGCGGCACGTGCAGCGCGGCGTGTCACATCACCCCGGGGACTCCCGCGCACTGCGACGGCTCGTGCCAGGGCACGTGCACCGGCAGCTGCACGCTCGACGCGAAGGCCAACGTGATGTGCGGTGCGAACGTGAGCTGCAAGGGCGGCTGCACGGGAACCGCCACGGCGCCCAAGTGCGAAGGCAAGATCACTCCGCCGAGCTGCAACGCGAGCGCGAGCTGCCAGGCGAGCTGCCAGAGCAGCGCCGAAGTGAGCGCGATGTGCACACCGCCGGCCGCGACCCTCGAGTGCAGCGCCAGCGCGTCGAGCGACGTGACCAAGCTCATCGCGACGATCAAGACCAACCTCCCCGCGATCCTGCAGGGCTTTCAGACGCAGGGAAAGCTGGCGGTCGACGCGGCGGGCAGCGTCGTCTCGACCGGATCGGTCGTCGTGAGCAACGTGACCAACCTCGGGGCGAAAGCGATCGCTTGCGCGGGCGTCGCCGTTTCCGCCACGGCGAAGGCCTCGTACAGCGTCAACGTGTCCGTCATGGCGAGCGCGAGCGTCAGCGGATCCTGCGGCGGTCCGAGCTCGTAGCTCTCGTCCCCGTCAGGTTGCAATGCCGGCGGCGCGCTCGGGCAACCGGGCGCGCCGCACGCGTTTTGGCGAGGCTACTTTTCGTTCGAAGGGGGCGGGTCGCTCGCTCGCTCGCTCGAATCTGCAGCGTCGCCGCGCGTCGGCAAGTCGCCCACAGCGTGACCGAAGGGTCGCACACGCACCGCTGAGACCACCGCTCTCACGTTCTTGTGCGCATTCCAGCAGCTAGGGCAGCGCCACTCTACCCCGCGCGTGCCATCGGGTAGCACACGGCGGGTGAGCCGCCAGCCAAACGTCGCGCTGATGAGCGTGTAGTTCGTGTCAGTATTAGGTGCGTTGGTTCCGCAGCCAATACATGTCGGGCGATCCATGTGTTCCACGTCGAGCGCGGCCATCGGGGCCAATTGCCGCGCCCCTCCGAATATCAACTATACGTTCATCGATCGCAAAGTGCCAACGCCCAGAGCGCGGGCGCGTCGCCCGCGCTGCGGCCTCGAGCGCTGCGCCGCTCTTTCCCCCCGCTCTTTTCCCCCAGAGAAGCGCGGGCTCGCGCTCCACGGAGCCGGCACCCTCCGATTCTCACGAGATCGGCGGGCAGGACACCGGCGTTCGCCCGTCTCTCGCATCTCGCACACGCCGTCGCCTCTCCGCTACGAGATCGGCGGGGCGCATCGGCGGGGGAGGGATGGGCGTCGTTCACCAGGCGCTCGATCGTGAGCGCGGTCACGTGGTGGCGCTCAAGAGCCTAGCGCACTTCAGCCCGTCGGCGCTCTACGCGTTCAAGCGCGAGTTCAGGGCGCTCGCCGACGTCGAGCACCCCAACCTCGTGCACCTCTACGATCTGGTCGCCACGGGGATCGACCGCGACGATCGCCCACGCTGTTGACGGACCTAGGCGCTCGGCCTACGTCGCTGGGCGATGCCCCCGGAACCCGACGCTCCCCCGCCGGCCCCGCCGCGCACCCTCCGCACGCGCGCCATCGGCCCGGACGATCCTCTCCCCGGAGTGAAGAACATCCTCCTCGTCATGAGCGGCAAGGGGGGCGTCGGCAAGAGCTCGGTCGCGACCAACCTGACGATGGCGCTCTCGCGTGCCGGCTTTCGGGCCGGGCTGCTCGATGCCGACATCTACGGGCCCTCGATCCCGACGATGCTCGGCGTCGCGGGGCGCCCCGTGTCGCTCGACGGCAAGACTATCGAGCCGCTCGCGCGGTTCGGCGTCAAGCTCATGAGCATCGGCTTCTTGCTCGAAGATCCGAAGGCCGCGGTCATCTGGCGCGGGCCCATGCTGCACGGGGCCCTGCAGCAGTTCATGAAAGACGTGAGCTGGGGCGAGCTGGACTTTCTCGTCATGGACCTCCCGCCGGGCACCGGCGACATCGCCCTCACGCTCTCGCAGAAGGTGAAGGTCACGGGCGCGCTCATCGTGACGACCCCGCAGGCCGTCGCCACGGACGACGTCTACAAGTCCGTGTCGATGTGCAAGAAGGTGAACATCCCGA
The DNA here is from genome assembly GCA_937902985.1 of uncultured Myxococcales bacterium. Taxonomy (GTDB): domain Bacteria; phylum Myxococcota_A; class Polyangia; order Polyangiales; family Polyangiaceae; genus Palsa-1150. The sequence goes on from CALFNG010000456.1 coordinate 26,713, forward strand.
TCCTCGGCGTGGTCGAGAACATGAGCTGGTTCATCGACAGCGCGGGCGTGCGGCACGAACTCTTCGGCAAGGGCGGGGGCCAGGCCGTCGCCGAGTTCTCCGGTGCGCCGCTCCTCGGGCAGATCCCGCTCGACCCCACCGTCCGTGAATGGGGCGACAAGGGAACGCCCGTCGTGCAGGCGGCCCCCGGAAGCGAAGCGGCCAAGGCGTTCATCGCCATTGCCGAGCGCGTCGTCGAGGTCGCCGACGCGGCGCACCAGGGCGAAGGTAACGACGCCGGCCCGATCATCGACCGCTCGGGCGGCAGCGGCGGCAAGAAGCGCCTGCCCGTCACGAAGTGAAGCGGGGCTGCGGCCGCGGCCGCGCTCAGTCAGTCTGGGGGTTGCACTGCATCGGGCAACTGTTCGTGATGCAGGCCGCGAGGGCCGTCAGGCCCTTGTTGACGGCGAAGATCGCGCTCAGCGCATCGTTGCAGAGCGTGTAGTTGTTGCCGTTTACGGCCAAGCACTCGATCGACGTGACGCACAGGCAGTCGTCCTGGCACGTTCCGAGCTCGGAAGAGCACTTGTTCTCCAGACACGCGCCGCACGCGGTTCCAGCGCCGCCGTCGGCGGGGAAGGCAATCGACGCGTCGCACGGCCCCGTGCTCTGCGCCGGTGCGTCTTCCGACGTGTCATCCGACCCGGCTTCGGACGGGAGCTGACTGCCGGTGTCGTGGTTCGCTGAGGCGTCGTCTGAAGCGTGCCCCGGCGGAGCGGAGGAGCTCGACGAGCTGCATGCGAAAGCGACCGAGGCCGCCGTGATGCTCACGGCGGCCCAGACCCACGGGTGATGTCGACGACTCTTCTTATTCAAAGCGCTGAAATTTCAACTGTCGGTCACCCGTGACTCGTTACCGGCAGGAAGCGCTGCCCGCGGGGAAGTAATAGCCGATCGCCATGCACATTTCGTTGGAGGCGGCCGTCTCGCCGACCGTCACCGCCGTCGACGCCGAGTTCGAGTAGCTGCAGTGATAGGTGAACGTGTCGCCCGACGCGATGGTCAGGAAGTTGGGCTCGACCCACAGGCCGACTCCCGGGTGCTCCCAGTCGACGCCGCTGCCTTGCTCCTGGTCGGTCGGATACGTGGCGGTCGTGCCGGTGTGAACGACCTCGGTGGTGGTACCCGCGTGAACGTAGTCGATCCAGGCGGCTGTCGCGTGCTTGTGGGTGTGCGTGCTCATGGTGAAGAACTTCGACCCCGCGGGCGCCGTGCAGGTCCCGCTGACGGTCTGCGTTCCCGGGCCATTGGCCGTGGCGGCGGGCACGTTGATCTGCGAGTTGAACGAGACCATCGTTCCGGCCTGGTACATGACGTTCTGCGCGAAGAGCAGGTTGACCTTGATCTTCGGGTAGAGCGTGGTCGACCCCGTGTTGATGAAGTGCATGTTCAGAATGAGCTGCGTGTTGCCGGCGATCTGCAGCCCGACGTTGGCCGGCATGTTCTCGGTGATCACCTGACCGGGCGTCGAGCTCGCGTACATCCACGTGTTCGCCCCGAGCGTGCAGGCGCCTCCGGCGGGAGCCGTGCCGCCCTTGTAGAGGATGAAGTGGTGGCTGCTGCCGAGCGACATCCACGACTGAAAGGCGCCGACCTGAATGGTGCTGGGCACCGTCACGCAGAAGTTCGGGAAGATCTCCTGGTTCGGCGCAACCGAGTACGCCATGTCCGGAGTCTCGAACTGCATGCCGTCGGCCGCGGGCGGGGCCGCGAGGTCGGTCGCGCCCACCGGGCCGGCCGTGATGCCGGGCGCCGTCGGGATGCCCGTGGCACCGCTCGAGCCGCCATTGGCCGTGGTGGTCGTGGACCCGCTGGACGAGCCCGACGAGCCGCCCTTGGAGCCGCTGCTGCTACCGGTGGCCGTAGAGCCGCCCGAGCCGCCGCCCGATGCGCCGCCCGATGCGGTGCCACCGTTGTCGCCGCCGCTGCTCGTGCTGGCGGTCGAAGCGTCGCCGGTCGCGGCGCCGTTGTCGGTCGGAGAGCCTCCGGGCCCAGTGGGCGCGGCGCTGCACGCGACGAGAAACAGGGCGAGCGCGAGGGCCGGCCGTACCACTAAACCATTCAATTTGAGCTTCGATGTTCGCAGCATGACTCCGCCTCGGCTAACAGGGCTTCGTTTAGGGGCGCCACCAACGACTCACCCGCAGCCGGATGCTTACCCGCAGGAGCCAGGTTCGCCAACCTCTCAACGAGCCAATTGACTGAAATAACAAAGTTTTTTGAATTGGAAGCGGAATCGGCCAGGTGCACTGGACTGTTTCCACTAGCAGCGTTCAGTGGCGTGTGGGGCCACCACCTTCTCATCTCCCTCGTCTCCCCTCTGGTGCGCCTCCTGCCGCCTCCGCGAGGTGTCGCGAGCCGCGACCTCGGGCTGCCGGAGCTGCAGGCGCTCGCTACGACGTGCGCGCCTTCACGGTCCGCAGCTTTGTTCGTCACATCGAGCGCCGCCACCTCGTACGCCTCGGCCAGCGTCGGGTAGTTGAAGACCGCGTCGACCACCGGCCTTTTGGCCCCCGGGGCTTCACGGATGAGAGAGAGTCAGCGCCGCGCTCCCCCGGCCTGACGCATGACCTTCAAGAGGTCGACGTCTTGCTCTTTCTTCAAGAGCACGCCGAGGAAGGGGAGCTCGCGGACCAGCCGCTCGCGCCCCACGTCGCTCTGCATGAGGACCGTGATCCAGTCGACGAGCTCGCTGGTCGAGGGGCGCTTGCGCAGACGCGGGACCTGCCGGAGCTCGTAGAACGCGATCACCGCCTGATCGATGAGCGCCCCGTCGACGTTCGGGTGATGTACCCGGACGATTCGCTTCATCCGCTCCTGATCCGGGAAGTCGATGAAGTGAAAGACGCACCGGCGGAGGAAGGCGTCGGGTAGCTCCTTCTCGTTGTTCGACGTGATGACCACGATGGGCCGCTGGGCTGCCACGACCTCTTCGCTCGTCTCGAAGATGACGAAGCGCATCCGATCGATCTCGTGGAGGAGATCGTTCGGAAACTCGAGGTCGGCCTTGTCGACTTCGTCGATGAGCAGCACCACGCGCTTCTCGGAGCGGAAGGCGCGCCCGAGCGGGCCGAGCTTGATGTAGTGGCGAATGTCTTTGACGTTGCCGTCGCCGAAGCGCGCGTCGTAAAGACGCTGCACGGTGTCGTAGACGTAGAGCCCGTCCTGCGCGCGCGTCGTCGACTTGACGGGCCAGTGAATGAGCTCGAGGCCCGTGCTCTCCGCGATGGCTTCGGCGAGGAGCGTCTTGCCGGTGCCCGGCTCGCCCTTCACGAGCAGGGGCCGCTCGAGCGCGAGGGCGCAGTTGACCGCAGCCTCGAGGGACTCGTTGGTGAGGTAGGAGGGCGTACCGCTGAACCGGTTGAAAGAGGCGCTCACGGGCAGTTTGCTAGCACGTCCGCGGGTCAGGCGTAGTCGCTCGCTCGCGTTCACCTGCGGTGGCGATCAGGGCGTCGACGCGCCGCAGCGGCTGTCGCCGCGGGTCTCGGCCGTCACGTCGTAGTCGCCGAGCGCTACGCCCGACGGGACGACCGTGCCCTCGAACGCGCCGTCGTCGTCGGTTGCGAGCGTGCCGAGGGGCGTCTTCTTGGCCGACGCCGGGTCGCGGAGCCACAAATCGACCGCGACGTGAGCGCAAGGTTCGTCGTCTGCACGTACTTCGCCGCGCACGTGCAAAGGCGCCCCGCGATGTGCGAGCGAATCGATGACCGCGAGCGTGACCGTCGACCGGGCCCGCGTATCGCCTGCGCCCGTGCCTGCGTTGGCGCCCGCGCCTGCGTTCGAGCCCGCGCCTGCGTTCGAGCCCGCGCCTGCGTTCGCGCCCGCTCGCGCGATCATCTCGTCGCCTCGCGTCGTGGCCCTGGGCCAGGGGAACGCGTCGGGCGGAGCCTCGTACGGTTCGCGTCGCGCGAGCCGTTCTGCCGTGGACTGCGGCATGCTGCCCGCTCCGCCGAGGTCGATGCGCCGCCACAGCGTGCCGTCGTCGATCTCCACCCACGCATGCGCTTCGTTCTCGACGAGCCGCGTCGGGATCCCGAGGCTCTGCGCCGTCACCAGGAACGCGAACGCCCGGTGCCGGCAGACACCCTTCTTCGAGAGCGCCAGATCGAGGTACACGCTCCCGCGGGACGGCGGGCTCACCGCCGAGTCGCTGAAGCCCCGGAAGTAGTCGACGAGCTTCGCGATCGCGACGCGCGGCCGCATCGCCCGGCTGACGCCGATGGCGTCGCGCACGATCACGGCGTCGCGCGCGACGTTGTCGGGCAGGGGAGCGACGAGCGGAAGCTCGCTCCAGCCGACGTCGCCGGGCGTCCCGCCAAAGGCGGCGCGCGGGAGCGCGAGCTCCATGACGAGGCGCGCGCGCTCCGGCATCGTGCCCGCGAGCGCTCGCCGCGGAGCCCCGCTCGGGGTGGTCGGCTGCAGGAACCAGTTGTCGGCGCCGTCGCGCAGGATGCGGAACGGGACTTCCTGATCACCGACGCCGAGCCGCGAGCGCACGACGCGGGCCCCCGGGCCCACGCTGGGTAACCGCACGTTTCCATCGGGCGGGACTTCGACCACCAGGTCGGCGTAGAACGCGTCTTCTTCGGAGCGAGGCGCGGCGCCGCCCTGGATCGCCGCGAGGGGAACGAGGCGCCCGTCGCGGACCTCGAGGCGGTAGTCGCCGCGGACGGCGTCGAAGGCCTCGAGGCGCTTGAATGGCGCCGTCGACGGCGTGAACGGGTCGTCGTAGTCGCTGACGGTCGGCAGGCGCGTGTCCGTGTCCGGCGCGAATTCGTCGTGCGCGCTGGCCGCGCCGTATCCCGGCTCCGAAGGGGTCGGCGCGCGCGTCGGGTCCGGCGCACCGACGACCCCCGCGCGCGCATGGGGCGTCTGGATCGCCGCGGGCAAGTCGCCTTCGAGCGCGACGCGGAGCGCCAGGTCTTCGGCGGGGTTCGGCGCGATGGGTTCGTGAAGCACGGGCTCGTCGCGAGCCGCGGCCGCGCGCCCGACGTCGAAGCGGGCGAACCCGCCCGACCCGGGGAAGGCGAGGCCTCCGACGCCCGCGAGCCCCCCGACGACGACCGCGATCGATCGCCGGAGCCCGGCCTTCAGGGGCGCCTCGACCAGCCGCCCGGCTCGTAGAAGTAGGTCCCTTCACGAATCGAGTAGCGCGGTGCCCGCCAGCTCGCGCCCGCCGGGGCGCTCTCCCAGTGACCGGGGATCCACGTGTACTGCATGCCGCTCCAGTGCCAGTAGCCGGCCACCCAGACGGACTGGGCATCGGGAGGCCCGGGGCGGGCCTCGCGCATCGGCTCGGGCGGGGGCCCGCTGACCGCGATTCCGCTCGCCGGGGCCGACACGCCCCCTTCGACGACGCAGCCGGCGGAGGCGGCGAGCACCGCAAACGCCAGCGCGAAGGCGGCCGTAGCGATTGCTTTCCCCATACCTCGCCCCGTCGGTCGTAACAGAGACCCTCGAATTTCCCCGCCTCAGACGCTAGCACACGAGAACGTGCACGCGAGCAAGCGGGCAGGCGGTTCCCCCATTGTTCGACGCGCGAGCCCGCGTACGCTCCAACGGACACCAACGGACACCAACGGACACCCACCGGGCACCCACCGGGCACCCACGCTCGCCAGGGCGAATCATGAGCAGTGAATCCGATCTGAGACGAGACCTCGCGAGGCTGGATCCAGCGCTCCGCAGCCGCCTCGACGCGGCCGGCTTCGATCCCGAGCGCCTCGTCGCGCTGGCCGCGGCTCTCTTCGCGCGCGCGCGAAGAGAGAGCGCCGGCGCTGCGGGTGGAGCTCACGCGGCGGCCGAGCGCAACGAACGCAATCGCGTGCGCGGAGTCGTGGAGGCACCGAGGCCCGGCGACGTGCGCGACGCGCCTGCTCCTGGGAGCGACGACTATGAACGCCTGTCGGCGCTCGGCGCGGCGGCCCTGAGGCGCGGCGAGCTCGCGTTCTGCGTGATGGCGGGTGGCATGGCCACGCGCATGGGCGGCGTCGTCAAGGCGCTCGTCGAGGCCTTCGATGGCCGGACGTTCCTCGAGCTCCGGCTGAACGAAAACGCGTACTGGTCGCGCCACTCGCAGTCCAGCGTGCCGCTCTGGCTCATGACGAGTGACGCCACCGACGCGCCGATCCGGCAGGAGCTCGCGAAGCTGGGCGCGCCGCCCCATGTCGCCACCTTCGGCCAGGACCTTGGCTTGCGACTCACCCAGGAGGGCTGCCTCTTCATCGGCGACGACGGTCAGCCGAGCACGTATGCGCCCGGCCACGGCGACCTGCCCGACGCGCTCCGGCGCTCGGGGCTCCTGGCGTCGTTCGTCGAGCGCGGCGGCAAGTACGTCTGGATCGCGAACCTCGACAACCTCGGCGCGTCGGTCGACGAGGCGCTCCTCGGCGCGTTCGTCGAGCAAAGCGCGGACGTCCTCGTCGAGGTGGCGCCCAAGGCCGAGGGCGATCGCGGGGGCATTCCCGCGTGGGCCGACGCGGAGGGTCCCGACGGGCGGACGACCCGCCGCCTGCAAGTGCTCGAAGAGTTCCGCTTGCCGCCGGGCTTCGACGCGAACGCGGTTCGCGTGTTCAACACGAACACGTTCCTCGTGCGGGCCGAGCCGCTCCTCCGGGCGAACGTGCGTTATTCGTGGTTCGAAGTGGAGAAGAAGGTGGGGTCGCGCGTCGCGGTCCAGTTCGAGCGGCTGCTCCAGGAGCTCACCGCGGCCTTGCCCGCCGTGTACGCGCGCGTGCCCCGCGACGGCGTCGTGTCGCGGTTCCTGCCGGTGAAAGACTTCGACGAGCTCGCGCGCCGTCGCGACGACATCCGCGCCGTGGCCCAGGCGCGTGGCATGATTCCGGCGAAGCCATGATCGAATCGATCTCCAGCGCCGAGTTCCGTCTCGCCCTGTCGCATTTCGCGAGCGGCGTCACCATCGTGACCGCCGACGGGCCTGGGGGCCGCGTCGGCTTCACGGCCACGGGGTTCACGTCGCTCTCGCTCGATCCGCCGCTCGTCCTCGTCTGCGTCTCGAAGACCGCGAGCGCCTACGACGGCGTCATCAATGCGGACCACTTCGCGGTGAACGTGCTCGCCGAATCCCAGCGTTGGATCGCCGAACAGTTCGCACGGTCCGGCGTCGATCGTTTCCAGGACGCGCCCGTTCGCGACGCGACCCGCGTGAGCGCTCCCCTGATCGACGCGGCGCTGGTGCACCTCGAGTGCATGAAGCACAAGGTGTACGACGAGGGAGACCACACCATTCTCGTCGGTCGGGTCGTCGCGTCGTCGACCGGCTCCGGCCCGCCGCTCCTCCACTTTGCTCGCCGCTTCGGCGCCTTCGTCACCGAGACCGCACGCGACCTCGGCGTTGGCCGCCCAGCCCGCGGAGAGGAATGAACAGCCGTCTTCCCGCCTTCCTGTTCAAATCTCGGATCTAGACCTCGCCGTAGTCCTGGGGGGCGGTGGCGTCTTGGCCGGGTTCGACGCCGGTGGCGTTGAGGGCGAGGCTGGCGGCGGCCGCCACGGCGAGGTTGACGATGAGCGCCCAGAGGGCGGCGTACCCGGGGATCGTCGTTTCGCCCAGGTGCAGCGGATAGACGGTGCCCTTGAACTGGAGCTCTGCGGCCATCCACGTCCCGATGGCCATGCCGGCTGCCCAGCCGGCCAGCAGGCCCCACCGGTGGAGCCACCGGGTGTAGAGGCCCAGCACGATCGCAGGCAACGTTTGCAGGATCCACACGCCGCCGAGGAGTTGCAGCTGGATGGCGTATTTCTGAGGGACGAACACGATGAACGCGAGGGCGCCGAACTTGACGACGAGCGACACGATCTTGGCGACGGTCGACTCTTCGCGTCCGCTGCACGTCGGCCGGAAGTACTCGCGGTAGATGTTGCGCGTGAAGAGGTTGGCCGAGGCGATCGACATGATCGCCGCGGGTACGAGCGCGCCGATCGCAATCGCCGCGAACGCGAAGCCGACGAACCAGGGCGGGAACGCGTCGAGGAAGAGCGCGGGGACGGCGAAGTTCGCCCCGTACCGCTTGAAGCCCGCCACGTAGGCAGGGTTCTTGTCGACCCCGGCGGCGAGGGCCATGTACCCGAGCGCCGCGATGAGCGCGAGGAGGAGCGAGTAGGCCGGCAGCATCGCCGTGTTGCGCCGGATGACGTTCCGGTTGCTCGAGCTCAGGACACCCGTCATCGAGTGCGGATAGAGAAAGAGCGCGAGCGCGGAGCCGAGGGCGAGCGACGGGTACGCCGTGTACTGGCCGAAGTCGCTCCCCTTGGGCGCGGTGAGCAGGAGCTTCTGCGGCGGCACCGCGTCGAAGATCTTTCCGTAGCCTCCGAGCTTGATCGGGATGACGACGACCGCCGCGATGACCGTGACGTAGATGATCGCGTCCTTGACCACCGCGATGAGCGCGGGAGCGCGGAGGCCGCTCTGCCACGTGTACGCCGCCAGGATGACGAACGCGACGACGAGCGGCAGGTCGGCGAGCATCCCGTGGCCTTCGATGCCCATGGCCCCGAGCACCACCTGGATGCCCACGAGCTGCAGCCCGATGTAGGGCATGGTCGCGAGGATGCCCGTCACGGCGATCGCGAGCGCCAGCGCTCCGCTGCCGAAGCGGCCGCGCACGAAATCGGCGCCGGTGATGTAGCCGTGCTTGTGCGTCACGCTCCAGAGGCGCGGCATCACGACGAGCACGAAGGGGTAGGTGATGACCGTGTACGGCAACGCGAAGAAGCCGAGCGCGCCCGCGCCGAACACGAGCGCGGGAACGGCCATGAACGTGTAGGCCGTGTAGAGATCGCCGCCGAGCAAGAACCACGTGACGAGCGTTCCGAAGCGCCGGCCCCCGAGCCCCCACTCGTGCAGCTCGTCGAGGTTCCCTTGCCGCCATCGCGAGGCCACGAAGCCGAGGCCCGTGACCAGCGCGAAGAGCGCGAAGAAGACGGTCAGGGTGGCGGGCGAGGCAAGCGAACCCGCGGAGGCAGGCGCGGAGACGCCGGAGAGGCCGGAGAGAAGGACCGTGGGCGTCGATCCGTTCATCGCTCGGCGTCGTTGCGGGTGGCGAAGTAAACGACCGCGGTCAAGACCGCGCTCACCCCGATCCACACGAACTGGTACCAGTAGAAGAACGGAATCGAGCCCGCCCGCGGCTCGACGCGATTGTAGAGCGGCACCCACAGCATGCCCACGAAGGGCGCGAGGAGAAGCACGTACCAGCCGCGCGAGCCGCGCGTACGCCGGCCCGCGTCATAGCGGGCGGGGGGATCCGTCGCGGCGTTGCGGCGCTTGTGGTCATCGGCGCCATCATCGCCATCATCACCATCATGGCCATCACGACCATCATGAGGTCCGCTCTCTGTAGACATCGACGGGGCGCAGTCTACGGCAAGACGGCGTCGGGTGGTGACACGCCGGACGGCCTGTACTAGCTTCGCGCGCCAGACCTCATGGCCCAGACACGCACAGCCACGGGTGCACGCGATGCATCCGATGCCCGCATCGGCAGCGCGGCCCGCGTTCGCGGCCGCATCCAGGGCCAAGGCAACCTCCTCGTCGAAGGACACGTCGAGGGCAACGTGACGCTCCGGGGCGATCTCACGATCGCCGAGGGCGCGACCGTCACGAGCGAAGCGATCTCCGCCCAGGCGGTCCACATCGCCGGTTCGCTCGAGGGCAACGTGACCGCGAGCGGCGCCGTCCGTCTGGCGTCCGGCGCGCGGGTGCGGGGCGATCTCCAGGGCAGCTCCATCGTGATTGACGACGGGGCGCGCTTCTCGGGCAAGCTCGATTGCGAGTTCGATCTGCCGCCGGAGCTCGGTGGCGCTTCGCAGGGTGAGGCGCGCGGCCGCGCTTCGAACGTAAGCGGCGCCCGGCGCTGAAAAACGGAGAGATCCATGGCGAGCACGGTCATCGGGGCGGGCATCACGATCGAAGGAGAGATCGCGACCGACGAAGACATCGTCGTCGCGGGCACGGTGCGCGGAAAGCTGACGGCCAAGGACAGCGTCACGATCGAGCACGGCGCGACGGTCGAGGCCGACGTGGTGGGCGGGTCGCTCGTCGTCGGTGGCGCCCTGACCGGAAACGTGACGGCGCAAGAGCGCGTCGATCTCCAGTCGGGCGCTCGCGTCATCGGCAACGTGAAGGCCGCGCGCGTCACGATCGCCGACGGTGCCCAGTTCAAGGGCAGCGTCGACATGGACGTGTGAGCATGCCGTCCAACATGTCCAGCGTGACGGTGATTGGCAGAACGACCCGGATTCACGGTCGGGTCACGGGCGCCGTCGACCTCGAAGTTCAGGGCTACGTCGAGGGCGAGATCGCCGTCGGCGGCGACGTGACGGTCGACACGCAAGGCCTCGTCGGCGCCAGCGTTCGCGGGCGGAACCTGCTCGTGCGCGGGGCCGTGCGAGGAGATCTCGTGGGCGACGAGTCGGTTCTCCTCGAGGCGGGCGCCCGCGTCGTGGGAGACGTGCGCGCACCCCGCGTCGCGATCGCGCCGGGCGCGCTCTTGCGCGGCTACGTGCAGACGGGAGACGTCGAGGCGACCACGCCTCGCGCCTCGCGAACCCAGGCCGCCGCCCGTCCGGTCGTCGTGCAGCCGGTGGCGCGCGCGGCTCAGCCGATCCAGCGAGCGGCCGCGGTTCCGGTCGCAACGCCGGCGCGGGCCCAGCCGGTGCCGGTCGCGGTAGCTCCGAAGCCGGCGCCGAAGGCCCAGGTCGTCGCGGCTTCACGCCGTCCGCCGCCCCCCGTCGTACCCGCGTTGCGGAGCGCGAAGGGTCAGATCGCGAAGAAGAAGGAGCGCTGACCCGTGGCCGGCAGCGCCGCGCGCGCGCGGCTCTTCGAGCTCTTGCGGACGCGGTCGTTCGAGCGCAAGCGCGTGATCCTCGCCTCGGGGCGCGAGAGCGATTTCTTCATCGACTGCAAGCAAGCCGTGCTCACCGCCGAGGGCCACGCCCTCGTCGGCGAGGCGATGCTCGACGCGCTCGCGCAGCTGCCCGCCTGCGACGCCGTCGCCGGCGTGGAGCTCGGGGGCTGCCCGCTCGCGAGCGCCGTCGCGCTGACGAGCTTCCAGCGGGGCACCCCGCTCGACGCCGTCTATGTCCGGAAAGACGCGAAAGACCACGGCTCGCGGCGAACGCTCGAGGGCAACACGCGCCTCGCAGCGGGGGCGCGCGTCGCCATTCTCGAAGACGTCGTGACCACCGGCGGGTCGACCCTGAAGGCTGCCACGAAGCTTCGGGATGCGCACTACATCGTCGCCGGGGTGGTCGCCCTGGTCGACCGGCTCGAGGGGGGGCGTGAGGCGATCGAGAACGCCGGGCTCAAGCTCGAGGCGCTCTACACGCGTGCGGACTTCATCCCGGCCTGAAGAGCGCTATGCTTACGCGTGGAGCTTGGCTTGGAGACTCGACGCATCGAAATCCTCAGCGACTCGACGGGTGAGACGGCCGAGAAGGTCGTTCGCGCCGCGATGTTGCAGTTCCCGCACTCGGGAGCGCACATCCGGCTCCACACGCGGGTGCGCACCCGCGAGGCGGCCCGTCCGATCCTCGAGAACGCGGCCAGGGAGGGGGCGCTCGTCGTCTTCACCGTCGTCAGCCCCGAGATCCGCGAATACATCCACTCGGCCAGCTACGAGCTGAAGGTCGAGGCGCTCGACCTCATCGGGTCGCTCATCGGCAAGATCTCCACGTTCCTCGACCGGCAGCCGATCAACACGCCGAGCGGCATGCTCCCGCTCACCGAGGAGTATTTCCGCCGCATCGAGGCGGTCGAGTTCGCGGTGAAGAGCGACGACGGCAAGGAGCCGCGCAACTTTCGCAAGGCGGATCTCGTTCTCTGCGGCGTGAGCCGTACCAGCAAGACGCCTCTGTCGACGCTGCTCGCGCAGCGCGGGCTCAAGGTCGCCAACCAGCCCATCGTCCTCGGCGCCGCGTTGCCCGCGGAGCTCGACGAGGCGCCCCAGGATCGGGTGGTCGGGCTGGTCATCGAGCTCGATCAGCTCGTCGAGATCCGGAAGGCTCGATTGAAGCAGCTCGGGATGCCGATGGACGCGAGCTATGGCCTGCGCGAACAGGTGAAGCAGGAGCTCGACTACGCGCGTCGCATCTTCCGCGATCACCCCGGCTGGCCGGTGATCGACGTGACGGGCCGCGCCATCGAAGAGACCGCGGTCATCATCCTCGAGTCGCTCAAGGAGCGAGACGAAGCCAACAAGAGCGCGCGGGCCGCGCTGGTGTAGGGGCCGATGCCGTTCGGTTCGGGCCGGCGGATCGTCCTCATCGCAGCGTTCTCTTGCCTCGCCTGCTCGCATCCCCCGCGCGAGTCCGCCGCGAGCCTCGCGTCCGTGCTCGCGCCGGCGTCGGCGGTGGAGTCCGCGCCCGCGCCGGCGCCTGCACCGGCGTCCCCGCCCCCGCCCGCGTGCGGCGACCCAGGAGACGTCCTCGTCTTCGTCTCCCCTGCGCATCCCCTGCACGGGCAACCCGTCCGCGTGATCGCGGTCGCCGATCACCTCATCGACGGTCAGCTGACGTTGAGCGGCGCGCGTGGAGTCGAGCCGGTGGTGAGCGGCGATCGCCACGGGGGTCCGCCGTACTTCTGGATCGACCGCGTCGACGCGCCCTCGGCGGGGAAGTGGACGGCGACGTTCGCGCGCTCCGACGCGTGCGAAGGGGCCATGCTCGCGGCCAGGCCGGTCGTCGTACATTCCTTCGGGCTGACCGCAACGAAGCCTCCGCGCACGTCGCTGTGGTGGAGCCGCGGGGCCTGGTCGCCGTCGTTCGAGAACCTCTACTCGGCGTGGATCCAGGCGATGTTCGAGGCTCCGCTCGCCGAGCAAGAGACCTACAGCGCGCTCCACGACGTCCTACGCGATCGCGGCCGTAACTTCTTGTTCGACTACGCCGGCGAGGCCGAAGACGAGCAGAACGTCGTGGTGCGGCCCGACTGCGCGGACCTCCCTTATTTCCTGCGCGCGTACTTCGCGTTCAAGCTGGGGCTCCCGTTCGGCTGGTCCCGGTGTTCGCGCGGCGAGAACGGCACGGCGCCGACGTGCGGGGATTTCGCGACGAGCAGCGAGCCGTTCCCTCCCGTCGACGACAAGCCGCAGCCGCTTCCTCCGTGGGCCGATCCCGACCGCGCGCCCGACGGCGGTCCGTGGGAGATCGGGGTCAAGCGCGTAGGCGAGTTCTTCCGGGGAACGCTGGCCGACGCGGCAGGGTCCGGCGCCGGGAGAACGCAGGCGACCGACGAAGACACCGACTACTACCCGATCGCCCTCTCGGCCGAGACGCTGCGCCCAGGCACGATATTCGGCGACCCGTACGGTCACGTCCTCGTCGTGGCCCAGCGGATCCCGCAGACCCCAGCCGCCGGCGGGGTGCTCCTGGCGGTCGACGGCCAGCCCGACGGAACGGTCGCTCGCAAGCGCTTCTGGCGAGGCAACTTCCTCTTCGCGGTCGACCCTACGCTCGGCAGCCCCGGCTTCAAGCGCTTCCGGCCGCTCGTGCACGACGCGAAGGGAAAGCTCGTTCGCACGAAGAACGCCGACCTCGCGGACTTCTCGGCGACGGATCAGTACGCCGGCGGCGTCGACGGCTTCTACGACAAGATGGCCGACCTATTGTCGCCCTCTCCCCTCGACCCGACGACGGCGCTCCTCGAGACGGTGGACGCGCTCGAAGAGCAAGTGAAGACGCGGGTCGTCTCGGTCGAAAACGGTCGCCGCTTCCTCGCGAGCGGCAAGCCCCCAGCCGACATGCCCGACGGCGCGAAGATCTTCGAGACCAACGGCGACTGGGAAGACTTCTCCACGCCGTCGCGCGATCTGCGGATCCTCATCGCGATCGACGTGGCGCGCGCGCTCCCGGCGCGCGTGGCGAGGCGTCCCGCTCGCTACGCGACGCCGGTGCCGGTGCCGGGTGGCAAGGCGCCCGAAGGCGTGCAAGCCGAGCTCGACGCGAGGCTCGCCCGCGAGCTCAAGGATCGTTCGTTCGAATACACGCGCACCGACGGCTCGCCGTGGAAGCTCACGCTCCGAGACGTCTTCGATCGCGAGGCGGCTCTGGAGATGGCGTACAATCCGAACGACTGCGTCGAGCAACGCTGGGGCGCTCCCCTGGGAAGTCCCGAAGCCGCCACGTGCGGTGCGCACGCGCCCGACGCGCAGGCCGGCAAGATGGCCGGGTATCGGGCATGGTTTCATGAACGGCGAAGGCCGCCGCGCTGAGTGACGTTCTTGGAGGGGGGTGGCCATGGGGAACAGACGCTTTCCGCCCTGGAGGCAACCTATGCTTCGAAGAACTCTTATCGTCATGGCCGAGGCCGCAGTTTGTGCGGGTTTTGCGCTGGTTTGCGGGTGTGGTGGAACGGCCGACGCTCCGATCCCGACGGTCGACGCCGGCCCCGACGGCCGCGTAGGAATGGGCGTTCCGGGGCCGGACGCGGGGCCGGGGGCCCCGCACGATGCGTCGACCGGTGGTGACGACGCCGGGGACGACGGCTCGCCGGGCGACGACGGGCCGGGCGACGGCGGAGGCGGAGACTCCGGGTCGATGCAGACGAAGAGCGCCAAGATCGATCTCCTCTTCGACATCGACAACTCGGCCTCGATGGGTGACAAAGAGGCTTACCTCACGCGGGCCATTCCCGATCTGGTGACCCGTCTCGTGTCGCCGAACTGCGTCGACGCAGCGGGCAATCCCACGGGCACGGCCGCCGACGCGGCCGGCCACTGCGCCTCGGGAGCGCCCGAGTTCAAGCCGGTTCGCGACATGCACATCGGCATCGTGAGCTCGTCGCTCGGTCCGCGGCTCGGCAACGTCTGTCCGACGACGGGGGCCCTCGGCACGCAGGTTCTGCCGAACGGCTCCACGCTCGATCGGCACAACGACGACCAGGGCCACTTGCTCAGTCGGGCCAGCGATCCCGCCAACCTCACGAACTACGCAGAGGCTCCCCCCGCGGACACGGGCACGTCGGGCTTCCTCGACTGGGCGCCGACGCCGTCGGCCGGGGCGCCCGCCATCACTGACGCCGCCAGGCTGCAGACAGACCTGCAAGGCATGGTGATCGGAGTCCATGACTTCGGGTGCGGAATCGAGTCGCAGCTCGAGAGCTGGTACCGGTTCCTCATCCAGCCGGACCCCTACGCGTCGCTGGCGCTCGACGCGAACCGGGAGGCGCAGTGGCAAGGCGTCGACACCGTGCTGCTCGCGCAGCGCGCCGACTTCCTGCGCCCCGACTCGCTCGTGGCCGTGATCGTCGTCTCCGACGAGAACGACTCGGAGGTCGACGTTCGAAGCTTCAACGGAACCGGCTGGAACTTCATGGACACGTCATTCGATCCGCCGCGAGGGACGTCGGCGTGCGCGACCGACGCGAACAGCGCCGCGTGCACCTCGTGCGGCTTCTCGGGGACGACGAACACCACCGATCCCGCGTGCGCGATGGGGCCGTACAAGAGCCTCAACGACTGGGGCTACGACTTGAACCTCCGCCATGTGCACGAGAAGGAGAAGTACGGCGTCTCCGTCCAGTTCCCGATCCAGCGGTACGTGCTCGGCTTGACCTCGCGCCAGGTGCCCGACCGAAGCGGGGAATACCCCGCGGGCGGGAGCGGCATGTACGCGGGGCTCGCCGCGGCAAGCCACGACTGCACGAACCCGCTCTTCGCGGCCAAGCTGCCGTCGCCGCCGCCGGGCGTCGACCCCTCGCAGTGGCAGCCCACCGCCGCCGATCTGTGCAACCTGACGCCCGGGACCCGTGGTCTCTCGCTCGTGTACTACTCGCATATCGGCGGCGTCCCCCATCAGCTCTTGCAGGTCGACCCGACGAACCCGTCGAGCCCGCAGAAGGTTCACCTCACCGCGGCCGACTGGACGCTCATTCTGGGCAAAGACCCGCTCGCCTACGACTACACGGGCATCGACCCGCACATGATCGAGTCCTATCAGTCGAGAACGGGCGCGGTCGTTCCCGCCGGCGGGTTCTCCGTCGCCGACTCGAGCGCGGCCGAGGGCGCGGATCCGATCAGCGGGCGCGAATGGATCACCGACTCGACGATGGCCCAGCACAATGGCTTGAACGTCGATCGTGAGTACGCGTGCACGTTCAAGCTTCCGGCGCCTCGCGATTGCAGCACGGCGGCGACCAACGCCGACCCGACCCTGCTCGACTCCTGCGATTGTATGAGTCCCGTCAGCGGAACGGGCGCGTTCACCCACGCCCAGGTGCCCGCCGTGTGCAACGACGCGACGCCGACGCAGCAAGACTACGCGAAGGCGTACCCCACCATCCGGGAGCTCCTGCTCGCGCAACAGCTCGGTGAGGTCGATGGTGCGAATCAGGGCGTCGTCTCGTCGTTGTGTCCGATTCATTCGGTGCCAGCGACCCCCAACGACCCCCTCTACGGCTATCGCCCGGCGATGGCGGCCATCGTGGATCGCTTGCGGAACTCGCTCTAGCGCGTCACCTCCGCGGGAAAGGGGTTCGGTGTAGGGTGAGCGGCAGCGATGCCGGCGTCTTCACGAAAGCATCCGCCGACCGGCGCGATGTCGGCCGTGGGGCCGGCGGCCATCGCGTCCGGCTCGCTCGTCGCCCAGCACGTCGCGGGTAAGGCCACGCGGGACACGCTATTTCTGTCGTACTTCGGGCTGGGCTTCCTGCCCGCCGCCATGATCGGGGCCGCGATTCTGTCGTTGCTCGCGGTCCTCGGCATCTCGCGGACACTGGCGAAATACGGCCCCGCGCGCGTCGTACCGACGCTCTTTGCGAGCAGCGCGGCGCTCTTTCTCATCGAATGGCGGCTCAGCCTGCACAGCGAGCGCGCCGCAGCCGCGGCCGTTTATGCGCATACCGCGGTCTTCGGCTCGGCGGCGGTGAGCGCGTTCTGGTCGCTCATCAACGAGCGGTTCGATCCGCACGCAGCCAAGAAGATCGTCGGGCGGGTCGCCAGCGGCGGCACCGTCGGCGGCATCCTCGGCGGCGTCGTCGTATGGCGCGCCTCCGCGCACCTTTCCGTGCCGTTGACGCTGGCGCTTCTCGCGGGCATCAACGTCGTCGGTCTCTGGGCCGCGCTACGCGTGGCGCGTGGCGCTCATGGCACTGGACCGGCCGTGGAGCCGCTCGCCGGCGGCGGGTGGAAGGTCGTGCGCGAGACCCCGTA
This sequence comes from uncultured Myxococcales bacterium, assembly GCA_937902985.1. Taxonomy (GTDB): domain Bacteria; phylum Myxococcota_A; class Polyangia; order Polyangiales; family Polyangiaceae; genus Palsa-1150. Next base: position 43,917 of record CALFNG010000456.1, read on the forward strand.
CCTCCGTGACCTCGGGCTCCTAGTGCTTGCGGGCGCCGTCATCCAGGCGCTCCTCGACTGGCTGCTCAGCGCGCATGCGTCGCACACCTACGGCAAGGGCGCCGAGCTCCTCGGGTTCTTCGCGCTCTTCAACATGGTGGTCGGCGTGCTCTCGTTCGTGGCGCAGACGGGCCTCTCGCGACCGCTGCTCGACCGGCGCGGCCTCGTGGGGACCGTGCAGTCGCAGCCCATCACCGTCGCCCTGTGTGCGGCGCTCGCACTGGTCGCGCCCCACCTCTCGACGGTGGTGCTGTTGCGCGGCGGCGAGGCGGTCACACGCAACTCGCTCTATCGCTCGGCGTACGAACTCTTCTACACGCCGCTCCCGACGGCGAAGAAGCGCGCCACGAAGACGCTGATCGACGTCGGCGTCGATCGCGCCGGCACGATGTTGGCGAGCGTCGGACTCCTCGCCATCGTTCATCTCGGCCTCGACAGCGCGACACGCATCGTGCTCATCGCCGCCATGACATTGGCCGGGCTCGCGTGGCTCGTCTCGGCACGCCTGCATGACGGCTACGTGTCGGCGCTCGCCGCGAGCCTCAAGTCCGGCGCGATCGCGCTCGGCAACGAAGACGCCAAGGACCTGACGACGCGGAATACGCTCGCGGAGACGACGGCGCTTCTCGACCGCGAGCAGCTCCTCGCGCGGATCGCGCAGTTCCGGAATGCGACAGAGAGCACCGCGAACGGCGCGACGCCGGCGGCGTCTCTGTCCGGCGCCGCCGCGCCCGGGACGGCGCGGGAGCCGCCGACGGCCGCGAGCGACCTCGCGGCGGGTCCCGTTGATGCGCGCGCCGTGCAGCTCCGCAGCGGTGACACGGCGCGCATGAAGGCTGCGCTGAGCGCGCCGCTCACGGCGGCTCTCGTAACGTTCGCGATCCCGCTCCTCGCGAACGATGCGGTGGTGCGCGACGCGGTCCGCTCCCTGCGGTTGATCGCTCCGCGGGCGACGGGGCAGCTCCTCGACGCGCTGCTCGATCACGACGTCGACGTGCGCGTCCGCCGGCGCATCCCGCGCGTGCTCAAGGTCTGTCGGACCGAGCGAGCTGGAGCCGGGCTCCTCATGGCGCTCGCCGACCCCGTGTTCGACGTTCGCGTGCAGGTGGCGCTGGCCCTGACGCAGATGCAGATGCAAGACCAGGGACACGTCGTCCTCTTGCCTGACAAGGGCTTCGACGTGGCCATCCGCGAGCTCACGGCGGGTCCGTTCACCGCGAACGACGAGGATCGGGATCGCCGTCTGGGTCACGTCTTCACCGTCCTCGGACTCGTGCTCGAGCGCGAGCCGCTCCGGATCGCGTATCGCACGATCCGTTCCGAAGACCCGCGCCTGCGCGGAACGGCCCGCGAGTACCTCGAGGTGACTTTGCCCCCGCGCGTCCGCGAGGTGCTCCTTCCTCTGCTCGACAACGCGCAGCCGACCCTCGAAGAAGCTCCGAGCCCATGACGACGATCGCGGACCGCTTCGAGATCGAGTCCGTGGCCGGTGAAGGCGGCATGGGCACCGTCTATCGCGCGCGCGATCTCGGGTCGTCCGCGCGCGCTACGGTCGCGCTCAAGGTCGTGCGCGGAGCGTTCGCGAACGCGCGCTTCGACCGCGAGGCGATGCTGCTCGCGCAGATAGAGGGCGAAGGCATCGTCCGCTACGTCGCGCACGGGCGCATCGACGCACAGTCGATGTTTCTTGCGATGGAGTGGCTCGAGGGCGAAGCGCTCGACGCGCGGCTCGCGCGCGGGCCGCTTGCAATTGGAGAGTGCATCGCGCTGGGTCGCCGCCTCGCTCGCGCGCTCGGCGTCGCGCACGCGCGCGGCGTCGTGCACCGCGACGTGAAGCCGAGCCACGTGATCTTGCGCGGCGGCGGCCACGCCGCCGAAGCCACGCTCGTGGACTTCGGCATCGCGCGGGCGCAGGGCGCGCTGCGGGCCGTGACCGCGACCGGAGCCGTGATTGGCACACCGCAGTACATGGCCCCGGAGCAGGCGCGCGGCGAGCGCGGCGTGGACGGGCGCGCCGATGTCTTTTCGCTCGGCTGCCTCCTCTTCGAGTGCCTGACCGGACGGGCAGCGTTCGTCGGCGCCCACGTCGTTGCAGTCCTCGCCAAGATCTTGCTCGATCCCGCGGGGCGCGTGAGCGCGCTGCGCACCGACGTGCCGGCCGTCCTCGACGATCTCGTCGCTTCGATGCTGGAGAAGTCGCCGGCTGCGCGGCCCGCGGATGGCGCCGCCGTTGCGGCCGCCCTCGACGCCGTCCATGCCGGTGACGCGCCGGTCGCTCAGAGCTCGTGGTCGCCTGCGATCGGAGCGACGGAGCGACGTCTCGCGACGGTCATCATTGCGCGCGCGGCGAGCCGCACGGGAGAGACAACCGACGACGTATTTGGGGATAGCGACGAGGCGCTTCGCGGCGTGACGGGCGAGATGCAGATCGTCGACCTCACCGCTGCGCTCGGGGTGACGGTCACCGCGCTCGCCAACGGCACGCTCGTCGGTGCCGTCGTGGCGGAAGCGGGAGCGAGCAGCGCGGCCGAGCGAGCGGTCCGCTGCGCTCTTGCGCTCCGCGCCGAGCTGGCCGGCGCGACCATTTCCCTCGCGACGGGGCGTGCCGTGGTGGCTGGCCAGCTCCCGGTCGGCGAGGCGATCGATGCCGCCGCGATCCTCCTCGAGAAGCAAGGTGGCGCCGGAGGAATCTGGATCGACGAAGCGACCGCTTCGATGATCGAGGGTCGCTTCGCGCTCGAGCGGGCGGGAGGCGGCATCTCCGTGACGGGGGAACGCGCCGCGGCCGAACGCATTCGTACGGTGATGGGCCGCGAGGTCGCCTGCGTCGGACGCACGCGAGAGCTCGCGTTGCTCGAGTCCACCTTTCGGGAGTGCGTGGACGAGCCGGTCGCTCGGGCACTGGTCGTGATCGCCCCGCCGGGCATCGGGAAGACTCGCCTGCGACGCGAGCTCACCTCGCGCGTCGGGACCTGGGAGTCACCGCCTGCCGTGTGGCTGGGCCTGGCCGACCCGGTGATGCAGGGGGCCTCCTACGCGCTGGCGGGGGAACTGTTGCGGCGCGTGCTCGACCTTGCGCCGGGTGACGCGAAGGCGCGGCGCGAGTGCCTGCTCGCGCGCGTCGCAAGGAACGGGGCGAGCAAGGGGTTCGATCCTGCATTCGTCGCGAGATTCCTCGGCGAGATTGCCGGCGTGCCCTTCGGCGACGAAGACGACGCGCTCCGGGCGGCGCGTCGAAGCCCTGTGCTGATGCGCACGAGGATCGTCGACGCGGCGTGCGCATTCATCGGCGCCGAGCTCGAGCGAAATCCGGTCCTCCTCGTCGTGGAGGACGTGCACTGGGCGGACGTCGCGAGCGTGCGCCTGCTGGGCGGCGTACTCGGGCGGCTGAAGGACGAGCCGCTGATGATTCTGGCGCTCGCGCGGCCGTCGGTCGACGAGGTCCACCCTCGTCTATGGGAAGAGCACCGCGCATCGCGGTTCGTACTCGACCCTCTGCTGCCAAAGGCGGCAGAGAAGCTCGCGCGGGCAGTGCTCGGCGATCACGCCGACATCGATGCGATCGTGGAACGGGCCGGGGGTAACCCGCTCTTCGTCGAAGAGCTCGCGCGGGTGTGCGCCGAAGGCGGCGGCGTGCGCGCTCTCCCTCCGACCATCGCAGCAGCAGCCGAGGCGCGTCTCTCCACGTTGTCGACGGAGGCGCGTCAGGTGCTCCGTGCGTCTGCGGTCTTCGGCGAGCGATTCTGGTCGGGAGCGGTCTGTCAGCTCGTCGGTTCGCCGCTCGCTTCGCGGGTCGGGTCTCACCTCGACGCGCTCGAGCAGCTCGAGGTCGTCAGCGCCGAACAAACGTCCCGCTTCGCGAGCGAGCGTGAGTACGTCTTCCGCCACGCACTCGTCCGCGACGCTGCGTACGCGATGCTCACGGATGACGATCGCGTCATCGGCCACGCCCTCGCGGCCGAGTGGCTCGAGCCGCGCGCCTCCGACGCTGCGGTGCTCGCGCAGCACTACGAGCTCGGCGATCGGCGTGCGGACGCCGCGCGATGGCACGTCGTCGCCGCCGAGGACGCGCTCGCTGCCGCGGACGCCGCCGGGATCGCGAGGCACGTCGCGAGCGCGGAAGCCTGCGCTGCGAGCGGCGGGCTGCTCGGGCGAGCGCGTCTCGCCCAGGCGGACATCTCACTCTGGACCGGCGACAACGTCGCGGCGGCCAGAGGCGCGCGCGATGCCATGTCGCTCGTCGAACGCGGCACCGAGCGCTGGTTCAACGCTGCGGGCATCGCCGCTGCAGCGTTCGGCAAGCTCGACGATACCCTGGAGATACTCTCCGTCGTCGACGAGCTCGAGCAGACGCCGGCGAACGGCCCGACCGCGGGGCCCGCGCGCGCGATCGCGCGGATCCGGGCGGCCATCCAGCTGGCGTATTTCGGAGAGCTCGTGCGAACCGACGCGCTGCTCGAGGGGTGCGAGCGCGAGCCCGGGGCCGAGGGGGACGCCGGCGTGCTCGCGTGGCTCTGCGACGCCGCGTTCGACCGCACGTTCGCGAGCGGTGAGCCCGTCCACCCGTCGCGGTTCCTTCGCGGACGCGAGCTGTGCGGCCGACTCGGCGATCGACGCGGAGTGGTCGTCCAAACGAGCAATCACATCTTGACGCTATCGATCCTCGGGGCCTTCGGCGAAGCACGCGCGGCGCTGCCAGCGTTCGAGCGCGAAGGGGCGGAGATCGGATTCGCCGCGGCGAAGCTCATCGCCCCGTGGATCCGGGCGTTGTGCGCGCTGGCAGATGGTGAGGTAGAGCCGCTCCTCCGTTTCCACCGGGCAACGAGGAGAGCTTTGCCTCCGGGCCGCGGCTCCGCAGGGGTCAGCATGTCGCTGGCGGAGCTCCTCGTGCTCCACGGCCACGTCGACGAGGCTGCCGAGGAGGTCGCGATCGGCCTCTCTTCGGCGGCCAACGCGCCCGCCTACCGCTGCGTTCTTCTTGCGGTGTCGTCCATGATCAAGCTGCGGAGGCAGGACGTGGCAGGGGCGCTCGACGACTCCGCGCGGGCGATGCAGTACGCGGCGCGCGCGGTGGGCCTGGTCAACGCATACACGCCGTGTCTTGCGCGCTACGAGGCCCTGCGTGCAGGCCACTTCGAGGAAGAGGCGCGTGCGGTCCTCCGAGACGGCGCGGCCACGCTGTGGAGGCGCGCGGCGAACCTCGGGGAATACGGGCCCGTGTACCTCGAACATGGCTGGAGGACCGCGGAGCTCATGCGTCTCGCGCACGAGCAAGGCGTCGACCCTCGCCGAAGCGTTTGCGCATGACAGCCCCTCGGCGCGAGGGGCTGAGAGGGGCTGAGCGCGATTGTCGTCTGGGCGACGGCCCGACACCCGGTGACTTTGGCTCGTAGGCTCGCTGGTTCCAGGTTCTTTTGGACCGCGTACCGGCGGTCGGCGCGCTAGGATGCTCTCCCGAATGCGATACGGCCTCTCCATCCTCCTCGCGGTGTCGCTAGCGTCCGCGTGTTCACTCGTCGCGAAATCGCCCGCGCTCAGCGACCCTCTCCACGAACGACTTGCGAAAGCCGACACGTCCACGATCGAGGTTGCCGCGAAGGCGTGCCTGACCGAAGAAGGGTGGAAGCCCGACGACGTCGCCGGCGATGCCGAGGGGGCCACGGTCGTGAGCGCCAAGAACGACGCGAAGAGCCATGTGAGCGTCTACATCCAGCCGTCGGGGATGAGCCCGCGAGTCACGGGCGATCCCTCGTACGACGATCCCTTCTGGCTGTGCCTCGGGCGCGAGCTCGCGCGCGCGAAGGCGGCCCCTGCCGGCGCGACTTCGTCTGCCGGCGCTCCCTAGCTTCTGCTCGAGCATGTGACTCGACTTGAGTCGAGGCCGCCGTCCTGACGGTGCGTGCGAGGCTGAGGCCCGGAGTTCCGGGTCGGCCCCGGGGCTCACGGAGCCCGGATGGGCACGGACGCGCAGGTCAGATTGCTGAGGAAGAAAATGGCAGAGGGAAAGACGATCGCGTTGGCCGCAGCGGCTACCGGGATGAGCGGAACGCGTGAAGGAGCTCGCGCCAGAGGGCGTGGACGCAGCCCTCGATCTTGCCGGCTCGGGGATCATCCCGGAGTTGATCGAAATCGGCGGCGATCCTTCGCGCGTTCTGTCCGTCGCCGATTTCTCGGCTGAGCAGTACGGCGCGAAGTTTTCTCTCGGGCCTCCGAAAGATCCGGAGCGGGTCTTTGCCGATGTGGCTCGGCTTTGTTCCGAGGGCCTTTTCCGTTTGCGCGTGGACCAGACCTTTCCGCTCGAGAGAACTGCAGAGGCGCAGGAAGCCAGCGCCAATGGGCGCGTTACGGGCAAGCTCGTGATCAGCATCTCTGAGATGTCCTCAAACAAATGGCTCGTCGCTGCGTCGACGCTGCGGTCGATCATGCCGTCCATCTTCCAGGTCTCAGCGCAGGGGTCACGGTGAATGTCCCGCGCGAAGCGCCGGAGTCGCCATGTTGACGGGGGGACCGATGACGACGCGCGATGGGCTGCCTGGAGGGCGCCTCGTCCGCTCCGTGCGGAGCGTCCTGTGGAAGCCGGAGGGCGGCCCCCGCTCTCCGCGGGAGGTGGCGCACTTCGAGCGCGCGTTTCGACGATGGACGGGCGCGACCCCGGCGGCGTATCGACGCTCGTGAGGCGCTCGTGAGGCGCTCGTGAGCGAGGGCGAGGGCACGGCTCCCTTCCGAGTCGATCGGTACGCGCGGACCGTGTGCTACGACTCTGGGGGATGTTCTTTCAGGATCTCATCCTCGCGTTGCAAGACTTCTGGGCCAAGCGCGGCTGCCTGATCGTGCAGCCCTACAACAGCGAGGTCGGCGCCGGCACGTACAACCCGGCGACGTTCCTCCGCGCCCTCGGGCCCGAGCCCTGGAGGGTCGCGTACTGCGAGCCGTCGCGGCGTCCCACGGACGGGCGCTACGGCGACAACCCGAATCGCACGCAGCAGTTCCACCAGTTCCAGGTGATCCTCAAGCCGTCGCCGCTCGACATCCAGGACCTCTACCTCGAGTCGCTGCTCGCCCTCGGCACGAAGCCCGACGAGCACGACGTTCGCTTCGTGGAAGACGACTGGGAGTCTCCGACGCTCGGGGCCTGGGGTCTCGGGTGGCAAGTGTGGCTCGACGGGCTGGAGATCTCCCAGTTCACCTACTTCCAGCAAGTCGGCGGCATCGACTGCAAGCCGGTGAGCGGCGAGCTCACCTACGGTCTCGAGCGCATCTGCATGTACCTGCAGAACGTCGAGTCGTTCTGGGACATGCAGTGGGCGCCGGGGATCGGCTACGCGGAGCTCGTCAGGCGCGGAGAGCGCGAGTGGTCGGCGTACAACTTCGAGCAGGCCGACACGGCCGCGCACTTCGCGCAGTTCGACCAGTGCGAGAAGGAGTGCAAGCGGCTCCTGTCGCTGGGAAAGGACCCGCTCGAGAAGCTCGTCTTGCCCGCCTACGACTTCGTCATCAAAGGCGCCCACGCATTCAACGTGCTCGACGCCCGCGGCGCCATCGGCGTGACCGAGCGCCAGCGCTTCATCGGGCGCGTCCGTGCGATGGCGAAGAACGTCGCCGAGTCGTGGCTCGCGCAGCGCGAGGCGATGGGCTTTCCCCTCCTCGAGACGCGGCAGGCGGCGGAGTGACGCGATGACGCGTGGGAACACCGTCGGTCACGCCACGCGCGCCACGTTCGCCACGTTCGCTCTCGCGATCGCCGCGGTCGCGGGGTGCGGAGGCGCCGCTCCCGACGCGCGCTATCCCGCCCGTCCGGCTGGCTGTCCGGTGAAGTCGTATCCCGCCGCGCCGGGCATCCAGGTCGACGATCTCGGCCCCGTTGCGGTCGACTGCGTCGCGGCCGGGAGCGCGTGCGAGCGCTCGGTCCTCGACGCGGTCTGCGCGCGCGGCGGCGACGTCGCGTGGGGGCTGGGCGAGAACGCCCTCTCGGCGGTGCACGTGACCGCGCACGCCGCGCACACGAAGCGCGTCACCCAGGGACCGAGCGAACGAGGGTGCCCGGTCCAGGTCTTCGCCGACGCGCCGTCGATGCACACCGAGAACATCGGGCCGGTCATTGCCGTGTGCGCACAGGACGACTCGAGAGAGGTCTGCCTCCGTGAGCTCCAGGACCAGACGTGCCTGCTCGGGGGCGACGTCGTGTGGCAAGTCGAAGGGCCTACGCCCGTCGGCAACAAGCAGCGCATGCGCGGCCGCGCGGCGCATAGCAAGTAGCGGCTACGCGAGCCGCGCGAGAGTCGGCGCCTGCTCGGGCTGCTCGGGAAGCTGCGCTCACTCGAGGCACTTCTCGAGGGCGTCGGCGTTCGGGGCGCGCATCGCGCACTCGAACTCGGCGTGGCTCACTTCGGAGCTGCAGTTCTTGAACGCGTCGTCGCCGCGCGCCTCGCTCTTCTCGCGTTCGCGCTCGGTCTTGATCTGATCGACGCCCGCGTCGGCGAACCGCTCGGTGACCACGAGCTCGGCGTAGCGATCGAGGAGCTGATCGCACTCGCCCGTGCTCGCCTTGGGCTTGCATCCGGCGCTGCAAATGGCGGCGATCGTCAGGATGATGCCGCCGAGCACGCCGGGGGTCACCGAAGGCACGCGTCGAGCTCCTGGGCGGTCGTGGCGGCGTGCACGCACGCCATGGTCTGTTCGGTCACCCGCCGGCCCTCGCACGACTTCATCTCGTCCTGTAGCTCGCCGCGCACTTGCTCCTCTCGCTTCTGGATCGCGTCCGGGCTCGTCTGGTTCGTCAGTCGAAGCTCGAGCTCGACACTCTTGTCGACGATGAGCTGGCAGTCGAGCTGCGTCGCACGCCGCCCACATCCTGTCAGCGTGTCCGCCAGGACCGCGGCCGTCACGACGGTCGACCAGGCGATGGAACGGGCGCGCACGAGGCGCCACGCGTAGCACGTTTTGGCCTGGACGCAGACGAATGGTAAGCTCGGTGGCGTGGCATCGGCGAGACGAGCGACGACAACGCGTCGTTCGTCGTCCGTCGCGACGGCCCCAGCGGAGTCGGCGCCGGCGGGACGGGCGCCCAAGACTCCCTTGCCCGAAGACTTCTTGCGCAAGGCCATGGTGGCCCGCTCGCCCGACGCGCGCGCGCGCTGGGCCGAACAGGGGCTCGCGTCGCGGGCGCCGCTCGATCGGACGACGCAGGCGATGCTGCTTCGACAGCTCTATCTTTCGCACTACGAGCTCCGCCGCTTCCAGCCGGCGCACGAAGTGGCGGAGCAGGCCCTCGAACTCGGCGTCCTCGTCGACGTGTTCCGCCAGGACGCGGCTCGCGCAGCGCTCGCGGCCGGCGACGTGGACGCGGCGGTCGCGCACCTCCGCCTCGCGGCGCGCAGGGGTCCCGTGTCGAGACGTCCGTTCCATCAATGGACGCTCGGGAGCGTGCTTTTTCTCGCACAGCGCTATGCGGAGGCGTCGGCGGCGCTTGCTCGCGCCGCGCGCTGGGGGACGCGCGACAAGCCCCTCTACCGGGCGCACCTCGCGCTCGTCCGCATCGCGGCGGGCGAACACGTCGACGATCTGCAGTCGATGATCGACGAGCTGGCCGCCGCGCCGTGCGGGCGCGGCTATGGCCGCTTCGTTCTCGGTCATCTTGCCTACGCCGCGGGAGAGCGAGCCGCCGCGTGCCGCTTCCTCGAGGCGTTCGTGCGTGGCGCGGAGACCGACGAACGGTCCGAACTGCAGACCGCGCTGGCCGGCGAACTCGAGATGACCCGCGCGACGCTGGCCAAGATGGCTGCGAACTGAGAGCGCGTCAGACGGGCTTCACGGCGCGCACTTGATGGGCGTCGCGACGACCTGGAAGCCGCCTCCCTCGGTCGACTCGAGGAACGCCACCGCCCCGCGGCCGGAGGCGGTGACCGCGCCTTGCCCCTGGCCAGCATTGACCTTCTTTCCCGAGATGACGAGCGGCTTGCCGAGGGGCTGACCTTCTCGTGAGAGCGTGAGCGCACGGACGTCGTGCCTCGTCGCGGGCCCTTCGGTCCACACGAGCAGGAAGCGACCGCCCGGGACGGAGGCGATGCCCGGGGACATCGCCTGCTCGCCTCTGCCGCCGGCCGGCGGCAGGAACGTGCCCGGCTCGCCCGGCGCTTCGCCCGCCTTGAAGCTCACCCAGCGCAGTCGCCATGGGTCCGTGGCCGCTGCGCGATCGGCCCACGCTGCAATCACGACGCCGCCGCTCGCGGCGACGGCCGGCGAACCCACGCCGGCGCTGGAGCCCGCCGCTCGCGTGAGCTGTCCGAGCGGGTTGAGGGAATCGCGACCGCTCGCCGCGCCGAGCCAGATCGCCCCGGCGTGCCGGAGGGCAATGGCGGTGATCGGCTCGCCCGGACCGGGATCGATCGCTCCGCGCGGCGCTTCGACGCTGCCGTCGCCATCGAGAGGCCAGAGCTTCCCGGCCACAGGGCCGTTGGGGCGCGCCCACACGAGGTTGCCGGCGGCGCCGCCGATCTCCACGGGTGGATCGAGGGGCACGGTGCGCCGGCCCTGGAGGGAGTCGCCGTCTCGGTCCGCGTCCTCCGCGAGGCCGAGCGCCCCGTCGGTGGACGCGAGCGGCACGACGCGGCGAATCGCGTCGGCGGACTGCGCCTCGACCTTGAATGTGCCGGCGAGCGAGGCGGCGTCTAGGCGTAGCGCCGTGGCCTGGTGCTCGTTGGGGGCAAACCCGAGTGCCACGTCGTCGCCGACGGCCCGCACCTCGATCCCGGCGCTGACGATCGCGGCCGGAGCGACGACCCGTGCCGTCCCCGCCACCTTGCACGCCGTGGTCGACGCCGCGGGTTCTTGAGGCGCGGGTTCCGGAGCGGGAGCCGGGGCGATCGCGGAGACAGTCGGCGCGGCTTGCGCGGTCGCGGACGGGGCGGACGCCGCCGAAGACCCCTCGCCGCTCGCCTTTTTCTCGCTTGCCTCGTTCGCCGCGTCGGTTCCCTTGCGCGTGAACGAGACGATCAGCGCCACGAGTCCGATGCCGACGACCAGGCCCGCGAGCGCGATCGCCCCGAGGAACCAAGGTCGCTTCGCGTCTCGCGACCGCGTGGGCTCGCCGAGCGACGCCCGGAACTTCTGAAGCAAGCCTTTCGCCGTTTCGGCCGCGACGACCCAGCGCGAGACGGGGAGCGACGTCACTTCGACGTCGCCTTGCATCGGGAAGGTCGGTTGGGCCTCGGCATGAGCGAGGACGGGCGCCGATTGTGCGGTTCGCCCGACCCCCGCCTTCGCGTCGGGCGGGACTTCCGGCCCGGCCGCATGCGCCTCGTACCCCTTCAGGGCCTCGTACATCTGCTGGGGTGGGGGGGGCACGATCCCGGCGGAATCGTCGGCATCGGAAGCGGGCGGCATGATCCGGGTGGGATCGTCGCCCTCGGGCCCCTCGGGCTCGCTGGCGTCCGCATCGTGGCGAGGGCTCCGGTGAGCGTCGTGGTGAGGCCTCCGGTGAGCGCCCTCGCGGACGACGGCCTGAGCGACCGGACGCGCGGAACGATGAAGCCCCCGGCCCGACGACGAAGGCATGGGGGGCATGGCAGCGAGGTTCGACGCCGGGGTCGACGTCGGCAGCTCGGGCATGCCGAGGAGGGCCCGGTGTGCAGCCGGTGGCTCACGTTCCGGTGTCGCCGGCTGGGGCGCGGGGGCCGCCGCAAGATCGGCCCGAACCTCGGTGAGATCCTCCAGCAAGAGCGAGCCGCTCAGCTCTTCGAGGCCCGGCATCACCACGCTGGACGTGTCGTCGTCGAGGAGCATCGAGTTGCTGATCTCTTCCAGGGAAGCCTGCTTTTCGCGGTGCCCTTGGGTGGGCTTGGGGGAGTCTTTCCCGGGCGACAGGGCCGCGAAGAAGTCGCGCGGCGCCGGCGCGCTGGTGGGCGCACGAGTAAGGGCGAGAGTAGGGGCGAGAGTATGGGCGTGGGTGGGCGAACGGGCCGGCGAATGGGCAGTCGGCGGGCGCGAGGGCGTGCCCGGTGGCTTGGAAGCCCGGTCCGAAGGTCGCGGCGGACGGTTCGACGGCATCCTCGCGACGCCGACCAGCGTCTTCTGGGGAATCCGGCCCGGTCCGGCCCGTCCCTCGGCCTTTTGGTCCTTCTCTTGGGTCACGGTCCGGACGTCATGATACCCGAAGGGCCGGAAAGTGCCCTCTCAAGGGGGTCTCCCGCCTCTAGCTTAGCTACGCCAGCGGGTCCTCGGCTCGCTCTGGACCGCGCCTTGACTCGCCGCCACGACGCGGTGCGCCGCGACGGCGACCACCGCACGGCCGACAGAAGCGGCCCCGGCGTCGAGGAGGGCGCGGGCGCATGCGTCGAGCGTCGCCCCGGTGGTCGCCACGTCGTCTACGAGGAGGACCGCACGGCCGCGCACGACGGACGCGTCGCGTGCGCGGAAGGCCCCCGCGACGTTGGTGGCCCGGGCCGCCCGATCGAGCGTGGTTTGCCGGGGCGTCTCCCGCGTTCGCACCAGACCGCGCGGCTCGAAGCGGCCGTCGAGACGGCCCACGACGCGCGCAGCCAGGAGCGCCGATTGGTTGAAGCCGCGCTCTGCCAGTCGGACCGGGTGCAGAGGGACGGGCACGACGAGGGCGCCGCGCCACGCCGCGGCTCGCGGCTCGACCGACCGCCACAGCAGGTCGCCGAGGGGGCGCGCCAGGTCGGGGCGCGACGCGTATTTCATCCGCACGATGGCCGCCGCGACGGCGCCCGCATAAACGAGGGCCGCTGCGGCGCCCGCGGGCGCGGCTTCGGTCGTCGACGCGCACGCGGGACAGAACGCCGCGAGGAGCTTTACCCGCGCGTCGCACGCCGCGCAGCGGGCGGGGGCGAGCGCGTGGAGGACGAGCTCGATAGCCAGCGAAGTGCTCGACGCGAAGTGCCCCATCTTCTTCCTGTCGGCCATGGGGCCGGGCGTGTTGCGCGCGAAGGGCGGAGGAACGCCAACCAGTCGCGGATCTTCGGAGCCGACACCCGCAAGCTCGACCCCGTCGATTCCGCGAAGATCCTGGCGGCTCTCGTGCCCGGCTTCGAAGCCGGCGGCTTGCGGCCCCCGGCGATCGCGCGCACGTCTTCGCTCGCCGACGGGGTCGCGGCCTACGAGGCCGTCGCCACGGGGACGCGCGGCCGCGTCGTCATCGCGCCGTGACGTTCTACGACGCGGAGCCGCCCTTCGGCGGAGCGACGAAGAACCGCATGCCCGGCGCGCGGGCGATGGGCCCCGAAGCCGATTCTTCGAACGCGCCTCGCCCCCGAAAGCGCGCGAGCAGCGCTCGGGCCGTCTCGTCGCCCACGCTCGTCGCCCGGCTTCCCCTCGGCGGCATGAGCGACACGGCGAGCTTCACCGCGTCTCCCGCGTTCGTCGAGAGCAGCACCGTCATCTCCGCCTCGGGTGCGGACACGATGCAGGCCACGTCGTCCGGCTCCCTGGTCGGGCGGATCGACCACCCGGCCGGCAACGGCGAAGGCAGGTGGTTGCGAACGTCGGCGCTCGCCCACGCGCTGGCGTCGTCGTTCGCCTCGACGCGGATGAGCGGGTTCTTGGTGCGCCACGCTCCCCACGTGTCGGGGCTGGCGGCGTGCGCGAGCGCCATGAAGCAGCGCGCGTGCTTGACGTCGCCCACGATCATGTCGTCGTTCTCGATGAACGGGTCCGACGCGCGGAAGCGCCGCAAGATTCTGGCGGCCTGTTTGTCGGTCATGTCCGAGCCGTCGCGTCTCCAGAGCTGGATCATCAGCAGGTGCTGATCGTCTTTGCTCCACAGCATCACCAGGACCATCGTGTCGTGCTCGGCCTCGAGCCAGTAGACGCCGAGGTCTCCGTGGTCGCGCTCCGGCAGCGACCAACCCTCGGGTGGCCGCTTCGGAAGATGGCCGCGCACGTCGACCACCACCGCGGCCCCCGGGCGATTCACGGCCGCCCCCGCTGACGGGAATCGCTTTGCCTCGGCGGGGGGTGGCGCGCGCAGCTGCTCGAGCGACGTGGGCCCTGTGAGCGCGTCGCAATCTTCGCAGTCGACCCGTTCGAGGGCGGGGCACCTGGCGAGAGGGCGGATGCTCCGCAGCGCGGTGCATCGCGCCAGGGTGACGAGACGCAGCTTCGGCAGCCCTGCCAGCGCTTCGACGCTCTCGAACGGACTGTCTGTCAGGACGACGTTCTCGAGCGCCGCCAGACTGGCCAGGGGCGACAGATCGCGCGCCGCGGTGTCGATGACCGCGAGGACCCTCAGAGCCGTGAGCGCGCCGAGGGGCGAGAGATCGGCCACTTGAGGGAGCTCCTCGAGTTGAAGGGTTTCGAGGCGCGTGAGCTTGGCGAGCGGAGCCAGATCCGCGAGCCCGGGCCCCTCGGAGAAGCCCACCTCGAGCGTGCGGAGCGACAGCCCCACTTCGACGCCCGCGAAGCTCGTGAGCGCGGTGAACTTCACGTTCAGCGCTTCGAGGCGAGGCAGATCGCGGAGCGGAGGCCACGAGCGGATGGCCGTGGCCTCGAGGTCGAGGACGCGAAGCTTGGGGAGCTTCAGCGATGAGACGTCGCGCACCGGGCAATGACTGAGGTCGAGCTCCTCGAGGTCGGCGAGCCGCGCCAGCGCGCTCACGTCGGTGAGCGGTTCGCAGCTTCCCAGCGTCAGGGACACGAGCGAAGGGAGCGCCCGGACGAAGTCGGTGGATTCGAGCTTCATGTCGTACAGGCTGAGGCGGCGTAGCCCCGCGAGCTTCCAGATCGGCTCGAGGTCGGGGGCCCCGTGCCGTGCGGAGATGGCAAGGTCGGTCAGCGCCGGCAGCCCTTCGAGCGCCGACAGATCGTCGCAGCCGCTGATCCGGAGCTCTTCGAGCCCGGTCAAAGCGCGAAGCGGCGAGAGGTCGAGCCCCTCTTCGGCGTCGAGGCACAGGCGGCGAAGGCCCGGCATGCGCGCGAGAGGCCAGAGATCGCGCAGCGTGGGAGCGGAGAGCTCGAGGTCTCGAAGCTCGGTCAGACGGGTCAGGGGGGACAGATCGACCAGCAGCGGGGCGCTCGGAATGTTCAGCTTGCGCAACGCCGGCAACGCGCAGAGCGGCGTCAGGTCTCTCAGCGTCTTCGCCGAGTCGACGTAGGCGTCGGCGTACGCCAGGCGCTGGTCGTCGGTGAGCGAGTCGACCTTCGCCCGCAAGCGAAGGTCGTCGGGCGTGAGCCCGGTGGCCGGCGGGGCGGGCATCGTCATCGCGCCGGCCAGCCACGCGCGAAAGCGCTGGCCCTGCGTCGAAGCGAATCGCTCCGGATTCACCGCGCGGCCGAACTCGCTCAGGATCTCGACGACGCGCGCCCGCCCCACGCGTCGTTCGAATCGCTCGGCCGTGCGGAGTTGACTCTCCGCGATCGCTACTTCGACGATGAGGCGCAGCACGTCCGGCTTCAGGAGCGCCGACGGCGCCTCGCGAAGGAGCTCGGCCCAGGTGTCGTAAGAGTCTTCGTAGAAGTGATCGGGCAGCGCGCCAGAGGGTTTGTGCCCCGCCTCGAGCCCGAGAACGTGGTCGATGTAGATCCAACCGAGCCAGTCGAGGAGATGCCTCGCGCCGCGAACGAGTCGGGTCCGATTGATGGGTTCCTTCGGAAGACGCATCGCCCTTCTCGCCGCCGTCGACAGGCGCGTACTCTACCAGCCACGGCCGCGGCCGCGCGGCAAGGGACGGCGTCACCCCAGGTCGCGACGCGCCCACTCCTCGGCCGTGACCGCGAAGATCAGGTGATCTTCCCAGGCGCCGGCGATGCACAAGTAACGATGGGCGAGCCCCTCGCGACGGTAGCCGACCTTGTCGAGCACGCGCTGACTGGCGACGTTGCGGGGCATCACCGCCGCTTGCACGCGGTGGAGGCCTACGGACGTCAACGCGAACGCCGTCGTCGCGCGCACGGCCTCGGTCATCAAGCCTTCGCCCTGGCGCTCCGCGTCGATCCAGTAGCCCAGGTACGCGTTCTGGAACGCGCCGCGGAGGACTCCGCCGAGCGCGAGCCGCCCGAGGATGGTTCTATCGTCGTCGCGGCGGGTGATGAGCAGCACGAACGCCTGCCCGTGCTTCCACTCCTTGCGATGGCGCAGGACCGCACGCGACACCGACGTGAGCGAGGTCACGTCTTCGCCGGGCACCGGGGCGACGCTCCAGGGCTGCAAGTGCGCGGCGTTGTGGCGGAGCGCGCGCCGCATCTCGGGCACGTCGGAGGTGCGCGGCGGGCGCAGAGCCAGCCGCTCGGTGACGATGCGCGTCGAGAGCGACGGCTCGCCGACCAGGCTCGCCGCGCCGGGTGCGTTCGGTACCGGCGGTCCCCTCATCGGCCCCGAGGACTCATAGCAGCTGCACCGGATCCACGTCGATCGAGGAGCGAACGCCGCGCGGCAGGGTCGCCCGCGCCTCGTCGACCGCGGCGAGCACGCCCCGCAGCGCTGGCCGCGCCGAGGCTCGGAGCATCACGCGAAAGCGGAAGCGATTGCGGACGCGCGCGATCGGC
Source organism: uncultured Myxococcales bacterium (assembly GCA_937902985.1). Taxonomy (GTDB): domain Bacteria; phylum Myxococcota_A; class Polyangia; order Polyangiales; family Polyangiaceae; genus Palsa-1150. The sequence goes on from CALFNG010000456.1 coordinate 60,453, forward strand.
GCGGGCGCCGGCCCCTGCACGACCACGTCGCCCGCGCGCGAGGCGTCGCAGCGGCGGGCGACCTCGGCGAGCTGCATGCACGCGTCGCGGGCTTCGGCCTCGTCGACCGCGTCGACCCGGACGAGCGCGGCGCGCGAGAGCGGCGGGAAACCGAGCTCGCGGCGGTCGCCGAGCTCGCGTTCGAGGAAGGCATCGACGTCGTGCCGAGCGGCGAGCGCGACGGCCGGATGCTCGGGGTCCCAGGTCTGGACCAGCACGCGCCCGGGTACGTCGCCGCGCCCCGCGCGCCCCGCCACCTGGACCAGGAGCTGGAACGCACGCTCGCTGGCGCGAAAATCGGGGATGCTGAGGGCCGCGTCCGCGTTGATCACGCCGACCAGGGTCACGTTCGGCAGGTCGTGGCCCTTGGTGACCATCTGGGTTCCGACGAGGATGTCGACCTCGCGCTTCCGGACGCGCTCGAGGATGGCCTCGACCTTGCGCCCGCTGGCGACGTCGCGGTCCAGCCGCGCCACGCGGGCCTCCGGGAAGGCGGCGCTCAGCGTCTCTTCGAGCTTCTCGGTGCCGACGCCCTCGAGCTCGAGGGCATCGGACTGGCACTTGGAGCAGCGTGCCCCCAGCGGCGCTTCGAAGTCGCAGAAGTGGCACCGCACGACCGCGCCCGCGCGCTTGTGGAACGTGAGCGCGACCGCGCATGAGTCGCACGTCGCGAGGTGCCCGCACGCCTGGCAGCGGACGCCGGGCGCGAAGCCGCGTCGATTGAGGAACAAGATGACCTGCTCGCGCGCCTTCAGCGCGTCTTCGATCGCACGGAAGAGCGGCATGCTGATGCGCCGATCGCCCGTCGGTCCCACGCCCGTCCGGCGCAGGTCAATGAGGTCGACGCGCGGCATGGGCCGCGAGCGCGCGCGGTCGGGGAGGCGGAGCTTGATCGCGCGGCCCGTCCGCGTGAGGTGCTCGCTCTCGAGCGAGGGGGTCGCGCTGCCCAGCACGCAGACCCCTCCGGCGCGGTGCGCGCGCCAGATGGCCATGTCGCGCGCGTGGTAGCGCACCCCCTCTTCTTGTTTGAAGCTCGGGTCGTGCTCTTCGTCGACGATGACGAGGCCGAGCTTGTGGACGGGGGCGAAGAGTGCGCTGCGGGCGCCGACGGCCACGTCGACCTCGCCCTCGCGGAGCCGGCGCCACATCGTCAGCCGCTCGCGAGGCGTCAACCCCGAGTGGAGGACGCCGACCTCGTCTCCGAAGCGCGCACGGAACCGCGCGACGAGCTGCGGCGTGAGGGCGATTTCCGGGACGAGCACGATCGACCCGACGCCTCGCTCGCGCGCCGCGGCGATCGTGCGGAGGTAGACCTCGGTCTTGCCGCTGCCGGTCACGCCGTGCACGAGGAACGTCGCGGCGCGCCCTTCGCGGAGCGCGCCCGCGATCGCCTCGATGGCCGCCGACTGCGCCGCGGTCGCATCGTGAGGCGCGTCGCGGACCGCGGGCTCCGAGAAGAACGCCTCCTCGAGCGCGGCGCGCTCCTCGATCGCGACGAGGCCGAGCGCAGCCAGCTTCTTCACCGCGGGCCGCGCGTTGCCCCAGCGCCCTTCGACCTTCGCGAGGGGCTCGGCCCCGACGGCGCGCACGTGCGCCAGGATCGCCGCCTGCTGCCCTCGCAGGGAGCCTGCCTCTTCCACGACCGGCGTCGCGCTCACCCACTGCACGTTTCGTACGCCCACGCCGCGCGCGCGGTCGAACAGGCCGGGCTCCGCGAGCTCGCGCGACGTCTCGCGCTCGATGGGCGGCAGCGCCAGGCGCATCACCTCGCCGATCGGCGCGAAGTAGTACGCGGCGAGATCCCGCAGGAACGCGAGCGAGTCTGCGGGCACGGCCGGCGTCTCTTCGAGGACGCTCGCGAGCGGCTTGGCTCCCCTGGGCGGCTCGCCGTCGCGCACGCCCAGGATCACACCGACGAGTCGCCGCCCTCTGAAGGGGCACACGGCCCGCGCGCCCGCCACCGCCCGGAGCGCCAGGCCCTCGGGCACCGAGTACGTGAACGCGTGCGCGATCGGGACCGGCAGCGCTACTTCGCAGAGGAGCATGTCAGGGCCGCAACGCGCCGCTGAGCACGACGGCCAGGATGGCCGCCGCCAGCACGACGAGCGCCACGACCGCCGTCGCGATCGCCCTCTTCGGGGCAACGGCCAGCGCGGCGCGCTTGCGCCCGGAGGGAGCGCCGGGGCTCGTGAGCGCGACGCCGGCCGCGGGCCCCACCGCCGGGGGCGCCGGCTGCGCTCCCGGCGCGATCGCCTGGGCCACGAGGGG
>CALFNG010000457.1 GCA_937902985.1 uncultured Myxococcales bacterium
CGCCGCGCCCCCGCGCGGGGGCGCGGCGACGGAAAAAGTAAGGTGGGGTGGAGGCCGCCACACGCGAGCGGCCGCGGGTCAGGCGTCTGTAGCGCTTTGTCCCGGCCCGGGCTCGCCGGTGGCAACCCGCCGTGCAGCACGCGAATCGACACCGATCGAACGTGCGTGTTAATGTCTGCCTTTAACGAGTAGGCGCGCGAACGAGCTCGCCGGGCCTCCCGCCTGGCAAGACAAGGGAAAGAGAGCTTCCCCGCGCGGCTGGCGCCGCAGGCAACCAGACGATGGACGTTCAGTGCGAGCGGTGCAAAACCGAGTACGAGTTCGACGACGCGCTCGTCAGCGGGCGTGGAACGACGGTTCGCTGCACGACGTGCGGTCACCAGTTCAAGGTTCGCCGCCAGGAGGCCCCCGGTGGCGATACTTCGGGCGACCGCTGGCTCGTCAGGACGGGTAGCGGCCAGCAGTTCACTTTTCTCACCCTGCGCGAGCTCCAGCGGGCGATCCTTGCCCACCAGGTATCGAGGGGCGATCTGCTCCGTCGCGCGGGCGCGCCTCCAAGGCCGCTCGGGTCGATCAGCGAGCTGGAGCCTTTCTTCGAGGGGCGGACGTCGTCGAGCCGGCCTCCGCCGCGGGCCTCCGCTGCGGCCTTCGCGCCGACGCAGGTTCCGGCACCGGAAGAGGTCCCCGTCGCCTTTCCGAAGCGACAGTCGATCACATGGGAAGACGGCGCGCCGACGGAGCGGCCGTTGGTGCCCCAGCGCGGGACCGCGGCGTACGGAGAAGCGCCGCCGCCGCCCGTCCGGCACCAGATCGATACGCTGCGCCCCCCCGACGGATCGCCCGCGCCTCCTCCGCAGGCGTCCACGATCGAGACGCAGGCGATGCTCTCGGCGCAACCGCCACGGCAGTTCCTCGAGCCGCCCGCCGAGCCGCCTGCCCGGCGGCCCCCGCCGCCTCCCGCGAACGTGTACGCCCAGGTGCCGGCGGCGCCTCCCCCGGCCCTTGATCATGCGACGCCTTCGCCCTTACCCCCGCCCACGGTTCCGGTTCGCCGCGAGCCGCCGAGCGGGGACTACGACCTTCCCGAGATGCGGTCCGTATCGCCGTCTTCTCTCGAGGAGCCGTACTCGATGCGTCGCGGCCGCCGTGTCGGCGGCTGGGTCGTCGCCCTGGTCTTGCTGCTCGCGGTTGGAGTTCTCGGGTGGGCGCTCGCCCGGCCCTACCTCGTCGCGGGCGCAACACCCGCCGCGGCGCAGCTGGACCCCCGAGCCGAGGCGTTTCTCGCGACCGGCGAGAAGGCGATGGCCGACGGGAACCTGGATGAGGCTCAGGAGGCGCTCGACAAGGCGAGCGCCCTGGCCGAGACGGACCCGCGCGTGCGGCTCGACGAGGCACGCGTCGCTGCGGCGGAGGCCGACGTTCCCTGGCTCAAGCTCAAGATCCTTCCGGTCACCGCGACCGACGAAGTGCGCAACACGAAGGCCGACGTCCAGGAGAAAGTCGGCCGGGCGACCCGGCTCGCCGATGCCGCGCTCGCCGGAGCGCCGGACTCCCCCGCGGCTTCTCGCACCAAGCTCGACGCGCTCCGGCTGGGCGGACAGCAAGACGCCGCGCGCGCTCTCGTCGCCAAGGTCATCGCGCAGGCCTCGCAGCCGGAGACTGCGTACGTGCTCGCCGCGCTCGATCTCGCTGAGCCCGAGCCTTTGTGGACGACATTGATCGACCGATTGAGGCTCGCGGCGGCGGGCGAGGGGAACGCGGGGCGCGCGCGCGCAGCGCTCGTGTACGCTCTCGCGAAGTCGGGCGATGTGCCCGGTGCCCGCGCGGAGCTCGCGAAGCTCGATGCCCTCGTGAGGCCTTACCCGCTCTCGCCGGCGTTGCATGCACTGGTCGAAAAGACGCCGACCCGGGGCGCGGCCGACGGGGGAGCCGAGGTGCCGCCGTCCCGCGCGCCGGCGGGCGTCCCGGCAATTTCACCGCCTGCCGCAGGGGCGCCCGCGGCGGCCCCTGCGACCGACGTCGTCCCGGGCGACTCACGAACGGCCATGCAGCTCGCGACGCAGGCTTACAAGAAGGGAGACTTCGCGCGCGCGCGCCAGATCTACGGGGCCATCGCCACCCGCAACCCGGGAGACTCCGAGGCCGTCGCCGCGCTCGGCGACGTCGCGCGCGCCGAAGGCGATACCAAGGGGGCGATCGCCGGCTACAAGCGCGCGATCGGGGTCAATCCGTCGTATCTGCCGGCGCTCCTCGGCCTGGCCGATATCCAATGGGCGAGCGGCGACCGCGCGGGGGCGACGCACGGCTACGGCGACATCGTCGACCGCTTTCCGGAGGGGACGTACCCGGCGTACGTCAAGCAGCGCGTCGAGAGCGCCGCGCCCGCACCTGCCGATACGCCGAAGCCGGCGCCCACGCCCACGCCAGGCGTCGACGAGTCCAGCCCATGAAAGGCCTGCGAGCGGCTCACGCGCTGCTGCTCTGCGGCGCCGTGTCCGCCTGCGAAGGTCGGCCGCGTTCGGCGTTGGCCAGGGGCGAGGCCTCGCATGACGAGCCGCGCACCGGGCCGTCGGTCGCGGTCCTCGATCTCTCTGACGGAGCTCCGGAGCAGCCCCAAGGAGGTCTGCTCGGGCTGTCGGCGAAGGGCGTGTCGCTCGCCGATCTCGTCCACGAGATCGAAGCACTCGATCACGTTCGCGAAGGGCGTGAAGCGGGCGACGTGCGCGGAGTCCTCGTTCGTCTGGGCTCGGCCCAGATGGGGCTCGCGCGAGCCGCGGAGATCGGCGAGATGCTCGCGGGCATCGGGGCGAAGATGCCGGTATGGTGCCATGCCGACGAATACTCGAACGCGACGCTCGCCCTCGCGGCGCGCGGCTGCAAACGCGTGTGGATCGCCCCGGCGAGCAGCGTCGACGCCATCGGGATCGCTGCCCAGACGATCTATTTCCACAAACTCCTGACCGAAGAAATCGGGCTCGACATCGACTTCCTGCAGGTCGGCAAGTTCAAGGGTGCCGAAGAGCCGTTCACGCGCGATGGGCCGAGCCCGGAGGCCCGGCAGTCGCTCGAGTCGACGCTCGCGGACCTCCGCGCGGGGTGGCTCGATGCGTTTGCGAAGGGTCGCCCGGGCGCGGCGCAGTCGGCGCCGGAAGACGGCCCGTACACGCCCGAGAAGGCGCGCGAGGCAGGCCTCGTCGACGAGGTCGGCTATTTCGATCAGGCCCGCTCGGCGCTGGAGGCGACGGCGGGTGCGGTGCGATGGGACGCGCGACTCGGACCGGGGGCCCAGTCGGGGAGCAGCGACACCATCGCCGACGTCTTGAAGACCATCGCGGGCGACTCGCTGGGAGCGGCGCCCGTGGCGCTCGTCGTGGCCTCGGGAGCGATCACGCTCGAGGGCGGCAGCGGGCCGCTCGGCGGCAGCGGCGGCATCTCCGAGAGACGCCTCATTCGAACCCTGCTCCGTCTCGAGCACGACGACGACGTGAAGGCGATCGTCCTCCGCATCGACTCCCCGGGCGGCAGCGCGCTCGCCAGCGATCTGCTCTGGCACGAGCTCATGGCGATTCGCCACAAGAAGACGCTCGTCGTCAGCGTCGGCGACATGGCCGCGAGCGGCGGCTACTACCTGGCGTCGACCGGGGCGGTCATCTTCGCCGACGCCACGAGCATCGTGGGTTCGATCGGCGTGGTCGGCGGGAAGATCTCCGGCGGGCGCCTGCTCGAGCGTCTGGGCGTTCACGCCGAGACCTTCCCGGCGAAGACAGGCGACCCTCTCGCGGCGGCTCGCGCCGCCTCGGAGTCGGTATTGAGCCCGTGGGACGACGCCACCCGCGACCGGGTCTTCGAGACCATGACCGGGATCTACGGCTTGTTTCTCGCGCGCGTCGCCGAAGGCCGCAACATCCCGGTCGACAAGGTCGCGGCCTCGGCCGAAGGGCGGATCTTCAGCGGCCGCGACGGCAAGGGAAGGGGCCTCGTCGACGAACTCGGCGGCCTGCGAGAAGCCATCGGGCGTGCGCGTTCGATGGCCGGGTTGGCCGCAGATGCGGAAGTCGACGTGGCCGGCGAGCCGGGAGGCCTGCTGCGGACCCTGACGGGTGACGAGCAAGCCCAGGCTCCGGCGACCTCCCTGGGCGAAATCGGCGCTCGGGTCGCGGGGACGCTCGGCGACGCCGTTCAAGGCGCCGCGCCCGAGGTCCGTCCGTTCGCGGCCAGCTTGCTGCCTCTCGCGTCGGGGGAGCATACCCTCTGCGCCCTTCCGTTCGCGCTGACGGTTCGGTAAAGATTCGAAGGCATTTGCGGATACGGTGTCGACAGCGATGATTCCGTTCGACCGCGGCCCGGTGAGCGAGGCGCCGCTCGAAACGGGCGCCCCGTTGGCGTCTCCACAGCACGGCACGTTGCCTCCCCCGGAGTGGACCGCGGGCGAAGGTCCCTCGAGGACGACGGTCGCGCCTCGACCGCTCCCGCGCCGGACTGGCAGTCGCGCGGACCAGGCCTGGATGCGCGCTCGCGTGGAGGCTGCGCGCCTCGCAGGCGAGCCGGCCCCGTTGCGGTCCGCGTGCGTGACGCTCGCGCGCTGGCTGGGATCGCGCGATCGCGACCTCGACGAGGCGGTGATGCTGGCAGCTACGGCCCTGTCGCTGGGCGAAGACATCGAGCTCCGGAGGGAGATGGCGGCCTGGCTCGAGAGCCTCGGGGCGTCGGCACGCGCGGCCGTTGCGCTCAAGCCCATCGCGTCGATGTCGGACGTCGAGTCGCAGGAGGCCTCATACGTGCTCGTCCGCACAGGGGTGCTCAAGGCGCGGGCTGGCGAGGCGGCGGGCGCCGCCGCAGCGTTCGACGCCGCGATGTCCATCGACGCGGCCGACGCGCTGCCCGCGGAGCTCTTCGGGGCGCTCTCCGCGTGGCAAGACGGCGCCGTTTCCGCCGCCGACGCCTCGGACGCCTATGTCGAGGCCGCGCGCCGCCGCTCCGCCGCCGCACAAGACGAAGCGCAGCTCGAAGACTTGTGGCGCGCCTTCGCGATCGACGCGGCGCACGAGGGTGCAGCGAGCGCCCTCGTCGAGGCGCTCGAGGCGCGACGGCGAATCCTTGCCGCCGACGAGGCGCGTCGCGCCCACGCTCGGGCCGTCGCGGCGATCGATCCGGAGCGTGCGGCTCGCAACCGGGCGGTATGGCGGGCCTCCGCCCGAGCGATGGAGCGGCCGGGCCGGTCGCCCGCGATCCTCCTCGGCGAGGCGCTCGACCTCGGGATGGACCGGGCGATCACCGGCATGGACAGCGAAGCGCTCGACGCGCTGCTGCTCGAGGTCGGTATGCTCGATACCCTCGCGGCGAGGCTCGAGGCTCGCAGCGAACGAGGAGCGAACGCCGCTGACAAGGCGAGCGCCTTCGTCGACCTGGGGCGACTCTGCGCCGGGCCGGTCTCCGATGCGGCGCGCGCCGAGTCGGCCTACGCCCGTGCGTTGGAGATCGATCCCGAATGCGAGGCTGCCGCCGCGGCCCTGCGAGGCCGTCCTTCGACGAAGGCGCTGCGGTCCGGCGCAGGTGGTGAGAACCACGCGGGAGCCCCGAACCCCTCGGCGCGTCAGGCGATCGCTCCGGCGCCCCCGGATTCGCGCGAGCTCGTCGCGAGGGCGTGGGTCACGGCGTCGCTCGCGAACGACCTTGCGGGTCAGGCGGTCGCCCTCGAACGAATGGCCGCGGTCTCGTCGCCGGCGCTGGTGCCGGTCCTCTTTTCGGTTGCGGCGGATCGCCATCTCGAATCCGGCGATCGGCCGAGCGCGCGGCGCGCGGCGGAGCGGGCGACCCACGCGGATCCCACGAGCGCGAGGAGCATCACGGCCCTCGCCGACGCCGTGGTCGAGGACGGCGACCGGGGCGCAGCGGCGGCCCTCGAGCGCGCCATTGCACTCGTCGGTCCGCGCGCAAATTGGTGCTTCGCGCTCGCCGACGCGCTCGGTGCGCTCGGCGAAGCCGAACTGTCGGTCGGCTGGAGCCAGCGCTGTGTGGCGCTGCGGCCGGGTGACCGCAGAGCGATCCTGCGACTCCTCGATCGCCTGCGCGTGGCCCGCGATCCGTGGCGTCTCGGCGATGCGCTGGCCTGGTTGCTGTCGCAGCCGCAGCCCGTCAACGAGCTCGCCGTGCCTTTCGCCGAGGCGCTTCGCGAACTCGCCTCGCTCGATCCGGATCGGGCCGCCGTCGTAGCGCGACGCACCCTCGACGTGCTCGGTCCGGAGTCGCCGGCCCTGCGAGAGGCGATGTTCGAAGTCGCCGCGAAGGCCTCCGACGACGCGTTCGCCGCGGCAATCTTCGAGCGGTGGCTGTCGTGCGGTGCCCAGGGGGCCGACCGCACGACGCTCTACGCCACGCTCGCCGATCTCAGGCAACGTCTGGGCGACGAGGAGTCCGAGATCCGGGCGATCGCGCGCGCCATCACCGAGGGCGCGTGGTCGCCCGCGCTCGACGCGCACCTCGAACGGCTCGCCGATCGACCGGCGACGCCCGACGCGCAGCTCTGGCGAATGGAAGCCAAGGCCGAGCGCCTGACGGCGCGCGGCGACGCGCCGGCCGCCGCCACAGCATGGCGTGAGCTCGGGGCTGCGCTCTGGGATCTCGCCGACGATCGCGCGCGCGCCA
>CALFNG010000458.1 GCA_937902985.1 uncultured Myxococcales bacterium
GCGCAGGCCATCGCCCGTGCGGCGCGGAACGACATGAAGGTGGACATGCGGAACGCTCTGGCTCACGCGGTCGTTCAGGGCCACGAACGTACCCGTCGAACCGAGGGCGGTTTCGAGCGCCCGTGACACCCGCCGCGCGTTCCACATGAGCGGCTCGAACTCGCTCCGCGGCACGTCGCGCAACGTCTCGCGATGGGCGCGCGGGATAACGAGCGTGTGACCCGGAAAGAGCGGCCGCACGTCGAGAAACGCGATGCAAACGTCGCCTTCGAGCACCATGTGCGCAGGCGCTTGCCCCGTGACGATGGCGCAAAAGATACAGGCGGCCATGACTCGACTCAATATTCTACACCCAGCCCGAGGCCGCGACCTTAGCGATGGCGCACACGCGCGGGTGAACTCTTTCGTGTCCCGACGCCTGTACACGCGGCACGACGCGCGAGTCGGGGCGCGGAGCGCGCGAGCGCGCAACGCTGCAACGCTGCAACGCTGCAACGCTGCAACGCTGCAACGCTGCAACGCTAGAGGAGACACCCGGCGCGGCCGAGCCGGGAGGCAAGCCCCCCGCGAGCCATCGCGAAGCATCGCTCTTGTACCGCTAACGCATGCCGCGCGTGCCTCCGGAGAGCACTGCTCGCGTGCAATTGGGAACTGCCCCACGTACCCTCGAAAGTTCTGGATGAGAGGTCCCATGCGATTGTCCGTGCCGGTTGTCCTTGGTTTGCCTCTCGCGATCCTGTCGGCGCTCTTGTCGAATGGTTGCGGCGGCAGCAGCCAGGGACCCCTGGACCAGACGAATGGGCCGGGCGGCCCGGCGCCCTCCGACCCACTTTCGCATGGCCCGGGACAGGCCACGGGCGACGATAGCGGGAGTCCGGCCACCGACCCTACGCTCTCCGACGACGGCGGCACGACCCTTCCCTTCGCCGTGGGCGACGCAGGAAAAGTGTACGCGACGTTGCCATTCCGCGGTCTCGCGATGGCCGGCGCCGAGTTCGGCGCCAGCGTCGGAGGGCTGTTCAACGGGACCGACGTCGGAAAGATTCCCGGCGACTACTACTATCCGACGAGCGACCTAACCGGCGGCCCCGGCTGGCCCACGTCGGCGTCGGGGACGCGGATCGAGACCGATCTCATGACCCCCTACTACCTCGGCAAGGGGATGAACACGATCCGCCTCCCGCTCCGCTGGGAGCGCCTGCAGCGCAGCCTCACGGCTACCAGTTCCAAGGTGCTCACGCCGGCGCAGGTGGTCGCCACGTTCAACGCGACCGAGCTCGCGAGCCTCGAGAAGTCCGTCAGCACGCTGTCGGGCGCCGGCTTCACGGTGCTCATCGATATTCACAACTACGCGTCGTACACGAACGCCGCGGAGATGAAGGCCAACCAGGGCGGCGACTTCATCGGGTCGAAGAACGTGCCCAACATCGCCTTCGAGAACCTCTGGATCGGGCTCTCTTCGCTCTACGCGAACGACCCCAAGGTCGTCTTCGACATCATGAACGAGCCCAACACTCCGACCGATCCGGACAACAAACCCGCCGGATACGAGTGGTACCTCGCGGCGCAAGCGGCCGTAACGGGCATTCGAAGCGCCGGGGCGAACAACCTCGTTCTCATCTGTGGCAACGACTTCGCGGGGCCGCAAAATTTCGTCGCCGGCGGGTCGTCCGACCCGCTCAAGGACATCAAAGATCCGGCGAACAACTACGCTTTCGAGATCCACGACTACCCGGACACGGCCTACGGCACGGCCGACAATTGCACGACCGGGTCGGGCGGCTCCGTGCAGACGGTGCTCGACAATCTGAAGACGTTCGTCTCGTGGGCGAAGCAGTACAAGGTGCACGCTCTCCTCGGGGAGTTCTCGGCGGGAATCAGCACCGGCGCCGGCGGCAGCTGCGAGACTGCGATCCAGGAGATGCTCACCTACCTGGCGCAGAACCCGGACATCTTCATCGGCTGGACGTACTGGGCGGGCGGCGCCGGGTTCGGCTCGAACGCGCCGATGAACTACGCGCTCTTCAATCCCGGGAAGGACCCCCCGCAGATGAAGACCCTCGCGCCCTTCCTGCAGTAGTCAGAAGCTGGCCGGCCTTTGCCTCGCGCGGCACGACCGCCCCACGCCGGGTTCGCCCACGTCGACCGAGGAGAGAGGTGGCGGCCCGAAGCCGCCCGAGACCGGTCTCGTCGCGCTGCGTCGCGCGGGCACGCCGGTGACCGGGTTTGACATGCAGGAAGTCATCGGCAAGAGTCCCGAGGTCGGGAGGCGCGTGTCGAATGGCGCATGAAAACAGGAGCGTCGGCGTCGTCTCCGGAGTTCTTTCGACGGCCTGGGCGACCCTCGGCGTAGCATCCGATTTCGACCCCCAGGCGGTCTCCGACGGCGTCCGCCCCGGGAAGTGACCGGGGCTCCGCGCCCATGTCGTTTCGACCCGAGCATCCGAGCTTGCCCGAAGGCACGGTCGTGGCGGGCAAGCTGCGCATCGTACGCGAGCTCGGCATCGGCGGAATGGGAACGGTCTACGAGGTCGAGCACGAGCTGACGCGGCACCGCCGCGCGCTCAAGATCCTCCACGCGCGCGCCGCGCAGGAGCCAAGCGCGGTCACTCGGTTCCTCCGTGAAGCATCCGCCGCGGCTCGCATCGGCAACGCGCACATCGCCGAGACGTTCGACGCCGGACGGCTCGACACCGGAGAGCCGTACCTCGTCATGGAACTGCTCGAGGGCGAGACGCTCGACCAGCGCTTGCAGCGGGTCGGGGCGATCGGCCCCGCTGAGCTCGCGGAGCTCGTCAGCCAGGCGTGCGACGGCGTTCAAGCCGCGCATGACGCCGGAATCGTGCACCGCGACCTCAAGCCGGAGAACCTCTTCGTGACGGTTCGAGACGGGCGACCGTTCGTGAAGGTCCTCGATTTCGGGATCTCGAAGTTCGACTCGGCTCGAACCGGCGGGCTCGCCGTCACGACCGAGGGCGTCTTGATCGGAACGCCTTATTACATGCCCCCGGAGCAGGTGCGCGGCGAGAAGACCATCGATGCCAAGGCCGATGTCTACGCCCTCGGCGTCATCCTCTACGAGTGTGCGGCGGGCGCGCGACCCTACGAGGCCAGGACGGTCGAGCACCTCGCCGTCTTGATCCACGAGGGCAAGCCGATACCTCTCGCCGAGCGGAACCCTTCGCTGCCGTCTAGCTTCTGCGGAACGGTGCACCGCGCGATGGCGGTCGAGCGCGATCAGCGCTTTCAGAGCGCGCGGGAGCTGGCGGACGCGCTCGCGCCGATGGTCTCGTTGGCCTCGTTGCCCTCGGCGGCCCCGACGGCCGGGAAGGGGCCGTCCGTGGCGGCGCACGCCGGTCATACGATCCCTCCGAACGGCCGCGTGGTCATCCGTCCCTCGTCAGCGCCGCGTGCGCTCGACTTCGTGACCACCGCGTCGCCCATCTCGTCTTCGGTGACTGCGACGGGGCTCGCCGAGACGATGTCGAGCGATCCGGCGCCGCCGCCCGGCCGGCGGCGCCCCTCGTCGCGCTCGCTCGTCGTCGCGATGGTCGTCGCCATGGCGGCCGGAGGGGGGATCCTCGCCGTGACGATGAGTGCCCGGCCCGGCGCTTCCGCGGCCTCCCCGAACACCGGCGCGACCCCCACGCCGCTCCTTTCGGTCACCGCCGCGCCGGCGCCACCGGTCGAATCGGTGTTCGTCGCGCCGAGCGCCTCTTCGAGCGCCGGAGCGGCTTCGAGCGCCGGGCCCGTTCGGCCGGCGAACCCCGGCGCGAGGCCCGCCCTGCCGATCGCGTCCCCCGCTCCGGGCCCGGCGGCGATCCCGCCAAAAAGCCGCGTTGACCAGAGCGGCCTCGCGGGCGAAAACCCCTTTCGATGAAGCGACGCACGATAGCTCTCGCCCTGACCCTGGCGTCGACCTTTGCTTCCTCGGGGGTCCACGCTCAAACGGCCGACGCGAGCAGCGCGGTCAGGGCCGAGGCGGGCGAGCGCTTCGACCGGGGCCTTCGCCTGTTCAACGGGGGCGACAGCGCCGGTGCGCTCGCCGAGTTCAAGCGCGCCTATGAGCTCGTGCCCAACGTCCTCGTCCTCTACAACATCGGCCTCGTGTACGCGCAGATGGGGCGCGCCGTGGAGGCGACCGACGCGCTCGATCGGGTGCTGGCCAACCCGGGATCGCTCTCGGCCGAGCGTCGCGCAGTCGCCCAGCGCACGCGCAACGAGCAGGCGTCGCGCGTGGTCGAGATCGCGATCGAGTCGAGCGTCGACGGCGCGATCGTCGAGGTCGATGGCGTGGAGGCGGGAAAGACGCCCCTTCAGGGGCCGCTCCGGGTCACGGGCGGCACGCACGTCGTCGGGGTCATCGCGGCGGGGTTCTCGCCGGAGCGCAAAGAGATCACGATCGCCGGCGGCGAAAAGAAGGCGCTCCGCTTCGACCTCGTCGCGATGCAGGGTCGTCTGGCGCACCTGACAGTCAAGTCGCACCTGCCGGGAGCGGATCTCTTCGTCGACGACGCGCGGGTCGGCAGCACGCCGTTCGCCACCTCGATCACGCTCGCGCCCGGGTCGCACCGGGTCGAGCTGCGGCGCCCTGACTACGTGACCGCGGGAACGAACGTCGTGCTCGGAGACGGGGCCGCGGGCGAGATCACGCTCGACCCCGACGAAGATCCTGCGGCGCCTGCGGCCTCGAAGGGCGTCCTCTCGCTCGACATCCGCGAGACCGTGGCCGTGGTCACCGTGGACGGCCGTGGTCGTGGCGTATACGTCCAGTCGCTGCGGCTCTCGCCCGGGCCCCACACGGTGCAGGTCGAACGGGGCGACTTCGAGCCGTTCGAGCGCGACGTCACGCTCGAAGCGGGCCGCGCCCTGTCGATCCCGGTCGTCCTCGAGCCCACGCCCGAGTTCCGCGCCAGGTACGTGTCGCGGACGACGACCCAGCGCACGTGGGGATGGATCGCCGTGGTCGGGGGCGCTGTGGTGCTGGGCGGTGGGGTCGGGCTGATTGCCTACGACGCGGGCCAGCGCAGCGACGGCGAGTCCGCGCGCAACGCGCTCCTGTCGCAGAACGCCAAGGGCACCATGGAGGTCTGCGATCCGGGGCTCGAAGCGTCGCTGCGTCAGATCCGATGCCTCGACCCCGTCAACGCGGCGACCGCGAAGGTCAACGGCGCGAACACGCGCGACATCGCCGGGTGGACCGGCGCGGGCATCGGCGCCGCGTCCGTGGCTCTCGGAATCACGCTGCTCGTGCTCGACGACGACCCCCACAAATACGACGACGCCCACCCGAACGCGGCCGGCACGCCGGTACGCGCCTTCCCCACGCTCTGGTCGACGCCCGGCGGCGGCGGCGTCTCTCTCGTCGGAGCGTTCTAGAGCGAGCGGTGGCGTCGTGGAACGGGCCCGTCTCGGCGCTCGCGGTGCTCGCCGGACGGGAAGTCCGGCTCCGCGCCGCGACCGCCGAGCCGAACCCGTTCGACTTAGCCACCGCTCGCTCTAGTTACCCACGGGCGGAGCGCCCACCCACGCCGGATGAAACTCGCGATCGGCGGCGCAACGATTTCGATACATTGGCCCGCGGTTTCTTGGTAGCCGCCTCTCGCAGGAGCCGGGAGGGTCGAAGACACGCGGAACTCTTCTTGTGTGATGGCGACAGGCTTCTCGCGCGCGCGGCCGTCAGCGCCTCCGCGCCAATCTCGCTCTCGTGCAGAGATTAGAATCGCCCGACGAGTGCGGCGCCCGAGATGCCGGCGCCCACGAGCGGGACGACGTCGACCTTCGTGGTCGTCGTATCCGCTGGAACGAGGATGGCCTTCGGCGTCGCGATTCCGTAGACGAACATCGTCAAGCCGCCGAGTTGACCGAGCCCGTCGAGCACGAGAAAGACGTCGGCCAGCGCGGAGGTCGTATGGCCCAGCATGATGAAAGGACCGGCCGCAGGGATCCAGAGCGACCCACGGGGATTCGAGGTCCCGTCGGGTGAATCGTATCCGTCCGCGGCTGCAAGGGCCGAGGCAAGATAGAGGGTCGCAAAGAGAGAACCACCGCCCGCAACGAGCGCCTTGCTAGAACGCAGGACGCGACGGAGCGCAGGCGAAGGCGCGGCCTCGGGCGCGGTCGCGGTCGTAGTCGCGGTCGCGGTCGCGGTCGCGGTCGTGGTCGTGGTCGTGGTCGTGGTCGCGGTCGTGGTCGCAGCTTCGGGCGCGGGATCCGCGTGCGCCATCGACGTCACGAAAACGGCCGTCGCCATCGCGCAGAACCAGGTCCTTCGCAACACGTGCCGAGAGCGAGCGGCGGCTAAGTCGAACGGGTCCGGCTCGGCGGTCGCGGCGCGGAGCCGGACTTCCCGTCCGGCGAGC
>CALFNG010000459.1 GCA_937902985.1 uncultured Myxococcales bacterium
CCACCGAGATCTACACTCTTTCCCTACACGACGCTCTTCCGATCTGGCGCATTCCCTCGTGCGACCGGTCGCTTCGAGACTCTGCGCTCGAGCGACGGGTGCCGCGATGTGACCGGTCAAGTGGAGCAAGACCGCTGCTGGCTGAAGTACGGGCTGGGCGAGATCGCCGCCCGGCCCTGGCACTGGCTCGCGCTCGTACCGGCGAAACTCGGGTTCACGTTCGATCACGAGTCGTTCGCCGTCGAGTACCTCCACGAAGCGCGACCCGAGGCGTGGCCGGCGGAGACGCGCGAGGGCGCGCGGGAGGCCACGACGCTCGCGCATCGCCTCCTGCTCGTCGCGGCCGCGCTAGGAGCCGTGGCGTATCCCATCACGCGGAGCTCGCGGGCTGCCGCCACGCAAGGAGCGCTCCTCGCGGCGGTCGCGGGGCTCGTCGTGGTGGGTCTCTCGACCGACTCGCCGTCGTTCTGGCCGCTCGCCGTCTTCGCCGCGGGGGTTCCCTGGTTGCCGCTACCGGGGCGTCCCGGCGCGCCCTCCGCGATGCGGCTCGCGCTCTCGCTCCTCGCGACGACGTTGTTCACTCACGCCGTCTTTTTCGGTGAGGACCGCTATCACGTGGTGGTCACACCTGTGCTCGCGCTTCTCGCTGCTGCGGCGCTCCGCCCCATCTCGCGCGCTGCGTCGCTGTCTCGCAGCGGTCTCGCGTAACGCCAAGGCAGCGCAAACCTTGAGGTCGGCGTGGGTCTGCTAAGGTGCGCCACGAAAGGACGATGTAATGAACCGCACCCGGACCATTCTCTCTTCTCTTGCCGTCGTCGCAGGCTCGGCCATCCTCTCGCTCGCCTCGCTCGCCTCGCTCGCCTCGACCGGTTGTTCGTCTCCTTCGGGCCCGCCCGTTGTCACGGTACCGACGGATGTCTCGTTCGCGAAAAACGTGATGCCGATCTTCGTTGCAAGCTGCACAATCAGTGGCGCGTGCCACGGGCAGATGAATAACTCGTCGGAAGAGAACCTGTATCTCGGAGACCACACCACCAATACGCCCACCACCATCATGCAGACGTACATGGGTCTTGTCGGCGTCGCGTCCGTCGAGGACCCGGGCATGCCGCTCGTCACGATAGGCGAACCGTCGAAGAGCTATCTCTCGCACAAGGTCGTCGGCGACCAGGACACCCTGGACTCCGAGTGCGCGATGACGACCCCCCTCTGCGTCTTGGGGTGCACGACGCAGAAGCCCTGCGGAGTCTTCATGCCCTGGAACGGAGTGCAACTCGCTCAGAGCAGCGTCGACACGATCAACAACTGGATCACGCAGGGCGCGAAGTACAACTAGTCCCGCCCGTACCCGGGACGACGTGGCGGACCGTATGCGGCCCCTTTTGGCTTCGATCTTCGTAGTGTGGGCCCTCGCCACGATCGGCTGTTCTTCTTCGAGCTCGCCCTCGCAGTCGCCCGACGGCGGGGGCGGCGCGCCGGGAACCGTCTCCTTCGCGACGAACGTGATGCCGATCTTCCTCGCGAGCTGCACGAGCAGCTCCGCGTGTCACGGGCAGCCGGGCAACACGGGCGAAGCGAACCTGTATCTGGGCGACAGCACCGCCAACACGCCCG
This sequence comes from uncultured Myxococcales bacterium, assembly GCA_937902985.1. GTDB lineage: Bacteria > Myxococcota_A > Polyangia > Polyangiales > Polyangiaceae > Palsa-1150. The sequence continues at coordinate 1,615 of CALFNG010000459.1, forward strand.
CGATCATCGCGCAGGTCTACAAGGGGCTGGTCGGTGTCAGCGCGATCGAAGACCCCGCGTTGGACCTCGTGACGGCCAAGGACGACGCGAAGAGCTACCTCTGGCTGAAGCTCGACGCGAACTGGACGTCCGGCGGCCAGAACGCCTTCGCGTCCGACTGCGCCAAGGGGACGTGCACCGCCCTGACGTGCACTCCGAACACGCCCTGCGGAACGTCGATGCCGTACCTCGGAATGACCCTCGACCCCGACAAGATGGCCCTCATCAGCGGCTGGATCGCCGCGGGCGCCCCGGACAACTAGCGGTCGGTCCGACCATCGCCCGCGCTCTTCTCAGGCGCGTGATACCGTGCCCGCATGATCGGCCGGCTGACCGGCAAGGTGATCGCCCATGAGGCCGACGGCAGCATCGTGCTCGACGTGGGCGGCGTCGGCTACGAGCTCGCCGCGCCCATCGGCACGCTGGGTCGGGCGCGCCCCGACGACACGGGGCGAGTGACGCTCTTCGTGCACACCCACGTGCGCGAAGACGCGCTCGCGCTCTTCGGGTTCGCCGACGAGGGCGAGCGCCTGGCCTTCCGGGCGCTCCTCGGCGTGTCGAACGTCGGGCCGAAGATCGCCGTCGCCGTGCTCGGCGCCCTGCCGGCCGCGGAGCTCGCGCGCGCCATCGCGCGCAAGGACCTCTCGGCGCTCACGTCGGTGTCGGGGATCGGCAAGAAGATCGCCGAGCGCCTGCTGCTCGAGCTGAGAGACAAGCTCCCTCTCGCGCCCGTTCACGTCACGGTGCCCGTGGGCACGGGGCCGGCCGCGCCGCGCACGGCGGGCGACGACGAAGAGCGCCTACGCACCACGCTGACGGGCATGGGCTTTCGCCCCGCCGAGGCCGACCGCGTGGTCGCGACGATCGGCGACCGGATTCACGCGGCGCCTCTGCCCGAGCTCCTCCGCGAGGCGCTGGCGCTCCTCGCCAAGTGACCGTCATGCCGGATAAACTGGCGCGCTGGTGAGTGGCTCGCAGAGTGGCTCGCAGGGCGAGCCCGAGGCGTCGGAGGCGATCCGGTTCATCGACGCCCATCGCGAGCGCTTCGTCCGCGAGCTCGTCGAGTGGGTCCGCGTGCCGTCGGTGTCCAGCCAACCCTCTCAACGCGCTCCCTTCGTGAGGACGATCGCCGACGCGACGGGCAAGCCGTGCCTGCTCATGGGCTTCGGACAGCCCGACGAGAACTCGCACGCGCCGAACGAGTGGCTCGACCTCGAGAACTACCACCTCGGCATCAAGAGCGCGGCTTACCTCTACGACGAGATCGCGCGCGATGTGACCGCGAACCCTGCTGGCCCTGGCGCCGAATCCGGCTAAGGTCGTCGGCCGGATGGCGAAGAAGACGAAGTCGGCCAAGGGGGCTGCGAAGGCTCGGCCGAGGCGGGAACGGCGCTTCGAACCGCGCGCCAGCGCACAACCGAGCGTCGTCTACGTGTTCGGCGCCGCCGGCGCGCTGCTGATGGGGGCGGGCGCGTGGGAGCAGTTCGGCGCGCTCCTGTCGGACGCGGGCCCCGACCCGCTCAAGGCGGCGCCCTACATCCTCGCGGCTGGCGCCGTGCTCGCCGGGATCGCGATCTGGATCGGGACGAGCGCAGAGCCGATCCTGCGCGTCGGCGACAGCGGCCTCGCGGTCGAGAAGAGCGGCGTGCGGCGCATGCCCTGGTACGCCATCGAGCGCGTCGAGTGGCGCGACGAGACCGTCCGCGTCACCGGGAAGGACGACGCGGGCGTCGCCATGACACTCGACGCGCCCCTCGGGAGCCACCCGCAGGCCGCAGCCTGGATCGCGAAAGAGGCGCGGGTGCGCGTCCCGGCCGTGGTCGACGTGCCCACCGACGCGGCGCTCCCGGACGCGCTGGCCGACGCGGGGCAGTCGCTCCCGCTCGAGCCTCCCCAGGTGGTCGGCCGACATTGCGCCGAGAGCGGCAAGGTGATCTCGTACGAGCCCGACGCGCGCGTGTGTCCGCGGTGCGAGCGCGTCTTTCACAAGGCGCACGTCCCCGAGGTCTGTCCGTGCGGTGCCTCTCTCGCGGACCTCCGCGCGGCCCCGGCCTGACGCGCGCCTGACGCCCGGGGAGAGACAGAGCCAGCGCATGCGCTAAGCTCGGCCGCGCCATGACCAGCCTTCGCGAAGTGTTCATCGTCGACGCCGTGCGCACTCCCATCGCGCGATTTCGGGGCGGGCTCGCGACCGTTCGCGCCGACGATCTCGCGGCCCACGTGCTCGTCGCGCTCGGGCGTCGCAACGCGGCGCTCATCGAGCGGCTCGAGCAGGTCACGTTCGGCGCGACAAACCAGGCGGGCGAAGACAACCGCGACGTCGCGCGCATGGCGGTGATCCTCGCGGGGCTGCCGTTCGAGGTGCCGGCCGTCACCGTGAACCGCCTCTGCGGGTCGGGCCTCGAGGCGGTGTGCGACGCGGCGCGCCGGGTGGCCACGGGCGACGCCGACGTGGCGGTTGCGGGTGGCGTCGAGAGCATGACGCGCGCGCCGTTCGTCTTCGGCAAGACGGACGAGGCGTTCTCGCGCACGGCGCCGAAGGTGTTCGACACCACCCTGGGCTGGCGCTTCGAGAACCCGAAGATGGCCGAGCGCTTCCCGCTCATGTCGATGGGCGAGACGGCCGAAGAGGTCGCCGCCAAGTGGAAGATCGGGCGCGAAGAGCAAGACGCCTTCGCGGTGGCGTCGCAGAAGAAGGCCGCGGCCGCCGTGGCCGCGGGGGTGTTCGATCGCGAGATCGTGCCGGTGCAGGTCCCGCAGAAGAAGGGCGAGCCGGTGCTCTTCGCGAAAGACGAGTCGCCGCGGGGCGACACGACGCTCGAGGCGCTCGCCAAGCTGCCCACGGTGTTCCGCAAGGGCGGCACGGTGACGGCGGGCAACAGCTCGCCCCTCAACGACGGGGCCTCCGCGGTGCTCCTCGCGAGCGGCGACGCCGTCCGCGCGCAGGGTCTCGAGCCGCTGGGGCGCATCGTATCGAACGCGACCGCCGGCGTGCACCCGAACACCATGGGCGAGGGCCCGATCCCCGCCGGCACCAAGGCGCTGGTCCGCGCCGGCCTCAAGTCGAGCGAGCTCGATCTGGTCGAGCTGAACGAAGCCTTCGCGTCGCAGGCGCTCGCCTGCATCCGCGGCCTCGAGCTCGATCCCACCCGCGTCAACGTGAACGGCGGCGCCATCGCGCTCGGTCACCCCATCGGCTCGAGCGGCGCCCGCATCCTGGGGACTCTCGTCTGGGCCATGAAGGCGCGCGGCGCCCGGCGGGGAATGGCCGCCCTCTGCATCGGCGTCGGCCAGGGCATCGCCATGGTGGTCGAGCGCTGAAGGCGCTACACCGGGGGGGTTCCCGATGTCCGAACCCGCGCTCGACGCCGCTGAACATCCGTATGCGTCCTTCGTGCACCTGGTGCAGAAGCCGGCGCGCTACCTGGGAGGCGAGTTCGGCGCGCGGCGAAAGGCCTGGGGCTCGGTAGAGGCGCGCGTCTGCCTCGCGTTCCCCGACGTCTACGACATCGGGATGAGCCACCTGGGGTTCAAGATCCTCTACAAGATCCTGAACGACGACCCGCGCACGCTCGCCGAGCGTGCGTACGCGCCGTGGCTCGACATGGAGGCGCAGCTGCGCGCGCGGGGGCTCCCGCTGGTGTCGAGCGAGAGCGCGCGGCCGCTCCGCGACTTCGACGTGGTCGGCTTCTCGCTGCAGTTCGAGCTGACGTACACCAACGTGCTCACGATGCTCGACCTCGGGGGCATCCCGCTCCGGAGCGAGGCGCGTGGCGAAGACGACCCGCTGATCCTCGCCGGCGGCCCGTCGGCCACGCACCCCGAGCCCCTCTCGGCGTTCGTCGACGCGATCGTCATCGGCGACGGCGAAGAGCGCACCAGCGAGGTCGCGCTGGTGTGGACGCGGGCGAAGCAGGCCGGCGTCCGGCGGGTCGAGCGCCTTCACGCGATCGCGCGCCTCGCCGGCGTGTACGTGCCCGCGCTCTACGACACGAAGGTCGAGCCCGACACGGGGTTCACCGTGGTCGATCGCGCGCGCGTCGAGGGCGCGCCGCTGCCGGTCGTGCGCACGATCGTCGACGACCTCAATCGCTTTCCCTTCCCCGACGACTCGCCCATCGGCGGGCCGGAGGCGATCTTCGACCGCATGTCGATCGAGATCGCGCGCGGCTGCACCGAGGGGTGTCGCTTCTGCCAGGCCGGCATGATCTACCGGCCCGTTCGCGAGCGCGACCCCCAGCAGATCGTCGACACCGTGGTCAGCGCGGTCAAGAAGGCCGGGTACGACGAGGCGAGCCTGACGTCGCTCTCGACCGCGGACTACTCGTGCATCGCGCCCCTGGTGAAGAAGGTGGCCGACGCGCTCACGCCCAAGCGCGTCTCGCTCGGCGTCTCGAGCTTGCGGGCCTACGGGCTCGAAGAAAACGTGCTCGACGACGTGGCGCGCGTGCGGGCCACGGGCGTCACCTTCGCGCCCGAAGCCGGCTCGCAGCGGATGCGCGACGTCATCAACAAAAACGTCACCGAGGAGCAACTCTGGGAGACCGCCGAGCGCGTCTTCTCGCGCGGCTGGCAGACGATGAAGCTCTACTTCATGATCGGTCTCCCGACCGAGCAAGAAGAAGACGTCCGCGAGATCCCGCGCGTCGGCGGCCGGGCGCGCGCTATCGGCAAGCGCGTGAAGAAGGAGCTCGGCGCGCCGGGCTCGCCCAAGGTGACCGTGAGCGTCTCGACGCACGTGCCCAAGCCGCACACGCCGTTTCAGTGGTGCGCGATGGACGCGCCCGCCTCGATCCGCGAGAAGCAGGGCTGGCTCGAACAAGAGGCGCGCGCCGCGAACGTCGAGCTCAAGATGCACGACGCCGAGACGTCGTGGCTCGAGGGCGTCTTCGCCCGCGGCGACCGCCCGCTCGGCGCCGTGCTCGAGCGCGCGTACCGCGCCGGGGCGCGCTTCGACTCGTGGGAAGACCAGAAGAAGATGCCCATCTGGGAAGCGGCCTTCCGCGCCGAAGGCATCGACCCCGCGACGTACCTCGGGACCATTCCGGTCACCGCGCGCCTGCCGTGGGACCACATCGACGTGGGCCTCGAAGAGGGCTTCTTGCTCCGCGAGTACCGCAAGGCGCTGAAGAACCGGCTCTCGCTCCCGTGCGGGAAGGTCGCCGGCGCGTTCGTGCACGCGACGAACCTCGCCGCCGCGAACGCCGAGGACAAGAAGCTCGTCTGCTACGACTGCGGCGTCGCCTGCGACCTGTCGGCGATGCGCGACCAGCGCCTCGTGTACCTGCGCACGCTCGGCGCCGAGGAGCCGCGCCCGCCCGCCGCGAAGCCGCAGCCGCGCGCGAAGGGGCCCCCTCCGCGCATCGTGCAGAGCGAGGCGCGGCGCTACCGCTTCGTCTACGAGAAGATCGGGGCCGCGGCGTTCCTGTCGCACCTCGACGTGATCCGCGCGCTGCCTCGCTCGTTCCGGCGCCTCGAGCTGCCGCTCTTCTACTCGTCGGGGTTCCACCCGAAGCCGGACATGGTCTTCAGCCCGGCGCTGTCGCTGGGCGTCTCGAGCCTGTGCGAAGTGGTCGACATGAAGCTCGCCGCCGACGTCGACGCCGAGGCGGTGCTCGACGACCTCACCGCGGGCGCGCAGCCCGGCCTGCGGTTCGTGCGCGGCCAGCGCCTCGGGCCAGACGATCCGGGGATCTCCAGGGTGATCGACACCGCCCGCTACGCCGTCGGCATCCCTCGCGCCGCGCTGGCCGAGCGCGGCGGCGAAGACTGGCTGCGGGAGCGGATCGCGCTGGGGCTCGCCGCCTCCGAGCTCCTCGTCGTGCGGCGCATCGACGGCATCGGCAAGCGGGTCGACGTCCGCGACTTCCTGCGCACGATCGCCGTCAAGCCCGAGGCCCTCGACGGCCTGTCGCGGGCGGGCATCACCGGCGATCTCGTCACGCTGGCCGTCGAGGTCGACGTGCGCGGCTCGGGCGGCGTGAAGATCTCCGAGGTCGTCGAGGCGGTGCTCGATCCCGAGCTCCCGAACCGCGCGGTGCGCGTCGCGCTCGGCAAGCGACTGCCCGACGGCACGCTGGCCACGCCGATGGACCTCGCGCACCTGCGCAAGCCGCGTACGGTCGTCGCCGGCGTCGCCGAGGCTGCGGGTGAACTCGCGCCATAGCCGCCACGCGCTCCGCTTGGAGGCCATGCCGCTCACTCCGGAGGAGAGGGAGATGGGCCGCAGAGGCGCAGAGAGAGCGCAGAGCCGTGAGAGGGGTTCGGGACGTGAGCGACTCGCGCGCGACCGATGATCTCGGCCCAAGAAGTATGGGTGCCAGCACGGGGGACGCACTGCGACATCTGGATGAAATGATTCAGCAGGCCGCCGCCATTCCTGCACTGCGTCAACCGATCTCCACATGGAATCGGTTCTCATCGTTCGCGATGAACGAGGCCGTAAGGCGCTCGGCGCTGTTCATTTGCGTTCTGGTGGCTGCCTTCGCGACCTATACGCAACCACAGATCGGCTGGCCGCTGAGCCTACCGTGCTAGAGCACCGATCAGGTTGTTTCGCCTGAAATTCCGACCCCTTACGTGCAGGGGATCGCGCGCGAAGCGGTCGGCTTCGCTCGTGACCGGGTCTCTCGCGCCGAGAGATTCACGAGCTTCGCCAAGGGCCGCATCCTTCGGCGGGGCAGGGTGATGGCTCGCGCTGATAGGGCGATCGGCTTCGTGGAGGCGTGGGCTCCCCTCGCTGAGCGGCTCGACGGTCGGGCGAGCCGATCGGGCTGCTTCGCTGAGCGACGCGTCTCTGAGACGAGCGGATTGGGCCGCTTCGCTGAGGGACGGGTCTCTCAGGCGAGCGGATTGGGCCGCTTCGCTGAGGGACGGGTCTCTCAGGCGAGCGGATTGGGCCGCTTCGCTGAGGGACGGGTCTCTCAGGCGAGCGGATTGGGCCGCTTCGCTGAGGGACGGGTCTCTCAGGCGAGCGGATTGGGCCGCTTCGCTGAGGGACGGATTCCTCAGGTGAGCTGATGGGGCTACGCCGCCGACGATTGGCTCATTGGGGCGAGCGGATCGGCCTTCCTCGGCGACGGACGTCTCCCTTGCGCGAGCTGACCGTTCGGCTTCGCCAGGAGTGCGTCCTTCGGATGCTGCTGAGGACGGGACGTCGCGCGCGCGGAAACAAGGCCGGTGAAGAACAAGGCGTTTGCCGAGCGCACCCGCGATGGCCGCGAGGTCCTCGGGGTCGCCGTACGGACATATCCATTCGGTAGCACCCCGTTACTACCGCCACAAACGCACGCGGGGGGGGCGAACGGACCCTTGCCGCACGAAACCTCTGGTCCCCAGGGGAAGTCCCGCCCACCCGGCGTCGACACCGTTTGCCCGCCCTCGGGGGCGCCGGCTCTGCGTGCGTTTCGGCGCCGCTCGATGCTAAAGATGGCCATGGCACGGACTTCGATCGACCTCGACGCGCTGGTCAGCCGCGTCGACGATCTGGTGCGCACGCACGGGGCGGTCCCCCGCGGCGAGCTCCGGACGATCAAGCGCCATCTTCCCGCGATCGCTCCACGACTCGTTGCGCGCGGGCTCGAGGTGGGCTCGAGCGTTCGTCGGCCCCTCGAGGCGCAGCTGCTCGACCTGGCGAAGGGCGGGTTCCTGCCGAGGAAGGGGCTCGAGCGGCGCGTGGCCGGCGCTTCGGCTCGCGAGGTCAAGGAGGCCGCCGAGCGTCTCGTTCGACGAGGGGCGCTGGTCGACGTGGTGCGTGAGTCCGGGCCGGGCCTGGTGGCTCCGAGCGGGGACGTGCTGGATGCGATGGATCTGGCCGAGCTCCTCCGCTGCTTGTCGAAGGTCGAGAAGCTGGTGCGCCGGGCGCGACCCGCACGCGGAATGCGCCCGACCGTCCTGCGCGGGGATGTGAGCGCGCCGCTGGCGCGGTGGATCGTGCCGGCGAGCGACTCGGCGCCGGCGCCGCAGGCGGAGTCGTTGCGCCAGGCAGAGTCCTCCCCGCTCGTCGAGGCGTTGGCGCGCGAGATTCGAAAGCGGTCCCGCGAGACCTCGCTCCCGATCCGGGTCCCCGAACTTTTGCGCGCTACGGGAACCCCGGTGGAAGAGGGCAAGCGAGCGCTGATCGACGGCGCAGCGAGAGGTCTCTTCGAGCTCGAGCCGGAGAGCGGGATGGGCCGGCTGTCGGGTGAGGACGCCGAGCTCTGTCCCCCTGGGCCCATGGGGACGCGCCTGTCCTGGGTCGTTGTCCGCGACGCGAAAGGGAACCACTGATGACGATGGCGGAGGAGATCTCACTGCAGGCGACGCCGTTCGCAGAAGACTTCGTCGACGTGCCCGCGCTCAACGCGCGCGTCTCGACGCACCTCCTCGAGCGAATCGAGCGCGTGCGGCTCGCTGCGCAGGCCGGTGAGAACGTCGCGTCGAAGGCCATCGCCATCCTCGGACCGGCGGGCGGCGGCAAGACCCATCTCTTCTCGCGGCTGTCGCACCAGGCCGACTCGCGGCCGACGCTCGTCCTCTTGCGCCCTTACTTCGGCCTGACCGTCACGCTTCGCGATGTCCTCGCGGCGGTCATCGATCAGCTTTGCCTCCCCGTGCACGGCGCGGACCGGACGCAGCTCGACGCCATCGTGTCGCACTGGGCGGCGGCGGGAGGCGCGGAGGCGGCGGTCGGCGCCGTCGTCTCGCGGATCCCCGAGGTGGCCCCGGCGGCGCATCTCGTGCGCGCCCTCATCGAGCTGCGCGGACGCGAGCCCTCGGCGATGTGGAGTGAACTCGCCTGGCTCTCCGGTCGCGAGCCGCGCGCCGGGGCCGATGGCGCCTCATCGGGCCTCGGCGAGGGAGACGTCCTTCACGTGCTGCGGATCGTCGGCGTGCTCGCGGCGCCGGTGGCGCCGGTCGTCCTGACGTTCGATCAGCTCGAGAATCTGGCCGGCGACGACGACACGCGCGTCCTGGCTTACGGCAACCTGGTGAGCGAGATCGTCGACTCGCTGCCCGCGTTCACGGTCGTGCAGCTGGCGCTCACGAGCGAGTGGATGCAGTACATCGAGCCTAGGCTGAGCCTCCCGCAGAAGACGCGCCTCGCGCACGAGACGTTCGTCCTCGAAGCGCCGGATCGCAAGGAGCGAGAGCTCCTGCTGCGCGCGTGGCACCAGCGGCTGGTGCCTATGGAGGGAGCGCAGCGTAAAGCGCGTTTCCCGAGCCCGCTGTCCGCCGTCGAACTGGATCAGCTCCTCGGCGCGCCCGGGATGACTCCGCGGATTCTGCTCTCGGCGCTCGCCCGCGCGATCTCCGGACAGCCCGTGCGGCTCGAGGGCCTCGACTCGCCGCATTCCGGCGTCGGCGCCGGCATGGGCGCCCTCTGGAACGACGAATACGAGCGCGTGTGCGCCGAGCAACGAGACAAGGACCGATCGAATCTCGCCTTCGACGCCGCGGAGCTCGCGGAGGCGTTGACGAGCGCGCTGGGTATCGCGTCGCACCTGGCGATCAGCCACAGGACCGAGCGCGATCGCGTGACGACCTGGGTCAAGGCGCCGGGGCACGAGCTGGCCATGGTGTACCTGACTTCGACTCACCACGGTTCGGTGGCCGCGACGCTGGCGAAGGCCGCCGAGCTCGCGCGGAGCACCAAGGTCGTCGTCGTGCGCGAGAAGCGTTTCGAGTTTCCGAGCACCTGGGAGACGGTGCAGGAGCGCAGGTCCGCCTTCGAGCGCCTGCCGAACGCGCGCTGGCTATGGATCGAGGGTGAGGATCTCGCGCGGTGCCTCACGCTGGCGCGACTCCTCAGCAAGGCCCGCGCGAAGAAGCTGCACGCCGCCGGCTCGGGTGACCCGCTCGCGCCGGATCTGGTTCGCGAGGCGGTGCTCCGCATGCAGGTGCCCGGCGTGTGGCCGAGCGTCTCCTCGATCACGCGATGGCTATCGGACATTCCGCGGGACAGTCCGCCGGCCGTCCGGGACACGCCCGTGGCTTCCGCCGCGCCGTCTCCCGCGCCCGCCAGCGCGCCCGTTCCCGTGTCTGCATCGGCGACCCCGTCGCCGCCGACGCTGCGAGAGTGGCTCGCGCAGGGCCGGGCTCTCGGACGGTCGGCCGCGGGCCGCTGGGTCGAGAAGGTTCGAGCGCTCGTCGGCCGAGACGAAGATCGAGGTTCTGGGGACTAGCCGCCGTCGCCCTCGGGCTGCGGAGTGTCCCGCTTGACGCCCGTGGCCAGGTCGATGAGATCGTGGGGTGTGAATCACGGGGACCCAAGCGTCGCCGGCGTCCAGGAGGGGGAGATCCTGGACGGCAAGTATCGCGTCGAGCGGGTACTCGGCATCGGCGGAATGGGCGTCGTGGTCGCCGCGCATCACCTTCAGCTCGACGAGCGGGTCGCGCTCAAGTTCCTGCTCCCCCAGTCGCTCGGCGACGCAGACGCCGTCGCGCGGTTCATCCGCGAGGCGCGCGCCGCCGTGAAGATCAAGAGCGAGCACGTCGCGCGCGTCACCGACGTGGGCGTCCTCCCGAACGGCGCTCCGTACATGGTGATGGAGTACCTCGAGGGGGGAGATCTCGCGGCGTGGATCCAGCAGCGCGGCGCCCTCCCCAGCGAGCAAGCGGTCGATTTCGTGCTCCAGGCGTGCGTCGCCCTGGCCGAAGCGCACGCGCTCGGCATCGTTCACCGAGACCTCAAGCCCGCGAACCTGTTCTGCGTGCAGCGCTCGGACGGGCAGCTCTCGATCAAGGTGCTCGACTTCGGCATCTCGAAGGTCGCGGCCTTGGCCGGGAGCGGGCCGAGCATGGCGATGACCAAGACCGCCTCGCTCATGGGCACGCCGTTCTACATGTCGCCGGAGCAGCTGCGTTCGTCGAAGGACGTCGACGCGCAGACTGACATCTGGGCCCTCGGCGTCATTCTCTTCGAGCTCATTTCGGGCCGGCCGCCGTTCCAGGGCGACTCGATCACCGAGCTGGCCATCAAGATCAACAACGAAGCCCCGCCGGCCATGCGCACCTTGCGGCCCGACGTGCCAAACGAGCTCCAGCTCGCCGTCTTGAAGTGCCTCGAGAAGGACCGCCGCCACCGGTTTCGCACCGTGGCGGACCTGGCGCAGGCGCTCCTCCCGTTCGCCCCGAAGCGCGCGCACGGGACGGTCGAGCGCATCTCGGGCATCCTCCAGGGGTCGCGCGTCTCGACGAACGCCTCGGGCGCCTTGCCGGCGATGGAGCTGTCAGGGGAGCGAATTTCCACCGGCACGCTGCCGGCCACCGGGCGCACTACCGGCGGCCCCGGCGCAGCCGGCCGCCCCCGCGGCAAGGCGGGCCTGGTCGCGGGCATCCTCGGGGCGCTGGTCCTGCTCGTCGCCATCGCCGGCTCGTTCGTCGTGTGGAAGCGCGTCACGCCACAAGGCGAGGGCGCCCAGGCGACGGCGACTTTGGCGCCCGTGCCCTCGCCGTCGCCGTCGGCCCCGCCGCGAGCAACGACCGCAGAGGCGCCCACGGCGGCCGTTCCGGCGATCGCCAGCGCGGCGCCGATCGCGGCCCTCTTGCCTTCCGCGGAGCCCTCGCCGACCGTCCCCGCTCCCGCAAGGGGCGTGGGCACCGCCAGGCCCGTGGCCACCGCATCGCCGCCGAAGAGGAAGCCGGTGCCTCAGGCCGTAGCCACCGTCGCGCCGACCGCGCCGACCGCGCCGTCGGAGCCGCCCGCGGCCAAGTGCGATCCGCCCTACTACTTCGACGCCAACGGCAACCGCATCTTCAAGAAAGAGTGCCTATGACCCTCGGACGCCGCCGGCGACGCGCTTCGAGCGCCCTGACCGCGTCGCTGGCCGCTGCAATGCTCCTCTCGGCGTCCGCGTTCGCCGACGTGACCAAGGAGCAGTGCATCGACGCCAACGGCCAGGCGCAGGAGCTCCGGCGCGAGGGCAAGCTCGCGGCCGCGCGAGAGCAGCTGCGTCTGTGCGGGAACCCGAAGTGCCCGGCGATGGTGCGCGACGACTGCGCCAAGCGGCTCGACGAGGTCGACAAGGCCCAGCCCACGGTGGCTTTCACCGTAAAGGACGCGACCGGCGCCGACGTCACCGCCGTCAAGGTCATGGTCGACGTGCCAGCCGCTCGCGTCCAAGCTCGACGGGACGGCGCTCGCCGTCGACGTCGGCGAGCACGTCTTCACGTTCGAGGCCGCGGGCGAGCCCGTGGTCACGCGACGGCTTGTCCTGACCGAGGGAGAGAAGGGCCGCCACGAAAGCATTGCCATCGGCCCGGCCGCGCCACCTCCGGTGCCTACCCCCTCGCCGGGAACGGAGAACACGGCTCCCGGCGCGCCGGCGCCCGCGTCGGGCGGCGGAATGGGCACGCGAAAGGTCCTTGGCCTCGTCCTGGGCGGCGCCGGCGTCGCGGGAGTGGGCGTGGGCAGCGTGTTCGGCCTCATGGCCATCTCGAAGAAGAACCAGCAGACGACCGATTGCGGCACGTCGGCGACATGCTCTGCCGAGGGTCACGCGCGGGCCCTCGACGACCACTCGTCGGGAATCACCGACAGCACGATCGCCACCGTCACCTTCATCGCCGGCGGCGCGCTGCTCGCAGGAGGCGCCGTCCTCTTCTTCACGGGCGGCCACGCGTCCGAGGGCGCGGAGTCCGCATGGCGCGTGGTGCCGAGCGTCGGACCGAGCGGTGGCGAGGTCCTCGTCCGGGGGGCGTTCTGATCGTGAAGAGATTCCTTGCTATCGCCGGCCTGTGCCTCGTTGTCGCGGCCTGCGCGAGCCTCGTGGGGGTTTCCCGACGTCCCGGACCCGGCGGACGGCGTCGGCGCCGATGGCGGTCCCGCCTCGAGCGGCGTGGGCTCGAGTGGCGTGGGCGCGAGCGGCGTGGACGCGAGCGGCGTGGGGGGCGAGAGCAGCGGCACCGTCGAGATTGGCGACGGAAGCGGCATCGGCGACGGCAGCCCGGGTTCGAGCAGCGGCCCAGACCTCGGGCCGGACGGCGCGCCTGGATCCAGCGGCGGAACGGATGCGCGCGCAAGCAGCGGTTCCGGTTCCGGAAGCGGCTCCGGCTCGGGTGGGGTCGCCGAGGCCGGACCGACCGTCCCCCCCGGCGCGAGCCCGACGATGATCCCCGCAGTGAGCGGGACGTGCCCGGCCTTCGCGACTGGAGCGAGCGCCACGATGCTCACTTTCGCCGGTCGGGCCGTCGAGGTCTGGACCGGCACGCCCGCCTCGGGCACTTCCGGGCCGCTCGTCCTCTACTGGCACTCCGTCGATTTCGCCGTCGCGAGCGCGTCCTGGGAGGCCGACGTCGCGAAGAATGGCGGCTTCTCGATGGACTGCAACACGAACGGCGGTCACATCAGCGGTCCGCCGCAGATCCTCCCCGGTCTCTGGCAGTTCATGGAAGACCACCCCTTCCGCGTGACGAAACAGCCGTATCCGCCGATCCCATCGGTGTATCCGAGCTATTGCCAGATCGGGCCCCGAACCGCGGACGGCGGCGCGCCATAACCGTCGCCCGACCAGGCACGTTAGACCCGAGGCAATGAGCGACCCCTCTACGCGGCAGCCCTCGTGACCTCGCGCGAACGCATGCCCTCGTGGAAGCGTTCCGACGTGGTGCGCCTGCTACTCGCCAAGACCCTCGACGACAGCGACCCGCGGGCGTGGCGTCGGACGTTCGAGGCGATGCGCGCTTCCGCGTTGACGCGCGTGCCGAGCCTGCGTAAGTCGTCGCTCGACGCATGCGGCCTGTGCGGCGGAGCCCCGAATCGTGCAGCGAGCTCGTTCAGGGGCTCCCGGACGAAGATCTTCTCACACTCGGCCACTGGCTCGCGGCTCGTGGCGCGGATCCGCAGGTTCCCGCGTACCTGGTCGCCGACACGCTGTTCCGTTCCGGCCTGGCACGGATCGGCGGGCATGCTGCTCTCGTGCGGCGCTTGCTCGACGCGTCCAGCGCGGCAGGCTTTCAGGTCCGCGACGGCTTCGTCTCGCCGGTAGACTCGCGTAGCGCGCGCGAACGAGCCGCCTCGCTGTGGAATAGCACCACCCCTGCGCCGGCGCCGACGCCGGTCCCCTCGTCCGAAGTCCGGCCGCGCCCCAAGCCGCGCCCGATCTCGCCCCACACCGAGCCGGCCGCGCGTCAGCCCGTACCGCCGCGGCCCGAGCCTGTCGCAGCGCGTGCGCTGGCCAGCCATTTCGCGGGAGCACCCATGCCGCCGGCGCCGCCCGTGCCCGTACCGCCCCTCGCCATCCTGCCGCTCGACCTAGCCGTTCTCACGCGATCCATGGTTCGAGCCTCGTCGGATACGACCGCAATCTCGCTCGCATTGCGGGCGCACGCCCTGTCTGCAGCGGCCGCTTTCCAGGATCTCGTCGGCACGGCGTCTCTTCGTGGAGTCGACCCCCACGCGTACCAGATCGAGACGGTGCGTCGCGTGCTGCGCGTGCTGCGGGGGCGCGCCTTGCTCGCGGACGAGGTCGGGCTAGGAAAGACGGTCGAGGCGATCATGGTACTCCGCGAGTACCAGGTGCGGGGCATGGCGAGGCGGGTTCTCGTCGTGGCGCCGCCCGCGCTCGTGCGCCATTGGGCGGGCGAGCTCGCCGACAAAGCTGGCATCGTCGCGCGCACGACCGAGGACCCGCGGCTGCGCGAGGATCCCGACGCCTTTTGGAGCGGAGAAGGCGTCGTCGTGGCGTCGCTCGCCCTCGCGCGGAGTGCGCGGCACGCTCCGATGGTGCAGAGCGCCGCCTGGGATCTCGCGATCATCGACGAGGCGCACCACGTCAAGAACCGGCAGACGGCGAGCTGGAAACTGGTCGACGGCATCAAGAGCCGCTTTCTGCTTCTGCTCACGGCGACGCCCGTCGAGACCGATCTGGAAGAGATCTACAACCTGGTGACGGTCCTCAAGCCCGGGCAGCTCACGACGCCCGCCGAGTTCCGCCGGCAGTTCGTCGACCCCAAGGACCCCACGGCTCCCCGCGACCCCGAGCGCCTGCGTCGCCTGCTCGCCGACGTGATGGTGCGCAATACGCGAGCGCAGAGCGGGCTGGCCTTGCCCCCGCGCTACGTCACCACGGTCGCTGTCGACCCTACGGACGCCGAGCGCGCGCTGTACGATGCCATCGTCAGCATGCTGCGCGACGGCGCTGCCGACGCGAAGGTCCGCATGGCGACGACGACACTGCTTCTCGAGGCGGGCTCGAGTGCGGCTGCCGTACGGGCGACGCTCGAGCGGATCGGCGGTGGTGACAAGCACACTGCCGGGCTACGGGCTCGGGCGAAGCACCTCGCCCGCGTTGCCGCGGGCGTCGATGGGTCCCGTAAGCTCCAGGCTCTCTACGACATCGTGAGCGGTGCGGACCGCGTGCTCGTGTTCACACGTTTCCGCGAGACGCTCGAGCACATCGCCGCGGACCTGCGAAGGAGAGGTGTCGAGCCGGCCGCGTTTCACGGCGGGATGCGCGCCGATGAGCGACACGCTTCGATCGAGCGCTTTCGCGGCGGCGCGCGCGTCCTCCTCGCCACGGACGTCGGCGGCGAAGGGCAGAACCTTCAGTTTTGCCAGACACTCGTCAACTTCGATTTGCCGTGGAACCCGATGCTCATCGAGCAGCGCATCGGGCGGCTGCATCGCATGGGACAAACCGGCGAGGTCCGCGTGTTCAATCTGTGTGCCCGCGGCACGGTCGAGGACCGCGTGCTCGACGTGCTCGACCGGCGCCTTCACCTCTTCGAGCTCGTGGTCGGCGAAATGGACATGGTGCTCGGCAACCTCGCGGACGAGCGCGATCTCGAGGAGCGAATCCTCGATCTCTATGCGTCGGCGCGGGCCGACGAAGACGTCGTACGCGGCTTCGATCAGCTCGCAGAAGAAATGGCTGCCGCGCGCGGCCGCTACGAACGCGTACGGGCGCTCGACGAGGTGCTCTTTCGCCAGGACTTCGAAGCATGACGATCCCGATGCACCAAGAGCTTCCGGACCCGCTGGGGTTCGCGGCGGACGCCCTCGCGGCCCAGGGCGCGCTCGTCGAGCTCACCGAGGAGTCGGCGTGGACGAGCGTGCTGCCGCCTGCGCTCGCCCGCGATCTGGGGTTGCCCGAGACCTGCACGCTGGTCGACGGCCTCGCCGCGCAGCACGAGGACGTCGTCGCGTGCGGCATCGGATCGCCGCTGCTCGAGAAGCTCGGAGAGCAGGTGCGAGCTCAGGTCGCGGTGGCTTCGCTTTCAGCCGATCTCGAGCCGCCGCGTCCCGCTCATGCGCGCGCCCTCGCCGAGCGACTCGCCCTGCGCAACGCCGTCTTCGAAGTCGTCGACGTCGCGATGGTCGAGGCCCTCTACCTCGTATCGTGGATCGGTTGGAGTGCCGAAGCCGACGATCGATACGAGGGGAGCTTCGCACTGGCCGTTCACGCCGACGATGGCGCGGAGCCCGATCCGTCGCTGGTGTCGCTCGCCGATCCCACACGTGCCTCGAGCCGATTGGGTCCAGCTCCTTTGCCGGCGGCGGGCGCGATCGACGCGGCGGCCGGGCGCCTGGTGCAGCGCGCCGCGAGCTACGCCCAGCTGGCGGTCCTACCCGCTCGAGCCGCCGTCGCAAGGCGCCTCGCGCGGGATCATCGCCGCATCGAGGACTATTTTTCGGCGCTGATTCGGGACGCCCGCGCGCCCAAGCGGCGCATCGATCCGGCCGCCATGGCGACGAAGATGGCCCATCTGACGGCGGAACGGGACGCCAAGCTGCGCGATCTGGGTGAGCGGTATGCGATGCGTGTGACCCTCGTGCCGCTCGCGCTCGTGTCGCTTTGCGTGCCCGCGGTGCAGGTTCGACTGCGCGTTCGGCGGCGCAAGCGCGAAGGGCACGTTGTCGTGCGTCTCCCGTCCGGCGCGGCGAGCCTCGATCGCCTGGCGTGCGAAGGGTGCGCTGCGGTGACGGCGCGTCCCGCGCTTTGCGATGACCGGCTGCACGTCCTGTGTGAGTCCTGCGTTCCGCAGGCGCAGGGGCGGCCGGATTGCGCAGCCTGCTGACGCCGTCGCGGCGTTTCGCGCCCGAGCGCCTCGACCTCCGGCCGGCGCTCTCACCAAAAGAGCTTGTTCGAGGTTCAGCCATGGGAAGAACGACGCGCCCCAATCATCCGTGCACCTGCTCGCCCACGAACGCGTCGCCGAGCGTGTGCCAGGCAGCGCGGAGGTCTCTCGCGCCGCGGCCGAGGCCGAGCGGGGCAGGGTCTCCCCCTGGATTCATAGCCGGTGAAGAACGAGGCGTTTGCCGAGCGCACCCGCGATGGCCGCGAGATCGTCGGGGTCGCTGGTGAAGACGACGTCTTCGCGGACCAGCGCGCCAACCACCACCGACGCGTCCACGACGTCCGGTCTCTTCGACCGGGCACATGCCGCTCCCGACAATCGGCTCGCCGTCTCGGTCAACGCCTCGAAGCGGCATCCCGACAGGAGGCGTGACAGCTGAGCCTGTGGGCCCCCGCGCCAGGCCTGCGCGAGGACGCACGCAGGTACTGTCGGTCGAAGGCCGCGGTCGAGCGCTCGCTTGTGAAGTGCCCACAGTGCGCGGCTCCCCTTTTCAGCGGCAAGCAAGGCCCCGGTGTCATATGTGATGCCGGCCCACAGCGCGCGGCTCCCCTTTTCTGCACCCAGCAAGGCGCCGGTGTCGTAGGTGATTCCGGCCATGCCTCATGCCTTTCGGGCGGAACGCTTGGCTCGAATCTTCCGCGGACTGGCGGAAAGGAGCTTGTCTAGCGCCGCGTCGGCGTCTCGAAGCTCCCTGTCCGTCAGTGCGCCGTGGTCGCGTTCCCAGGCGACCACCGCTCGACGGCCACGCTCGAGCGCGAGCTGGTGCTCCGCGGCGCGCGACAACCATGCCGAGAGACTCACGCCGGCCGTCTGTGCAGCTCGCGCCGCCGATGCGGCGACGCTCTCCTCGAGCGCGACCGACAGTTTTCGCACGGACATGTCCACCCGGTAGCACCACGGTACTACCCTCGCAAGGCACGCGTCGACGGCGGACGAGCGAGGGGTTAGCGTGCGCCGTCTACACGTCGCGCACGACCCTGCGATGTTCCAGCCCAGCCCCCTACTCGCAGAGGCGTACCATCCACCGTCGTCCGGGGCCCGTCGCCTGGTGCGCCGCGCGCCCTGGCTCACCTCGCCCGAGCGAGGTGAGGCGACCGCCGCCGCCCGCCTCTCGCTGCGCGTGCTCGTCGCACCCATGACGCAGCTGACGTTCTGCAGCTTCGAGTTGCAGGCCTTCCTCTTCCTGGTCTTTCACCGCACCCGGGTGGCGATCCTGGGACACGGGCTCTTCATGACGACGGAGAACCTGTTTCTCATGGCGGCGCTCCGCGAGATCCCTCTCGCGCAGACCCCCGTCGGCGTCGTGAGCGGAGCGCCCGTGTACGCGGTCCTCCTCCTCGCTTGGTATGCGGGCGTGGCATGGAGGGCGCGGCTGCCCGGCTGGCTCGCCGTGACGTTGCCGGTGGTGGCGCTGCTCTACGCCGCATCGGGACCGGTCGGCGCGCTCTGCCGGGACCGGCTCTCGCTATCGCCGGGCTGGGGCGTCCTTCTCAGCGCCTTCCTCGTGGCTCTTTCGCACGCGCCGGAGCCGCTGCTGCCGCCGCGCACCGTGGACCGGTGGCGCTGGGTTCCGCTGCGCGAGTACATGGACGGGCGCGGCCTCGGCGCGGGTCGGCGCCTGGCCCGCATGCTCCACCTGGCGATCATCGGCGTCCTCGGGATCCTGGCCGAAGCGTGGGCCGCCCTCCGCCTGATGTACTACAACTGGCTGCTCCTCATGATGCGACTGGGGTACGCACCGGAGCGGTATTCCGAGCTGGAGGACTGGACCGAGCGGGCGTGGGCCACGGGACAGCCTGCCCTCGACTTCGTGGGCACGGGCGGGCGGGAAGTTCCTTGCGCCCCCGAACGAAGGCTCCGGGGACGGGTGAGCACGGCCGCGTCGTTGGCTCTGCTTCTGAAGATGATCTCGGAGGCGCGCGCGCGTCTTGAAGATCGGGAGTAAGTCCTTGGTGGTGAGCCCCTCCTGCTCCAAGCGAAAGCGGAGGGGCCTCGATGGGATCGGGCGCCGGGATCTCGAAGTGCTCACGCGGTGAACGAGGCCTTGCGCGAGATCGTGGCAGCGAAGCGCGCTCCTTAGCCGCGCGCGGCGCCCCGACCCCATCGGGATCGGCCCCCGAGCGCCCCGGAATCCGCCTCCGGCGGTGCGCCGGAACGGGCCCCCGGGTCACGTCGGAATCAGCGCCGGGGGCCGTCGGAACGGGGACGGGGTGGGCTCGGAATACGTCACGTTGGCGAGGCGAATGGGGCTTCGCGGGCGAAGGGCACGACGCATTGACGCGTCCATCTCGCGGAGTCATGGCGATGCCATGGTCGACTCTGCGATCACAATTCGCCCGCTCGAACCCGAGGATATTGCCGCGACGGCGGGCCTCTTGGCGCAGGCTATGGACGACGATCCCGCGTACAGTTTTCTCTTTCCGCGTGGACAGGACCGCCCCGCCGGGCTCGAGGACTTCTTCGCGCGCAACTTGCGGACCCACCTGGCACACCGGTGCACGTATGTCGGCGTCGTGGGACCGACCGTCGTGGCCACCGTCACGATGCGGCCTCCGGACGGCGTATCGATCTCGATGCTAACGATGATCCGGCGAGGCCTCTTGCCGTTCGCCTACGCGCACGGGCTCCGGGCTGTCCGTCGCCTCTTCATTCTGAAGGGCACCTACGACGCGATCGAGGCCCGCCTCTCGCGTGGAAAGGGACACTGGCTGGTGCACATGATGGCCGTCGATCCTGCTCGCCACGGTAAGGGGCTCGGGTCACGGCTGCTCAATTTCGTCTTGGATGCGACGGTCGACGCGCGAACGACCGACGGTATGCCGCCGGCGGTCCTCACGACGCACAAGAAGCGAAACGTCGTCTTCTACGAGCGGGCCGGATTCGAGGTCGACGATGTCGGAGATGTGTCGCTGATGGGCGAAGCGCCGTACTCCGTCTGGAGCATGCGCAGACGACCGCGGCCGTAGTGTTGCCGCGCCCCTCTCGGGACCAGTGCGGGCGCGCATGCGTGCCGTTCTTCTTCAAGCAGTGGCGCGGCACGAACAAGAAGCGAGCGGCCGCCTGCTCGAGGGACACACGTGGGACGAGATGCCGGAGACGCGCGAGCCGTCTGCTCGGACGAAGCTGCGCCGCGCCGGGCGTCCATTGCCGGTGGTCTTGTGATTCTGGCCAGGTTTGGCGAGACGAGCCCTCGTGCCCTGGCGAGGCCGAATTCGCGGTCGCTGTCAGCGGAGAGGGCGGGATTCGAAAGCGTCGAGAAGGGGCGTCTTGGGTCGTCAAGGGTCGCGAAGGGCACTCAGAGCGGGGGCGGCTTGGCGACCCAAGAGGGCCCTTCGGGTCTGCCGCCGCCGGAACCGGAGGACAGCGACCGTGCGACCGTCTTGGCGATCAAGGCGGCCCTCGACGAGGGGCGGTACGAACGCGCTGCGGCCCTGCTAGACGTGCTCCGACTCAACGAGCCGAGCGGACGGGTAGTTCTGATCCGACCTGCGGGTGCCGACCCGCGCAAGTAGGCCGCCGATCGTGACGTCCTCGCCTCCGGTGACCGATTCACCATCCGGACGCCGCTGAGGCCGGAATCGTTGAGCACGCACAAGAAGAGCCAACTCTCGGCCCTTTCCGTGCAACAACAATCTCGTGACGGTGACGGTGAATCGGTACTACGAGGCCCCCCCGCTCGAGGAAGCGATCTTCGAGCTGTTCGTGCCGCCGTCAGCCCCGCTATCGCCCGGCCAGACCGAGGACCTCGCCAAGCGGTTGCCCTCCTACTCGGGACCGCGCGAGGACCTAGAGGACTTCAACGTCCACTTTCAGCTCGGCCCTGGCAAGTCAGTCGCGCAACGGGTGAACCAGGTAGCTCGGCGCACGCGTCTGTGGAACCTGGAGCAGACCCGGGCGGTGCAGTACGGGCCAGAGATGTGCACGCACAACGTTCGTCGACCTTACGGTCACTTCGAGGACCACCTCGAGGCATCCGAGACCTCTTCGCGGCCTACCTCGACGTGATGAAGCCGCCGCAGCTCGCCTGGGTCGGGCAGCGCTACCGGCCGCGCGCTCGATTTCACCAACCTTCACTCGAAGAGAAGGAGCGCGACATGCAGAAGGTGAACCTGGAAGCCAAGCTGGCTCTCTTCAGCGAGCACTGGAGCCCCAAAGTGGTCGGGGAGCTGAACGGCCAGCACGTGCGGCTCGTGAAGGTCCTCGGCGAGACTCTCGATTGGAATCCAAGCGGGCGAGGGCTACTCGAAGATCTCGAGAAGAGGACGTACTTCGATCACTGATTGCCGACGACGACCTCGCTGATCTGGATGACCGGCTGGGCGTCGGTGTAATTCGCGATATCCGCCCTGATCTCTTTGTTGTGCGGGCCCATGCCCGCGCCGTACGCCTCGACGGATTCGCAGAAGATGTGGCACATCCCGACGTACGTCGGCGGCGAGCCTGGGGCGCCGCCGGCGAGGCCCCTGTCGATCGTGTAGAACTTGCAGTGTGCACCCATTCGCTCCTTCACGAGCGGCATGTGCTTGTCGCGGTAGTAATCGTGATCGAAACGAACGCCGGGCGTGTTCGGGTACATGACGGATACTTTGATCATGCGCCGAGCCTACCGCGACCCGTCGGTCAGCGCGATAAGCCGAACGCGACGGTCGGGAACGAGCTGCGCGCTGCGTCGATCGTGGCGATGATCTGCGCGACGGGAATGGCCGGCTGCGCGCTGATGATGATGTCCTTCTCGCCCGCAAATTCCGGTGCGGCCGCTTTCACCCGCGCGAGGCACTCCGTGAGAGCCGCGAAGTCCTGCGCCTCGCTCTTGCGCGGGATGGCGACCCCCGACCCCGTATCCTTGCAGCCGGGCGCGATGTTGCTGCCACGGGCCTTCACCGAAATGCCTTCCGAGAGCACGATGACGGTCGCGCCGAGATGGGGCTCCGCCATCTTCTTTGCCCAGTCGCCGTGCGCATTCGGCGGGTCGACGGAGACCGTGCCGCTTGTCGTCATGAGCTGGTAGTGCGAGACCTCGGATTGCCCGAGCGTGAAAAGGACTCCGGTGAAAATGCGATAAGGCGTGTCTCGATCGAAATAGAGAGACGCCTCGTGCGAGCCCTTCGGTAACGCCTCGGCGATCGGCTTCACGAAGAGGTCGTTCGGGCCGCTGCGCTTCAGCGCTTCGCCGAAGCCATGCGATGCCTCGGCGGGAACCGGCGCGATGACGCGCTGCGGATCTCCAATTGCGACCTCCTTGCGCCCGACGTACACGCGCAAGGCGAGCGGGGTCGCCCGAGACGCTCGTGGAGGACGGCAACGTGAGATCGGTGATGCTCGCGGCGCGTCGCGACGCTTGCGAGACCCGGGAGCGGTCGGGTCCGGCCTTAGGTGCTCAGGAGAGGGCGTGCCCTGAAGAGCTTCAGGAGGTTGTGGCAAAGACAGACGATGCTCCACTCGTTGTCGACCTTGCCCAGGCGCGCAGCGGGAAGCGCCGAAACCCCATCGCCGCCTTGATCTGACCGAAGACCGGTTCCACCAGGACGTTTCGCAGCGCATAGATGCGTTTGCCCCAGGGCGAGGAGACCTTCTGGAACATCGAGGCGTCCGTCGTCCACGTGACGAAGGCGTACGACGAGGACTCGGAGAAGGTCGGTGCGCCGACGACCCGGAACGGGGTCCGGGACGTGCCGATGCCGCCGACGCTCGTTCCCCTCCTCAAGTCGATGCGGGCGGAAGCCGTCAAAGCAGCCGCCGGCAAGCTCGCGCCCGGCGTCGTCGTGCTCCCGGTGATGGCGGAGCTGACCGAGAAGCGCCGCGCCGAGTGGATGCGGACGCACTTCAAGCTCGCCGAGCTCGATCGGGCGCGCTTGAGCGAGCAGAGCCCGACCACGATGAAGATCAACTTCCGATCGTGGCGGGATACGGGCATCACGTGCCTGGCGCTCGCAGGCGTAGACGTCGCAAAGATGCAGCGCCGCGCCGGGCACGACGAGATCTCGACGACCCTCCGCTACGTGAAGATGGCCGAGGACCTGAGCGGCACGATCGGCGCGCCGTTCCCGGCGCTCCCCGCGTCGCTGTTCGAAGCTCCCGAGGAGCCCGCGCCCGTTACGCCGGACGCGGATTCGCCGCCGGCCGACACCGGCAGAATCACTCAACAAGTCAGCGGAGAGGGCGGGATTCGAAAGCGACCGAGCGGCCAGCGTCGAGGGCCCATCGACGGGGGATCGCGCACATACGACTGTCGATACCCCGGCAACGAGTGTCGATGCCCCACTGAACGGAGCGCCGTTGGATCCGGTTTTGGATCGCGCGTGTCCCGGCCCGTCGGACTTGGACATGGTGGAAGCGGCGGTCGCTAAGGCGCTCGAGGGTGCGACGGCGGCCGGTCGATGGGACGTGGTCTCGCAGCTCGCCAGAGAGCTTGAGGCGCGCCGGCTGGCCCGCATGGGCAACGTGGTCGCCCTGACGCCGAAAGCGCGTCAGCGAGGCAAGTAGGGGCGCTTGCGCCGCGCCAAGGGCGGGCTCAATGATCTACTGGCAGGTCGTATAGACGTGCCCAGCGACTATGGTGCCCGTGCAGTTGGTCGCGTGCGGTTGCGCGCCTGGTCCGAGAGGATGAGCGGCGAAGCTCTTGAGCCCAGCAGCTAGCGCCGACAACGCGTCCACGGCCGGTGAGGCCGCGGGCGACGACGGCTGATCATAGACCGGTGCGCGCGCAGCGCTTGTACGGAGCGCAAGCCTCACGCCGTCCTCTTTTCCTTGCTGGTAGGCGAAGTTTGTCATGGACGCGATTGATGTGAGTGCGTCGCCGGCCTGGGCCATCCACGCCGCTCCGCACCGCGGAAGCGTTGTGTCGTGGGCCGCTCGTGCGTACGTCGCCAGCGCGTCCGATATGGCGAAGTCCGCTGGCGCCATGGCGCAGCGCGCATCGGGCGGATCGGGAAGGACTGGCGGCACGCCGTCTCCCTTTGCGGACGGCGATACGAGCATGCTCGCAAGTGCGGCAACAACGACGGGCATAGATGTTCGCATGGCTTTCGTCAGCTTCGCACCGCGGCGACAGGTCCGCATCGGTCGTGACGAATATTTCCGTTGCGGCATCGCCTCCACCCGTCGGCCGCGCGAATGACCGACCGCAGCGCCGGCGCGCGATGACGACACTTGCTCCCGACGAGCTCGCGCTCCTCGATGTTCAGGCCGAGGAGCGCAGACTGCCGCGCTCGCGTACTCGGCGAACAGGGCCAGTTCGCGACGCATCGCGACCACACGACGTAGATCCCGAGCAGGAACGCACACACGACGGGTACACGGCGGACATTGGCGCACCGAGAAAGGTGGCCGCGACAAGGCCGACGCACGTGAACTAGCGGAGACGCTGTCCCGTCGCGGCGAGCGGCGCGGATCGCCGAGTACGCGGACGAGGAAGGGACGAGTGCAACATCCGAGGAAGTCTATGCCTAGACCCACCCGCATCCGTGTGGCGATCGACCTCTCCTTGCTCGACGCCACCCCGACGCACCTTGGAAAGAGCCGGGCGGAGACGGTCACCGATGGCATACGCCTCCCGTTCGTCGCGCTCCCGCGAGAGGGCGAGTAGGATCGGGCCGAAAGAAAAGCGGCGCGTCGGGGTGAGAGCCGGCGCGCCGCGGAAAGACACGGAGTGAGCGTGCTTCGCAAGAAACCTAGTCGTCCGGGTGCTGACCGCCAAGCGCCGACTTGGTCCAATCCGCCGGTTCCCCCCGCGGCTGCCCTTGAAGCCAGGCGCCTTGAGTGCATCAGGCAACTGTACATAGCCGAGTCGATGTGCACGCAGCGGCACTTCTCTTTGGAGCGGGTTGGCCAAAATCCTGAGCGCCTCCGGGCGCGGTCGGTGGTCCGCATCCTGCGAGCAACGCTCGCCGCAATTCTTCAGGGAGACGATGAAAACCTTGCGGAGCTAGACGCGGTCGCGTTGCGGGCACTGGAGCGGTCGCGGACTCGCCAATACGAAGCGACGGGAACCTTGATGCTCGCGCTCCCCAAAGGGACGTACCCGGACCTCAACCTCGACCTCGCGCTCTCGGTGGCTGATGTCGTCCCGGAAAAGAAACGCCCAGACGGGCGGCCCCAACACATCGTCATTTTGCGCAATACGATGGCCATGTGGATCGGAGAGTGGAAGCTTTCGACCAACGAGTTGGCTGAGCAATTTCTCTTGGGCGCGCAGTGCTTCGGTACGCTCGCGATCTTGCGTGACGAAGGTATCGATCCGTTCAAGTTGGGCGCTCTCCAGTTGATCCACGACGCATTCGTCCGGCTCATTCGTAGATTCGATCC
Source organism: uncultured Myxococcales bacterium (assembly GCA_937902985.1). Taxonomy (GTDB): domain Bacteria; phylum Myxococcota_A; class Polyangia; order Polyangiales; family Polyangiaceae; genus Palsa-1150. Next base: position 27,016 of record CALFNG010000459.1, read on the forward strand.
GAAGGTGACAGAGCAGGATCAGGCGGAGCGGCTCCTGGTCGCAGGAATGAAGGCACTTGGGATGTCGAAGGACAAGGCGGAATCGCTGTTCGACTTCGAAAAGAAGGCAACCAAACGCAGGGGGACAGAGACCTAGCAGTCCCACTAACCACGACCGCGGCACCGCGAAGGAGGAGTGTGGACCTCGTTGGAGGTTCCCACGATGTTGTCTCCTCACGAACGCGCCCGCTTGCGCGCCGAAACGCAGTGCGACGACGCCACGATCCGACGTTGGGCGCGCGGTGATCGCGTTCACGACGCCACGCAAGTTCGACTGACCCGGGCAGCGCGCTTGCTCGGCATCGTTCTTCCCGTTCAGCCGGGCGACGCGAACAGCGGGGGCGGCCATGACGCCGCATGATCCGCGCGTGCTCGCCGTCGCCGCAGCGATCGTCGGGCTCGTGGACGCGCTCGCCGCCAAGCGAGGAGCGGGGCGGGCCGGCGATGACCTCGTGCCCATGGCCGACGCAGGCATCGAGCGGCGCGCGCTCCGTCGCCTGATCCGAGAGGGCCGCGTGCGCGCCACGCGCATCGGTCGCCGGACCTACGTCTCCCGGGCCGACCTCGGCGCGCTGCTCGCCGCGTCGCCGGTCGCCTCCGCGGCCCGCACCGCCCCGGACCCGGCCGAGGCTGCACGCGCGGCGTACGGGGTAACCCTGCGCGTCGTGGGTCGGGGCGGACGATGAAGCTGGCCGACGACCTTGATCACTGCTTCGTGTGCGGCGGCGAAGTCTGCGCCCACGGCGCCGTGATCACGCACCATCCGACGGGCCGAACCTTCGCGCTCTGCACCGAGCACAACACTCTCGAGGGTGACGCTTTCGTCAAGGCGTCGGTCATGACCCCGCCCGAGCGCGTGCTCGTGAGGTGCGAGCCATGAGCGCCACCGTCTGGCCGTCCCTCTGCCGCCCCGCCGAGGGCCACGCTGTCTCCCTCCGCTCCGCCCTGGCACGCGTCCGAGCCCCGAGAGCGTGTGCCAGGAAAGAGGACGCACCGAGGATCGCGCTCGCCGACTTCCGCAACGGCTATCGCTCATTGGACAGCTTCGTCCGTGCGCACGGCATCATGCTGGACTTCGACACCACGACGTCGCGCGCCCAGATCATCGACGCGTTCGCCGACCTCGCAGGCTTCGCGCATACGACCTGGACGGCCGGCCGTTGGCGCGTCGGACTCCTGCTCGATCGTTCCGTCACCCGCACTCGCAGCGATGACGAGTTCGCCCGCGTGCAACGTGCAGCCCTCGACCACGCGGAGCGCCACGGACTTGTGCCCGAGCGAGGGCAAAGCGCGGCGCACTGCTTTGGCCTGCCGTGCCTCGGGGGTGCCTCCTACGAGCACGTAGAACTCACGGGCGCGCTCTTCGACGTCAACGACGCGCTCGACAAGTTCCCCAAGCCCGCGCCGCTTCCGCCGCCGACGCGCACGGACCGGACCGACACCTACGATCGGAGACTCGAGCGGGCCGCGAAGTACCTCGCCGCCATGCCGGGCGCGATCCAGGGCGCGCAA
>CALFNG010000460.1 GCA_937902985.1 uncultured Myxococcales bacterium
AGCCGCGGCGGTGATGGCAGCCGCGGCGTCCGGGGTCGCCAGCTGCGCACGCGCGAGGGCACGCGCGAGCGCGCCCTCCACGTCGAGCATCGCCTCGAGCCAGGCCTCGTCGCTCACGCACCGGGCCACGTCGCCCCGCGCGAAGACGCCGGAGAACAACCGGTTGCCGCCGCCCTCAGAAGTCGAAGAAGACCGTTTCATGCTCCCCCTGCAGGTGGATGTCGAAGCGGTAGCCGTCTCCGCCGGCCGCCGCCAGCGCCGTCGCTAGGGGCGTCGCTAGGGGCGTCGCTAGGAGTGTGGCACCGCGTGACGGATCCGGCAGCGAGGCGAGCACGGGGTCCTCCGCATTCGCCGCCGGCTCGTCGGCGAAGTAGATGCGCGTGACCACGCGGTTCAAGAGACCTCGCGCGAGCACGGTCACGGCCACGTGGGGCGCCTGGAGCCGGGCTCGCGCTGCGCTCGGCGCCTCTCCCGCGCGCGCGAGCGCCGACGAAACCCGCCCAGGCTTGACGGTGAACACGCCGAAGAACCCGCGCGGGTCCGTGCAGGAGCGCCCCAGGCCACGAAAGGCGAACGCCGCGTCGAGCGGCTCGTCACCGGTCGCGAAGCGCCCCTGCGGGTCCGCCTGCCACGTCTCGATCAGCGCGTCGGGGACTGGCTCGCCCGCCCCGTCGAAGACCTGCCCGCGGATCCAGAAGCCGCCCGGGACGCCGGCGGGCACGACGTAGGGACCGTCGGCCCAGCTCAAACCGAAGCCGAAGAAGGGGCCGACCGTCTGCGACGGCGTCGTCGGCAGGGTCATCGCGCCGGGTCCTCGCGGGGGGTCTCGTCCCGGCCGCGCAGGACGATGTCGAAGCTGAAGGCGAGGGCCCACTCCGGCACGCTCGCTTCGAGGTCGAAGCGCGCCACGAGTCGCTGGCGGGCGCGCTCGTCGGCGATGGCGTTGAAGATCGGATCGGTTGCGAAGAGCGGATCGTCCGGGAAGTACATCTGGGTCACGAGGCGCTGCGCGAAGGCCACGCCGAAGAGCGAAAAGTGAATGTGCGCGGGGCGCCAGGCGTTGTGATGGTTCCTCCAGGGATAAGCGCCCGGCTTGATGGTGACGAATCGGTACGCGCCGTCGCCGTCGGTCGAGCAGCGCCCGGCCCCGGTGAAGTGCGGGTCGAGTGGGGCGGGGTGCTGGTCGCCGTCGTGGGCGTAGCGGCCGGCCGCATTCGCTTGCCATATCTCGACCAAGGTGTGCGGGACCGGTCGGCCCCGGTCGTCGAGGATGCGGCCGTGCACGATGATGCGCTGCCCTTGCGGCTCCTCCGCGTGCTGCCGGGTGAGATCGGGATCGCTCGGCCCAACGCGGCTTGCACCGATGAGGGGACCGGTGATCTCGGTGAGCGTCTGCGCGAGCGCCACGGGGGCGAGCCGGGGCGCTCGCAGCCGACTCGAACCGTACGCAGGCGACTGCAGGGGAGGCTGTGTGCCGACCGGGTCGCGGCGGTAGCCGAGAGGTGACTCGGTGGGGCTCATGTCAAAGCATCTCCATCCCGACGTAGTTCTCCGCAAAACTCGTCGCCGCTGGCCGCGACCGGACCAGATAGTCGAGGTGCGATCGCTGGAGCTTTCGCGCGTACGCGTCGTCGTCGCGAAAGGTGTGAAGCAGCGTCGTCATCCACGAAGAAAAGTGCTGCGCCCGCCAGACGCTCCGCGACCGAGCGGCGGAGTACCCGTCGAGGCGCGCGCGCGCGCCGGAGGCGAACCAGTCGACGAACGCCGCTGTCAGGACGCGCACGTCGGCGACGGCGAGGTTCATCCCCTTCGCGCCGGCGGGCGGCACGATGTGCGCGGCGTCGCCCGCGAGGAAGAGGCGCCCGAACTGCATCGGTTCGGCGACGTAGCTTCGCATCGCCGTGATGCCCTTCTCGAGAATCGGGCCCGGCGTCAGGGTCCAGCCGGGGACGGTCTCGAGGCGCGCGCGCAGCTCTTCCCAGATGCGCGCGTCGGGCCAGTTCGCGAGGTCGTCGTCGGCCTCGACCTGAAGGTAGAAGCGCGAGACGGCCGGCGAGCGCATGCTGTGCAAGGCGAAGCCGCGCTCGTTCTGCGCGTAGATGAGCTCATGGCTCGAGGGGGCGACGGCCGCCAGGATTCCAAGCCAAGCGAACGGGAAGTGTCTCTCGAAGACGCTCAGAACGCCGCCGGGGATCGCGTCGCGCGAAATGCCGTGGAAGCCGTCGCAGCCGGCGATGAATTCGCACTCGAGGCGCGCCTGCTGGCCATCGGCGGCGAACAGAATGGTGGGACGCTCCGAGTCGATCGCCTCGAGGCGCACGTCCGATACGTCGAAGACGATCTCCCCGCCCGCTGCCAGGCGGGCAGCGACGAGGTCTTTGACCACCTCCTGCTGGCCGTACACCGTGATCGCGCGACCCGGGACGAGGTCCTCGAACGCGATGCGATGCGCGGCCCCTCCGAATCGGAGCTCGATCCCGCGATGGACCATCCCTTCGCGCAAGAGGCGCTCCCCCACGCCGGCCGTGCAGAGCGTGTCGACGGTGCCCTGTTCGAGGACGCCGGCGCGCACCCGCTTCTCGATGTGACTGCGGCTGCGGGTCTCGACCACGATCGAACTGACGCCCTGGCGATGGAGCAGGTGCGAGAGCAGGAGCCCGGCGGGCCCGGCGCCGAGGATGCCGACCTGAGCGCGCATCGGCGCTCCCATCAGGCCCCCGCGAGGCCGAGGAGCTTGACGGCATTCTGCTTCAAGATGAGCGGCCGTACCTCGGGCTTGATTTCGATCTTCTCGAAGTCGGCGAGCCAGCGCTCGGGGGTGATGAGCGGAAAGTCCGAGCCGAAGAGCACCTTGTGTTTGAGTTGCGTGTTCGCGTACTGAACGAGCTGCGGCGCGAAATACTTCGGCGACCAGCCCGACAGGTCGATGTACACGTTGGGCTTGTGCAGGCAGACGGACAGCGCTTCGTCTTGCCACGGCCACGAGGGGTGCGCGATCACGATCGACATGTCGGGGAAGTCGACGGCGACGTCGTCGATGTGAATGGGGTTGGAGTACTTGAGCCGCAGCCCCCCGCCGCCTCGCATGCCCGTTCCGATGCCCGAGTGACCGCTATGGAAGATGGCCGGGAGCTTGGCCTCCGCGATCGCCTCGTAGAGCGGGTAGGCCATCCGGTCGTTCGGAAAGAAGCCCTGCACGGTCGGGTGGAACTTGAAGCCGCGCACCCCGAACTCTGCGATCAACCGTCGCGCCTCGCGCGCGCCCATCAGCCCCTTGTGCGGGTCGATGCTCGCGAACGCGATCATGATGTCGGAGTTCTGCGCGGCCGCCTGGGCGACCTCTTCGTTGGGCACCCGGGTGCGCCCCGTTCCGAACTCGGCGTCCACCGGGAACATCACGAAGCCGACCCGACGTTCGCGGTAGTGGGCGACGGTCTCGAGGATGGTCGGACGGCGCCCGACCTTGAAGTACTTGGACGCGGCTTCGTCGAACTCGCGCCCGTAGTCGTCGGCCGGTGCCCGGCACGAGACCTCTGCGTGGGTGTGGACGTCGATGGCGATCAGGTCCTGGACGTTCATCGATCTGATTTACCTCGGGCCGAGGCGCAGCGCGCCATCCAGGCGCACGACCTCGCCGTTGAGCGAGAGGTTATCCACCATGTGCATGACGAGACGCGCAAACTCGTCGGGTTTGCCCAGGCGTTTCGGGAACGGGATCGCCTTGGCCAGGGCTGCCTGCGTCTCCGCCGGGAGCTCCCCGAGCAGCGGCGTTTGAAACAAGCCCGGCGCGATGGCCAGCACGCGAATCCCGAACTGGGCGAGCTCGCGCGCCGCGGGCAACGTCAGTGAAGCGATGCCGCCCTTCGAGGCCGCGTAGGCCGCCTGGCCGATCTGCCCCTCGAACGCCGCGACCGACGTCGTCGAGACGATGACGCCGCGCTCGTCGTCGCCCAGCGGAGGGAGCGTGCTGAGCTCGGCGGCCACGAGCCGCATCATGTTGAACGTGCCGATCAGGTTGACGCGGATCGTACGTTCGAACCGCTCGAGCGGCATGGGCCCTTCGCGACCGACGATGCGCGAGGCACCGCCAATCCCCGCGCAGTTCACCAGGATGCGCGCGGGCCCGTGGGCTTCGCGTGCCAGCGCGAGCGCGTGCGCGGCCGACGCGGCGTCGGATACGTCGCAGGGAAAGGCGCGCGCCCCCATCGCGGTGGCCGTCGCTTCGGACAGCTCGGCGTTGACGTCGAGGATCGCCACGCGTGCGCCGGCCGCGACCAGCGCCCGCGCCGTCGCGGCGCCGAGGCCGGATGCGCCACCCGTGACGATAGCGGCTTGCCCATGGGGATTCATTCGTTGCTCCTTTTGATGATGACGAAAACGCCCTCGCCCGGTGGCGTCGCGTGAAGGGACTCGACCAGGGCGGCGCGCCCATCGAGGACCGCCCGCTGATTGAGCGATCCCTTGTCCGTGACTTCCCCCGCGTCGGTCGATGGCGGGATCGCCGTGAGCACGGCGCGCAGCACCTGGCTCGCGCTGCCCGTGGCGCGCGCCGCGCACGCCTCGAGCGCCGCCGAGAGGCGCGCGCGTACGAGGGGGTGTGCGACGACCTCGGCGGCGGGGGCCGTTTCGGGCACGTTCGCGAGCCGCTGGCACTCGGACAACGCCGGAAACAAGATGGCTCCCACGCAATCTCGATCGATGCCAGTCAGCACCGCGTCGGCCACGAGAGGTGCGCAAGCCTCGACGACTGCCGCCCGAACCGGGCCCGCGCTGACCCAGGTTCCCGTGCTCAGCTTGAAGTCTTCGGCGATACGCCCATCGAACAGCATGCCCCGATTCGGCTCTCGCGAGTCGACGAAGCGAAGCGCGTCCCCCGTCCGGTAGAACCCCTCTTCGTCGAAGGCGGCCTGCGTCGCTTCGGCCTGACGAAAATAACCCGGCGTGACGTTGGGCCCCCGGTAACGCGCCTCGAGCTTCTGGTCCACGCGGGCGAGCTTGAGCTCGAGGCCCGGCACCGGAACGCCGAGCAGGCCCGACCAGGTCCCCGACCAGTGCGCGAACAGCGAAGACGGAGCGGACTCGGTGCACCCGAGCCCCGACGTGATGACCACGCGCGCGCCAAGGGCGTCGAGCGCGAGCCGCTCGAGCCCGTCCCACACCGGCTGCGCCAGCCCGGCCCCCGCGTAGAACATGAGCTTCAGACGGGAGAAGAAGGTGCGGCGGAGCGCCGCGTCGGCCTCGAGTCGGGTCAGTAGCTCGGCAAAGCCCTTCGGGACGTTGAAATAGACCGTCGGAGCGATCTCGCGCAGATTCGCGATCGTCGTGGCCATCCCCGCGGGCGTCGGCTTGCCGTCGTCGATGTGCAGGGTGCCGCCGGTGGAGAGCACGAGCCCGAAATTGTGATTCCCGCCGAACGTGTGGTGCCAAGGAAGCCAGTCGACGAGATCGAGCGGCGCCTCGACCATGCAAGGGAAGCACTGCGCGATCTGCTGCAGGTTGCTGCACAGCATGCGGTGCGTGTTGATGACGCCCTTCGGCGCGCCGGTAGAGCCGGACGTGAAGAGAATCTTGGCAACCTGATCGGGCTCGATGGCCGCGTGGGCGCGCGCGACATCGCGAGTGGGGCGACGCGACTCGAGGCGATCGAAAGGGGCCGACCGCTCCCCTTCGAGCCCGCGGCCGGTCGCGATGACCTCGACGTCGGGAGCCACGGTCTGCGCGACGGCCCGCTGGTACGAAGGCCCGTCGGAGACGAGCACGAGCCCCGGCGTCAACCGCCGGATGACGTGCGAGAGCCGCCCGAAGTCCGCAGACAGGAGCGAATAGGCGGGGGATATCGGCGCGAACGGCACCCCGACGTGCAAGGCGGCGAGGGCGAGGAGCCCGTGTTCGAGGCTGTTCTCCGAAAGGATGGCGATCGGCCGCTCGGGACCGAGCCCCCGATCGAGCAGGCCCTGCGCGATCCGCTCGACCCGGGAGAGCGCCTGACCGTAGGTCAGCATGCGCCAGCGCCCGCCTTCGTCGCGGCGGGCGAGGAACGCGCGATCCGGAGCCACCGCGGCCCAGTGAACCAGGCGCTCCGTGAGAACGCGCGGATACGGCCCGAGTTCGAACCGGGAGCGGAGGAGCACCGAGCCGTCGGGGCGGGTGACTTGCTCGACGTCCACCGGCCCGAAAGACGCCGCGCGGTAGGGGGCCCGGTTCACTCTTCCCCCACGATTGCCCCCACCATGGCCCTCACGCCCGAAGCGACCGACAAGGAGACCGCACCGAGTCCGCGCATCGTCGCGTCGTTCAGCGAGACCGGGAGCTCGGGGGGTTCCATCGTTCGTTCTAGGTATCAGGTGGGTTGTTATAAAGCAAGTTGACATGCCAGCGGCATGACTGCTAACGAGATCAGGCCATGACCGCCAGCCGCCGCCCGGTTGCCCGTATTGGCTATTTGGTCAAGTGGGTCGAGCGCGGTCTACGGGCGCAGCTCGACGCGGCGCTCGCGCCCCATGGCTTGACGACGCCCGAGTACACCGCGCTCACCGTTCTGCGTCAGCGCGAGGGGCTCTCCTCCGCGCAGCTCGCGCGCCGCACGCTCGTCACCGCGCAAGCGATGAATCAGCTCGTCATTTCGCTCGAGCAGCGCCGGCTGGTCGTCCGCACCGCCGACCTCGCCAACGCCCGGATCCAGCGCGCCAGCCTGACGGCGAAGGGGCAGCGACTGCTGGATGCTTGCGACGAGGCGACGGCCTCCATCGAGACCCGGATGCTGGCCGGGCTCTCGCGCTCGGAGGTCGAGACGATGCGGAGCGGCCTGGAGTCGTGCGTCGCGTCGCTTGGCGAGCCGACCGAGCTCGCCGCAGCGTTCGCTGCCGACGTGTCGTGGTCCGAGTCCCGTGCGTTTCGCGGCGAGGGCGCCTCTAACGAAAGAAAAGATCGATGACCGACGTACGCACCGTGCCGCCGTTTCGCGCCGACCACGTCGGCAGCTTGCTCCGGCCTCGCGCCCTCCTCGAGGCGCGCGAGAAATTCGCTCGAGGGGAGATCACGGCGGCCGAAAAGCGAGCGGTCGAAGACCAGGCGATCGTCGAGGTCGTCAAGCTTCAAGAAGACGTGGGGCTCTATAGCGTCACCGACGGGGAATACCGAAGAACGTATTTTCACATCGACTTTCTCGAGCAGCTCGCCGGCGTCGAGACCGCCATTCCCGTCACCGTCGCGAAGGCCGACGGAACCGAAGAGCTCGCGCCGCCCGTCATGCGGGTGATCGACAAGGTCCGCCACGTCAAGGACATCCAGCTCGAAGACTTCCGGTTCTTGAAGGGCCTGACGACCCGCACGCCGAAGGTCACGATTCCCTCGCCGACCATGCTCCACTTCCGGGGCGGCCGCGCCGGGATCAGCGCCGCGCACTACCCCGAGCTCGAGCCCGACTTCTACGAGGACGTCGCCGAGGCCTACGGCGCGGAGCTTCGTTCGCTCGCCGACGCCGGCGCGACGTACGTTCAGATGGACGACACGAACCTCGCGTACCTTTGCGACGACAAGATGCGCGAGGCGGCGCGTGCTCGCGGCGACGATCCCGACGAGCTTCCGCACCGATACGCGAAATTCATCAACCGCGTCGTTGCCAAGAAGCCGCCCGGCATGACGCTCGCCGTTCATCTGTGCCGCGGAAACTTCAAGAGCACCTGGGCGGCCCAGGGCGGCTACGAGCCCGTGGCCGAGGCCCTGCTCTCCGAGATGGACGTCGACGCGTATTTTCTCGAATACGACGACGCGCGGAGTGGAGACTTCCGACCCTTGCGCTTCCTTCCCAAGGGGAAGGTGGTGGTCCTCGGACTCGTGACGACGAAGCTCGGCGTGCTCGAGCGAAAGGACGATCTCAAGCGGCGTATCGACGAAGCGGCGCGCTTCGTCCCGCTGGAGCAACTCGCGCTCAGCCCGCAGTGCGGATTTTCGAGCACCGTACACGGCAACAACATCGCGGTCGACGCGCAGCGTGACAAGCTCCGACTCGTCGTCGAGACTGCGGCCGAGGTCTGGGGCCGGGCTTGACGGCGGGGACGGCGCCAGGTGACGGTCTTCGCGTCCTCCACTGGTGTGCCAGCCTGGGCCAGCGTTGCCTGACGGAACGCCAACCGGCCCGGGTTCGTCGAGCGGAGCGGGCGGCTCGAGCGGAGCGTCAAATGCAGCCGGCGCCGGAGCCGGCGGTTCGACTGCCGGGGGTGGGGGCGCGGGCTGCGTCGCGTCGGCGCAGTCGAGCGGCGGGCTGGCCGGGAGCCTCGGCGCAGTCGCCGCCGTGCTCGGCCTAGCCCTGATCCGAGTCCGAGGCCGGCGGCGCTCTTCGACCCGCAAGGGCTAGCGGGACGGCGCTCGCTCCCGCCCGCGGACGACGGCCTGCGCCGACGCCCTCGCGTAGCGCGGCATGGTCGCCGACTGCATCGCGTAGTGAACGCCGCACCGAGGGCACGTCCCAGGATCACGACTGCCCCGGTCTGGTCTAGCCTGCGCGGATGCGCGCAAGGTCGAGAATGTGGGTCGCCGTCTTCGGACTCGTCGCCTGTCACAAGGTCGCCGCGGGCACGGATGGCCAGGCGACTGCCCAATCAACTTCCGTCACCACGGCGAACCTTCGGTCGGTCTGGGGCAGCGGGCCGGCCGATGTATGGGCGGCGGGCGACAAGGGAACGATCTTGCACTTCAACGGGCAAGCCTGGTCTCGCTCGTCGAGCGGTACGGAGGAGAACCTCACCGGCTTGACGGGTACGGGGCCGACTAACGTCTATGCGTCGGGCCAAGAGGGCGCGATCTTGCACTGGGACGGCGCAGCCTGGCGTCAGGTGTCCGACGGCGCCGAAACGACGCTGGCCCATATATGGGCCAGCGGGCCCGAAGACGTGTGGGCCGTTGGCATCGACAACGGCGACGAGGGTGGATACATGCGCCACTGGAACGGCGCGAAGTGGGAGAGCCAGCGCATCCCCGGGTCGAGCAGCCTCTGGGGGGTCGGAGGGACCGGCCCGACAGACGTGTGGATGGTGGGAAGCAACCCGAAAGGGGAGGGCTACGTCATTCACGGCGACGGCAAGCACTTCGACGCCAACGGCTACAAAGGGCCGCCCGCGCGCGCCGTGTGGTGTGCGCGCCCCGATGACGTGTGGGTCGCCCCTTATGAGGGCGCTCTTCAGCACTGGAACGGAACCGCATGGGCTGCAGCGCCCACGGGGGATGGGGCGTGGTTTCGCATGGGGGGGAGCGGCCCAGACGACTTCTGGGCGGCGGGCCTGAACGGCCTGACGCTGCACTTCCACGGCGGCGCGTGGACGACGCCCGCGACGGGAACGAACCAGATCGTCTGGTCGGTCTGGAGCCCGAGCCCCACATCCGCGTGGGCCGTGGGCAACGGCGGCACCCTGCTTCTCTGGAATGGAGTCGCCTGGGTCCGATGAACGGCAGAGCAAGCCTTCGATTGCCCGGCGCGTCCCGGTCTCTCGAGGATCGGCGCCCAGCAGCGGCTGGCTACGGACGAAGTGGGTCAAGCCCCCGGCGAGGTGGTGCTGTTCTGAAGGCGGCTCCCGATCTCGCACGTCGAGTCGCCGCGTGGCGGTCGACCGAGCCGTCGGGCCCAAACGGCCCGCGGGCTCGTGTCCCCGCGCGCGGGCCGCGTCGACTTCATCGCCCGCGCGATCGGGGGCTACGGTTTCTGTTTCTGGGTAACACCGTCATGCGGCCGAGCTGCGACGACCACGTCTGCAGCCAACACGAGCGTTTCTTGCGATTCGGCCGTGTCGGCCCATGCGGGGGTCGCCTCTTCCGTGGCATCTGTCGCCGTTCTTACATGCACCGTGTACCAACCTGCGACGACCGCGAGCACGAGCCCGCCGGCCCACGCAGCGATACCCGTTACCATCATCGCTCGTCGCGGGACCCACGCTTCGATCCCGGTTTGCGTTGCAGCTTGCATGAGCTCTCCTCCGTTCCGTTCCGTTACTTCGTTTTCAACTTTGATTGCAATTTTCCATCCAACTTGCGCGACGCCTCGCTCGAGCTCGATCCACTTGAAGCGTAGCGGCGTCGACAGTCAGGGAAGATCCGCCACCGTCGCGTCTTGCCAGCCGGGGTCGCTCTCCAGGCCTGGCCTCGGACCGCGGGGCCAGCCGTGGCGTCGCCGGCGAGCTCGTAGCGCAGCCACGCGGTGACATATCCAAGGTAGCCGGCCGGGCCGACGCCCGCGCATCCCAGGCCCACCGAGCAATGGGTTCTGGATGTCGTTGTGATCGGCGCCGTTGCGGGTGGCCTTCGCCCGATGTCCGGGGTAGGCCCGCCTTCAGGGTCCTTCGGCCGCGCGGCGAATCTTTGCCTGGTGCGCGGCCTTGTCGGTCGCGGGCAGGAACGACGACTCGACGGCATTTTCGGCCAGGCGCACGACGTCCGCGGCGTCGATGGGCAAGGCTTCGCAGACGGCGCGATAGTTGTCGGCGATGTAACCGCCGAAATACGCGGGATCGTCGGAGTTGACGCTGACGCAGAGCCCGCGATCGAGGAGGCGCTTCAGGTTGTGCTCGGCCAGGCGCCGTACGACCTGCAGCTTGAGGTTCGACAGGGGGCAGACCGTGAGCGGTATGCGGGTCTGCGCGAGCCGCTCGAGCAGCGTCGCGTCTTCGTCGCAGCGGATGCCGTGATCGATCCGCTCGACATGGAGGACATCGAGGGCCTCTCGGATGTAACCAGCAGGCCCCTCCTCGCCGGCGTGCGCGACCACGTGCAGGCCCGCGTCGCGGGCTCGCGCGAACACCCGCTCGAACTTGCGCGGCGGGTTGCCGAGCTCGGATGAGTCCAGCCCGACGCCGAGGAGCTCGGAAGCGAAGGGAAGGGCCTCTTCGAGCGTGGCGAACGCCTCCTCTTCCGAGAGGTGGCGCAAGAAGCACAGGATCAATCCCGAGGTGATGCCGTGGCGCGAGCGCCCGTCGTCTAGCGCCCGGCGCATGCCAGAGAGGACCGTCTCGAACGGGACGCCGCGAGCGGTGTGGCTCTGCGGGTCGAAGAAGATCTCGGCGTGAACGACGCGGTCGGCGGCGGCGCGACGCACGTACGCCGCGGTCACGTCGTGGAAATCTTGCTCGGTGCGGAGCACGGCGCAGCCGGCGTAATAGAGATCGAGGAAGGACTGGAGGTCCTGAAATTCGTACGCAGCCCTGAGCGCGGCCACGCTGGTGTGGCGGAGCGCTACGCCGTTGCGCTCAGCCAGCGCGAACACCATGTCGGGCTCGAGCGAACCTTCGATGTGAAGGTGCAGCTCCACCTTCGGAAGCGCCCGGATCAGCCGTTCGACCTCGATGGACAGGGCCATGGGTCGAGCTTACCGCGCCCTCATTTCGAGCGCGTGCCTGACGCGGCACGAGCGAGTTTCCGCGTGCCAAGGCCAGCCCAAGCGATCGGGCGCGCTTCAACAGCAGAAGCTCCCGCAGCGCAAACCGCCCCTCGCGATCGACGACCCGGGAGGCCGAGGCTCAGGGCTTGGGCTCAGGGCCCATTGGCCACGATGTCCTCGATGAGCGGCGAGCCCGTCTTGTACAAATTCGAGATTGCGGGATCGAAGCCGCCGGCGCTCGCGTAGTTCACGAGACCGTCGGCGTCGGTCTGCCCGGGGTACGGTCGGTCTCCTTTTCTTTTCGCCTGGTCGATCACCGAGCGGCGCTCGAGAGAGTCCTGCCGAGGAGCAGTCGCTCGATGATACCGACGAGCTCGGCCGCTCCCGCGCCGACCGGCCGCTGAAGGCCGTCGCGGTGGACGCCTGCGGTCGTATCGTGATCGCCGGGTCCGAGACCGCTTCGGGCACGACGTCTGCCGTCCTCGGTCGGCTCTGGCCGTGAGCCGTGAGCCGCGAGCCGTGAATCGAGCCGTGAATAGAGAGCGCAGGGTCGCCCGGGCGTGCTTATGCTCCCGCTCCATGCAAGGTGACATCGCGACGTTGTTCTGTGCGTACTGCAACGAGAAGTTGACGACCGTGCACAACGGCGACAAGCAGCACGTTCAGGTCAAGGCCAAGGGGATGCCCTGCCCGACCTGCAAGAAGACCGTGAAGGTCAAGACCACGGTCGTGCACCGGCCGGTCGCGTACTAGCGCCAACCTCACGGGCGATCCGACCACTGGCCTCGGTTGCTGGACCAACTCGCAGATCCAGAACGCGATCCTCACGGGCATCGACAACGATGGCAGGGCGCTCTGCAGCCCGATGCCGAAGTTCGGGAACGCGCTGACCACCGCTGGGCTTCACGAACGTGGTCACGGGCGGCTACAATTGGGTCGTCTTCACGTCGCGCCGCGCCTACGGCAACGTGCTCGCGGGCGATGCGTTCGCCGACGAGAGCCAGACGGGGCCGCAGCCGTTCACGAAGAAGCTCTGGATCTCCGCGGTCGACGCGACCCCGACGCCCGGGAAGGACCCGAGTCACCCGGCATTCTATCTCCCCGGCCAGGAGTTGCTCGCGGGCAACATGCGCGGGTACTGGGCGGTCAGCCCTTGCAAGGCAGACGGGGCCGCGTGCACTACCGGCGCCGTGTGCTGCGGCGGGTTCTGCGAGCAGGGAGCCGGCGGCGGCCTCGTCTGCGGCAAGACGACGCCCATGGGCTGCTCGCAGGAATACGAGTCGTGCACGACCGCGGCCGACTGCTGCAATCCAGGCGACCTGTGCATCAACGGGCGCTGCTCGCTGACGTCGCCGCCGCCGCCGCCGAAGTAGCGAGCCGTTCTGCAACGAGCAGCCGCGAGAGCTCCGCCGTCGAGACGCGACCAGGACGCGACCAGGACGCGACCAGGACGCGACCAGGACGCGACCAGGACGCGACCAGGACGCGACCAGGACGCGACCAGGGTGGGTGTCGCGTGGGGCACGCGTACAGTCAACGACAAATCGTGTTTCGCGAGCGGGAAGCGTCGCAGAACCTCCGCGTGTCCCGTAGTTTGTCGATTGTGAACTCGGGGAGGCGAGTGCTGCTGATCGATCCTACCGATCGACGCCGGGAGATCCTTTGCCGCCGTCTGCGGGCCCAGGGGTATCTCGTTGACGAGACAGCCGACGCCGCGGCAGGTGCGCACATGGCGCTCTCCGCGCCTCCCGCC
>CALFNG010000461.1 GCA_937902985.1 uncultured Myxococcales bacterium
GCTCGCCGTGCTCGGCGTACGGACGTACGCCTGCGCGCGGCGCCCGCCGATCCGGACCTGTTCGGCTTAGCCAGCGCTGGCTCGACCCCGCGCGGTATTTTACATCCGGCGGTAGACGCCGACGACGACGCCGAGGAGCATGGTCGGCTTGAAATCGGCTGCGCGCACGTAAATGGGCGCCATGCCCTTGTTCGCAGGCTGGAAGCGCACGTGGTCCTTTTCCGGGAAGTAGTATTTCACGGTGGCCTCGTCGCCGATGAGCGCGACGACCACGTCGCCGCGGCTCGCCGTGAGCTGCTTCTTCACAAAGATGTAGTCGCCGCTCAGGATGCCGGCGTCGATCATCGAGTCGCCGTGCACCTTGAGGCCGAAGACCTCGCGCCCGCCTTTGACGAGCGTACGGTCGATGCGCACCGTGTCGACGACGTGCTCTTCGGCGAGGAGCGGCAAGCCTGCGGCCACACGGCCAAGGATCCGGATCTCGACGAGATCGACGTCGTTCGCAGGCTCGTTCGGAACCCCGTCTTCGACGGGCGCATGCGTGGCCAGGCTGGTGGGCCTGAGGGCGCGTGACTTCATGTCCTCTCGCGTGAGGTAGCCCTTGCGCTCCAGGGCGCGAAGGTGATCGTTGACCCCATTGGTCGACCGGATGCCCATTCTGGCGCCAATCTCTCGCAGCGTGGGGGGGTACCCACGGTCGTGAATCGACTGCTGAATGAAGTCGAGGACCATCTGCTGCCGCTGGGTCAAGCCTTGCATCGTGCAGACGACGCTACCTGAACACGTGTTCTATCGTCAACAATCAGAGGGAGGGGCGTGATCGCGGTCAAGGGGAGCCGGGGCTCCCTTCGAGCTCCCCATCGAAGAGACTGCCTCTCCACAGCCCGGAGAGGGCCTCCTCAACGGACGTTCACGGCCCCGAATTGCCGCTCCCGCTCCATTTGGCCAGGAAGTGCATGTCCATGTCGACGTGGCAGGTCTCGCACTCGACCGACTTGCCGGTCTTGCCGTCGCGCCGATCGAGCCTGGCGACGAAGTTGTCGTCCATCCACTTGCTCAGCGCCTTCTTGTCCCGGCGGTCGAGCAGCTGAACACGCCCCTGGTGGCAGGAGTCGCAAAAGATCGGCGCCTCGCCGTTCCCCGAGCCAGTCAGCGAGAGTTTGGCGGCGAACTCGTCCCACATGTGCGCGGCGATCTTCTTTCGGCGCGTGGGCGCCGCGAAGTCGCCCTCCTGGTGGCAGTCGCTGCATTTGACGCCGAGCGACCTGGCCATGAGCTTCATCACGCTGCGGAGCGTCCGCGGCTCGAGCTTCTCGATGGGCGGCAGGCTCTGCGCGTCGAGGCCGAGCGCCCACAGATCGTCGACCATGGCGCTGGCCATCACCGGCTTCATCTCGACGGGCGACGTCGACGGCAACGGCCCGGAGGGCGTCGTGGCGCTTCCGCTCGGAGTCGCGCCGGGCAGCGTGCTCGAAGGGGCGACTCCCGGCGTCACGCCAGGCTGCACCAGGCCTTCGGAGCCCGCGGGCGCGGGCCCGAGCTGCGAAGGCGGCGCCCCTCCCGCTCCCCCGCCGCACGCGGCGAAGGCCATCAGCACGAGCTGGGCGGCGAGGGCACCGTGCGCACCGTGCGCACCGTGCCCACCGTGCCCACCGTGCCCACCCGGCGCCCGAAACGTGGAGAGTCTCTTCGCGGGGTCGCTCATCGTCGTGGGGTCGGGATGCTCGAGCCTCGCGCGGCCGGAGTAAAGACCGAAGCCGAGCGCATGACCGCATGACCTGGGGAAGGCGTCAGAACTTTCCGCTCGTCGTCAGGAACGTCAATTTCTCGTTCGTCTCGCGAAGGCGCGTCGAGAGGATCCGCACGCAGTTCCATAGGACCTCGAAGGCGAGATCCTTGTGCAAGAAGAGCAGGTCGTCGAACGCCTCTTTCGTGATGACGAGCAGCCGGCAACGTTCGTGCACGCGCGCGTCGGCCGAGCGCGGCGATTCGTCGAGGAGGGACATCTCGCCGAACACTTCGCCCGCGCCGAGCACCGCGAGGGCCTCTTCGCCCATGCCCGCGACCTCGCGCGAGATGCGCACCTTGCCTTCGAGCAAGATGAAGAGCTTGTCGCCCGGATCGCCGAACTGGAAGATCTTCGTGCCGGTCGCGTGCCACTCTTCGGCAGTGGCGCGGGCGATGAGCCCGAGCGCCTCGCGCGTCAGCCCGTTGAAGAACGGCACACGCGACAGTTGCTCCTCGCGCTCGGTCAGCGGCGCGTCCGGGGGGGCGAGGTGCATGCGACGCGACTTCTACTAGTGAGGGTCGTGGAGCGCCATCCAGCGCTCGGCGTCGAGTGCCGCCATGCAACCGCTGCCCGCAGCCGTGACGGCCTGACGGTACGTGAAGTCCTGGACGTCGCCGCAGGCGAAGACGCCGGGAACGTTCGTGTGCGTCGTGCCCGGGCGCGTGCGGATGTACCCGTTGTCGTGCAAGTCGAGCTGGCCCACGAAGAGATCCGTGTTCGGCGTGTGCCCGATCGCGACGAAGAGGCCGGTCGCCGAGACCACCGTCACCTCTTCCGTCTTGATGTTGCGAAGGCGCGCGCCCACGACCTCGCCCTTGTCGACCCCGAGCACTTCTTCGACGACCGAGTCATAGGCGAGCTTGATCTTCGGGTTCTTGACCACGCGCTCCTGCATCGTCTTGCTCGCGCGAAACTCGCTACGTCGGTGCACGAGGGTGATGTGCCGGCAGATGCCGGACAGGTACGTCGCCTCTTCCATGGCGGTATCGCCGCCGCCCACGACGACCACGTCTTGGTTGCGGAAGAACGCCCCGTCGCAAACGGCGCAGGCGCTGACGCCGCGGCCTTGCAGGGCGGCTTCGCTCTCGAGGCCCAGCCACTTGGCCTGGGCGCCCGTCGCGATGATCAGCGTGCGCGATCGGTGGTGCTCGCCGTCGCCCGTCCAGACCGAGAACGGGCGCTCGCTCAGATCGACCCGGTGCACGTCGTCGGTGATGATGTCGACGCCCTGGGCGACCGACTGGTCGCGGAAGGCCTTCATCAGGTCGGGGCCGGCGATCTTCTCGGGGAAGCCGGGGTAGTTCTCGACGTCGTTCGTGATCATCAGCTGGCCGCCCGGAATGCCTCCGCGCGCGAGCCCCTCGATGAGCAAGGGCTTGAGATTGGCGCGAGCCGCGTAGATCGATGCCGTGTGGCCGGCGGGACCCGAACCGACGATGATGACATTGCGCACGAGGCTTTTACTCCCGGACGGGGGTCGCCTTCAGCGACGCACGGCCTTCCTTCACATAGACGCTGAACTTCACGCGCTTGCATCCGTGCTTGCTGATCAGCGCGTCACGGTTCTTCTTTAGCGTGTGTGCGAACTTGTCGAAAGTGAGCCCGTCGGTCGGCTCGCCGCACTGCTTCTTGGTACGGAGGAAATCTTCATAGACGCTGAGCCAGTCGGCCGCCTCTTCCGAGGCCGCGCGGCTCTCACCGGTCGCCTGCGCGAGGAGCTCGGCCGGAACGGCGCCGACCATGGTCGCGTCTTCGTCGCCGTCGTCGTCGAGGTTCGGCGCGGCGACGGGCGGCGGCAGCCTGACGGGAGGCCCCACCACCGGCGGACGTGCGCCGCCCGGCGGCGGCACGTGACGGGCGGGCGGAGGCGCGCGGCCCGCGTTGGACGCCATCGTGGGGACGATGACCGGGGGCGTCTCCTTCGCGATCGACGACGGGGCGGGGCGCGGGACCGCCGGGCCCATTCCCGGGCCCGAGCCCGCCGCCGGCATTCCGGCGGCCGGGATCATCGGCGAAGGCGCGTTGAGGGGAACCTGGGGCACGACCACGGCGCCGTCAGCGCCTGGGGCCATGGGGAACGAGAACGCGCTCATCGACGGTTGGGCGGGGGCTGGGCCGAGGATCGACTCGAGATCGGCGGGCTTTCGCGTGACCCCGCCCGCCTTCTCGATGGCCCTCTCCATTCCCTGGTTCAGGCTCTGCGCCGCGAGGCGATAGGAGCCGCGGAAGCGCGCGACCTGAAGGCCATCCATGGCGCCCGACTGGAGGCGCTCGGCTTGCATGACGAGCTCTTTCAGCGGGCCGGTGTGCTCGAGCAACGTGAACAGGATGCCAATGGCCGCCGCGGCGAGCACGACGGCGACCAGCAGCAGCCAGGGTACGTTCGCCTTGTCCTTGTCGTCGGCCGTGCTGAGAAAGCTCATCGGGCCGGCGAGCGACGTCTTGCCGCGCACGACGGCGAAGCCGCCTCCGAGCGTCCACACGTCGCCCGGCAAGCGGTCGTAGATCGCGCCGAGATCCTCGGAGAACATCCGGACGTCAGAGCGACCCGCGTCGCCGTAGGTCTTGTCGGCGACGTTCTTCAGATCAGCACCCACTGCGTCGAGCTTCTCGGCGTCGAATCCGTCGACGCCGACTCCGCCCGCCATCTTCTGCCCCGACGCGTAGAACGCGACGTTCGTGCGGGCGCGCTTCGCGAGATCAGTGGCGAACTTGTTGTTCACCTCCTTGAGCCCCACGATCGCGCCGGCAGGGCGCTGCGTCGCGTCGTATTCGACGGGCCGCGCGCTGACCACGTACATTTTGCTGCCGAGGACCCACACGTCGTCGCGGACCCAGCCGTGCAAGGCGTCGTTCACGGCCGGGTAGCCGCCGAGCTCGAAGTCGTCGTTCCCGGCGATGGTGTCGTATCCGGTCTGGGCCACGACGTGCCCGTCGCGGTCGACCGCGAAGATGGCGTCGGGTCGCAAGTCGGCCGAAATGGCGTCGTTGACCGTGGAGAGCGCTTTCTTGGCGTCGGCTCGCGACTTGTCGGGCACCTTGCCGTCCTTCGCGGCGTCGGCGGCGACCAGGGCTTGCTGCAGGGTCGCGTCGACGCTGCCTGCGAGAAGCCCGTCGAGCCGGCGGCGTCCGTCGATCTTGAGCGCCCACTCGACCGTCTGGCTGTCGGATGCCAGGCCCTCCTTAAGAGAGAGCGTCGTCTGCCGGTTGTACTGGCCGACCGCGACGAAGACGACGTAGAGCGCGACGGCCACGGCCGCGCCAAGGATGACGTACCAGACCCTGGAGAGAATCATCACTTCGACTCGCCGCCTGCGCCGCCAGTGAGCGCGAACGCGTTGAGGTCGAGCCCGCCTGGCCCGACGTGAACTGCGTCCGCGGACTTGCCGACCTGCTTGCCTTCGAAGAAGACCTTCACTGTGTAGTCTCCCGGCGTCACCGCCATCGAGAAAGCGCCGTCGCGATCGGGCATCGCGAACTCGACCGCGCCCGCGTCGACCGTGATGTACATCACGATGCTCGGAAAGAGCTGGTCCCGGATGACATGAAGGCCAGGCGCCGCGGCCGCCCACTCACGGTTCGACCCGCCCGCCGTGGTGTTGGCGGCCCACTTGTCGTTGCCGACTTCGTAGAGCGCGTGAGAGAACGGATCGGCGTTCTTGAAGCTCAGACGCGAGCCCGGCGACAGGATGATGGTCGACGGAGTGAGCCGCCCTCCGGTCAACTTCACGGCCAGCGGTTCGTGGGCCTGGGCCGCAACCGAGCTCGTGGCGACGACGCACACGTCGCGCGAGACGTTGGCCGTGAGCTTGCGAAACTCTTGCTTCACGGTCGGAGACGGTTCGCGCCAGGTGTAGCGATGGGGATCGGCCGCCGTGTCGGCGTACGTCTGCGGGATCAGCCGCTCCCACCCGGTGAGCTTTCCCCGGATGGCGACAGCGGCCGGCGAGGTACCCGCGAATATCGTTCCGCTCGCCAGGGCCGAGCCCAGGAGGAGGAGAGCAGCGACGATGTACGTCTTACCGCGAACCGACGATGTGTGCCTTGAGTCGTACATTTAGCAGTCCGGCTCAAACGGTAGCTGACGGCGAAAGGGAGTGTAAACGCCTTTCCTTGGTCGGGCCCAACCCGGGCGCTCACGGTGACGGTTAAATTCCGGCTCGAATTCGCGCGAGGGCGACGCTCGAGAGCGACTACGGATGGATCGCTTCGGCGGGCGTCACGGCGACATCGATCACCTGGGCACCCCGGACGACACGCAAGCCGAGAGCTGCCGTCAAAGGCCACTTGAGCCGCGTGAGCGCGCGATGGATGTCGTCGACGCTCGCGACGGGCTTGTCGTCGATTTCCACGACGAGATCGCCGGCGCGCAGGCCCGACGTGGCGGCCGGACCCCGCGCGTCGAACCCCGTGACCTCGACCCCGCTCGAGTGCCCGATGCCGAGCTTCCGCGCCAGATCGCGCGGGATGGGCCGATTCTGCCCGGCGATGCCGAGCCACCCGCGCCGAACGTGCCCAGTCGTCAGGAGCTCGCCGATGACCCAGGTGGCCGTGTCGATCGGCACGCTGAAGCTGATGCCTTGCGCGCCGAGGATGATGGCGGTGTTGATGCCGATGACGCGTCCCCGCGAATCTACGAGCGGACCGCCCGAGTTCCCGGGGTTGAGCGCGACGTCGCTCTGGATGATGCCCTCCATCGCGTGCCCGTCGCGCGCGCGCATCGTTCGGCCGAGGGCGCTGACGACGCCCGCCGACACGGTCGAACTGAAGCCGAGGGGGTTCCCGATGGCGACGACGACCTGCCCGACGCGGAGGGCCGCGGACCGACCGAACGCGGCGTGGGAGAGGATGCTGCCCGTCGCGCGGACGACCGCGAGATCGGTGGCGTGGTCGACGCCCACCAGGTGGGCCGCGCACGTCGAGCCGTCGGTGAACCCGAGCTCGAGCTGGTGCGCGCCGGCGGCGACGTGCGCGTTCGTGAGAACGTAGCCATCGGGCGTGAAGACGACGCCCGACCCGGCGCCGGCCGGGCCGCGTCGCGACGAGCGACCGATGCTGACCACGGCGGGTCCGACGCGCTCGACGACGCCCACGACGGCCTCGGAGTAGGCGTCGAGAAGCTCGGCATCATGCGGCGCGCCGGAAGAGGTGGCGTCGTTTGCGGGGGCGTCGGAGAGTGCGGGGTCGATGCGGGGCCCCTCTGCCGCGAGCTCCGAACGATGCTCGGATCCCTCGAGCACGAGCGAGAATTGAGGCATGGACCGATCAGAGTGTGCACGCCTTCACCCCCGTCAAGCAGTGTCGGAACGGAGACAGGATCTGCGCCCAGCCACTTCCCGCCCTATCCTTGGCGCCTTGCGCCTTTGCGGTTCTCCCGCTCTAAATCGACGAGCGTGATCTTCGATCACGCTCGCCCGATTTAGCGACGCGCGTGGCGGTCGGCGTCAGCGCTTTTCGGGGAGATCGATGACGAAGCGGGTGCCGCGTCCGAGCTCGCTCTCGACGCGGATGTCGCCGTCGTGCGCGCCGATGATGCTCTTGACGATCGAGAGACCGAGACCCGTGCCGTTCTTCTCGCCCTTCGTCGTGAAGAACGGCGCGAAGACGTGCGGTACGTGCTCGGGGGCGATGCCGGTGCCGTTGTCTTCGATGATGACGACGATCGAGCGCTGCTCGAGCGCGCTCGCGGTGACCGACGTCGCGACCAGGATGACCCCCTCGGACGGCGGAGCGGCCTGGCACGCGTTGGTGATCAGGTTCACGAACACCTGCACGAGCTGCTCGCTCGCGGCGCTTACGGTGAGCACCTCGGCGCCGTAAGCGCGCTCGACCCGCATGCCGGCGGCGACGAGCACGTGCTCGCAGAAGGCGATCGCGCGGTCGATGACCGAGTGCAGAACGACGGGCCCCGCGGCCCCGCCCGACGGGCGGGCGTAGCTCACGAGCTCGCGGGTGAAGCGGAGCATCCGGTTGGCGGACTCGCTGATGCGACGCAGGCGCTCGACGTCGTCGAGGTGCTGGCCTCCGCTCTCGATCGCCCGGCGGATCAGGTAGTCGGAATACGCCACGATCGAGGTGAGCGGGTTGTTGAGCTCGTGCACGACCCCCGCGGCGACCTGTCCGAACGTCGCCAGCTTGTCGGCGTGGACCATCCGTTGCTCGAGCGCCGCTGCCTCTTGCCGGACCCGCTCCATCGCGGCGCCGATCGCACCCGCGCTCGGCAAGGCTCGGCCGAGCGCGGACGCGGCTCGCTCGACGAGGTTCACCGCGGGCGAGCCGTCGGGATCGAGCTCGTGGTCGTCGGACGCGACGTGCAGCGTGGAGCCGGTGGCGCTTCCGGGGATGGTCGCGACATGCTCGTAGGCCAGCCCGGGAAAGATGCGCGTGGGATCGGTGCCCGCCGGAGGCTCGACCATGCCCTCGGGCAAGCGCTTGATCTCGCGCGGCCCGCCCACCGGCGCGCCGGGTTCGGCAACGAAGCAGGCACCGACGGCGTACGTCGGGAGGATGGCCGCGAGCGAGTGGACCATCGCCTCGACGACGGCCGGCTCTCCCTTCGACAGCGGCAAATCGGCCACCGCGAGGAGCAAGAGGTCGAGCCACGCAATCGGGACGACGTCGAGGAGCCGGGCTCGGGAGGAAGACCCCTCGTAGTCGCCGATCCGATCGCCGCTCGGAGCGGGGGTGGACGCGCTCGCAATCGCCGCCCCCTGCTCTCGCCTGCCGCTCATCGGACCCTTGCGCATCGTCTTGACCTATTCGCCTCGACCGCTCACGACGCTCGTCGGAACGGGGCTGGGCTTGTCTTCGGTCTTGGGGGCCAGGGGCTCTTCGGGGTGAGGCGACGACGAGGGCGCCGAGCGATCCAGATCGAGGATGCGCGCGCGGCCGACGTACGACTTCGTCTCGTACTTGGTGATACGTCCGATCTTGCGGACGATCTCGGCCATTCGCTCGGCCTCGTTGAAGATCACTTCGGCGGCCGAGTACGCGCCCGTCTCGGGCTGGAGCCGGCGCTTGAGGAGCTCGGCGTAGCCCATCACGCTCGTCAGCGGCTGGTTGAGCTCGTGGGCCGCGGCGCCGGCGAGCTCGGCCACGATCGCCTGCCGCTCCTGGGCGAGGATCTGTTCTTGCGCCTGGGCGAGGCGCTGCTCCATGCGCACCTTCTCGCGGAGATCGGTGAAGATCCCGACGCTGCCGACGGGGTCTTCGCCTTCGTAGAGGAGCGCGGCCGAGAGCGACACGGGCACGCGCTCGCCGTTGACGTCGAGCAGCTCGGTGCGGAGCCCCTCGACGCGGCCGCCGCCGGCTCGAATGAGGCGCATCACGTCGTAAGCGACGCCGTCGGGGTAGCGGAGCCGCACGTCGCGCCCGAGGAGCTCGGCCACGGGGATGCCGTAGACGCGCTCGGCCGCGGGGTTGGCGAGCAAGATCCGGCCGTTCAGGTCGGCGCTCACGATGGCGTCGACCGACGCGTCGATGATTCGCTGCAAGAAATCCTTCGTCTTGAGGAGCTCGTGCTCGACGGCGCGCTCGGCGGTCACGTCGCGGAAGGTGCACAGCACGACCCCTTCTTCGCGGAGCACCGAGTTGAAGTTCATGCTGAGGATGGCGACTTCGCCGGTCTTGCGCTGGACCTGCACGTCGACGTTCTGCGGATACCGGCCGCGGCTGAAGCCGACGCGGAGCTCATGGGCGAGAGTGGCGTGCTCGTTGGCGAAGAGGTCGCCCACGCGGCGGCCCGCGAGATCGCTCTCGGTGTAGCCGGTGATCGTGCGGGCGCGAGGGTTCGAGAAGAGAAGGTGCCCTTCGGCGTCGATGACGACGATGCCATCGGCCGCACTCTCGAAGAAATCGGCGTAGCGCTGCAGGGTCCTCAGGCGACGCTCGGCCTCGAACCGCGCGACCGTGACCTGCTGCGTCTGGTCCTTCAGCGTCTGCATGACGCGCGCGTTGCGGAGGGCGATCGCCATTGCGCTCGAGACGGTGCGACAGAGCGCGAGCTCGCGATCGCCGAACGTGAACGCGTGCCGTGCGCGCAAGAAGAGGACGCCCATCGGCCGCCCCTCGTAGAGGATGGGCAGGATGGCGAGGGAGCTGAAAGCGCTCTTGATCCCCTCGTGACGAACGATCTCGAGCAGCGGGTGGGTGGCCACGTCGGGGATGACGAGCGCCTCGCGGCTCGTCAGCACCTGCTTGATCTCGGGGTACTTCGACAGATCGATCGGAAGATCGCGGAGGGTCTCGTCGTCGCTGGCGGCGACGACGTATCCCACGTCGCCCGCCTCGCGAACGAGGACGATGCTCACCCGGTCGACCCGCGCGACGTCGGCGATGCGCTGAACGACCGTGAAGAGGATCCCGCGGAAGTCGAGGTTCGACGCCAGCGCCTGCGTGAGCTCGAGGACGAGCCGTCCGTCTTGCTCCTTCTTCGCGAGGGCCTCGACGAACCCGCGAATGCGCAGCTGACCGCGGATCCGCGCGACGAGCTCGACCGGCTTGAACGGCTTGCGCACGAAGTCGTCGGCACCGGCCTCGAACACCCGAGCGATCTCTTCGTCGGCTTCGAGGGCGGTGAGGACCACGACCGGCAGATCGCGCGTCTCAGCGCGAGCGCGCAAAATGCGGAGGATCTGGTAGCCGTCAGGGGGCGGCATCACAAGATCCAGGAGCACGATTGACGGCTGGACCCTCTCGATCTGCTCGAGCGCCTCGGTGCCCGACCCGACCGCCACGTGCGGCAGATCGGCGTTCGCGAGCGCCTGGATCAGGACATGTCGACTGACGGTGTCGTCGTCGACCACGAGGACGGGGCCGCCGGGCACACACAAAAGTGTACGCGTCGACCGCTACCGTGGCCAATCGATCCTTGCTTTTTCTTCCCGCAGCCACCCGCGCACCGCCGATTGGCCCCGATTGGCCCCGATTCGCCCCGATTCGCCCCCCCCAATCCCTCGCATCCCTCGCGCGGGAGGCTCGAGAGGAGCGCGAGGTGCGGGACAGGGCGGCGTCGCTGGCCGCGGATGCCGCAAATCGAGCCCAATGAGTCATGTCGATGCAACGCGAACGCGATGGCGGGTGCGGAGAATCACTACCCCTGCTCTGAAAACGTCGTTCAGGTTGGCGCGACGGCGGTGGGCGCGAGCTGTACGTCGAAGCCGAGTGCCTTGAGCTGATGTACGAGTTTCTTCGCGCGGCGCTCGGGCTGGTCGGTGGGCACGTGGTCGGCGCCGAGTTCGCGATACGGGGTCCGGTTCTTGAGCACGTGGTAGAGCGCCACGAGCATCTTGCGGGCGATGGCGATGAGCGCCTGCTTGGGTCCGAGCCGCGCGCGCAACCGCTCGAACGTGTCGGTGCCGATCTCGGCGAGCACTCCGGCCACGGTCGTCGCGTTGATGCCCGGGATCTCGGTCACCAGCGCGCACGCGTCGGACATCGGCCGGAGCCACTCGGCGATGCGCGCATCGAGCCGTTCGATCGTCGCGTCCACTGGATCGATGTGCGCGAGCATCGGACGTAGCAGGAACCGCGTCGCGTCGCCGAGCACGCCCTCGACGGCGCGCGCGATGTCGCGCTTGGACGCGCGCAAGCAGCTGGCCTGCGTCGCTACGATGCCCGGCATCGATCTCTTCGCAGGTCAGGTAGGAGCATGCGATGGCGGGAACCCGGTGGGTCTGACCGCGACTTCCAGGCTTCGGTGATCGGAGATCGCGTCGGCGATCGGCAGGGCATCGAGCCTGGCAGGCAGGTCAGGTCGCCGTCCTCTCCGATCGGGGCGACTTCCTGGCTCGGAGCCGGGATGGGGGGCGCTTCCTGCTCTTCGCGGGGCGCCCCGTGGGCGAGCCGGTGGCGCGCTCAGGTCCGTTCGTGATGAACACGGACGACGAGCTGCAGCAGGCGTGGGACGACTATCGTTCCGGCAGGCTCGTCGACGGGGCGTGACCGCCGGCCGGGTGCAGCATGAGCGGGCCGCGAAAAGGATGCACGGCATCGTGCTACAGTTTGTTTGTCGTGTCGGGCACTCCCTCGTCGTCTCGGCTGGATGTTCGCAGCCCTCGCCCCGGAGCGCGGGGACGAGAAGACCTACCCTACGAGGAGCGGCTTCGACGCGAACCACAGTGGGCTATGGCCGAGTCAGATCGATTCTTCCAAGGCAACAGCAGCCTTCACGAGACGCTTCGCAACCTCAACGCGAAGCTCGACGAGCATGGCATCCCGTACGTCGTCATCGGGGGGATGGCGCTCACCGCCCACGGCTTCGCGCGGATGACGGAAGACATCGACGTGCTCGTCACGAAGGCCGACCTCAAGAAGATCCACACGAAGCTCGTGGGTCTCGGGTACACGCGCGTGTTCGAGGGCAGCAAGAACATCCGCGACACAAACACGAACGTGAAGATCGAGTTCGTGCTCACGGGCGACTACCCTGGCAGCGGCAAGCCGCAGCCGGTCAGCTTTCCCGATCCGGCCGACGTCGAGTCGGTCATGCTGGAAGGCGTGAAGTTCGTCGGCCTGCACCGCCTCATCGAGTTGAAGCTTGCCTCGGGCATGACGGGCGGCCCCCACCGCGCCAAGGACATCGTTGACGTTCAACAACTCATCAAGCTCCTTCAGCTACCTCGTTCTGTTGACAACAGTCTGCACGAGTATGTGCGCAGCAAGTACGACCAGCTATGGGATGAACTGCAGGCAGTGAAGAAGAAGTACGTCCTCCTGTGGCGCAACAAGTTCTTGACCATCGACTCGAAGAGCATCGACGACATGATCGAGACCTCGAGCGGCGCCGCCGATGAGCTGCGCCGGATGAAGGCCGATGGCATCACGCTTGATCCCGAGGGCGGTGCGGGGGACGGCTACGCCTACCTCACGACCACCGACGCCGACGTTGCGAAGAAGTACGACATGCACGACGAGTCCGAATTCTTCGGCGACGACGACGACGAAGTCGAAGAGAACGCCGACAAGTAGTCGAGCGCGACATGGGATCGACCACGGCAGTTATCCCGCCTCCCGGCGCCGCTGCTGGGCCGTGAGCCGGCCGAAGAAGTCATGCTTCTCTACGTGTTACCTCCGGTCTGGGTGCCGGTGGCCCTGTTGGCCTACCTTAGGGGCGATCGTGTTTCACATCGCCGAGCGATATGCGGGCTTGCTGCCGGATGATGCCAGCGCCCGGGCGCGCGCGATCACATGGATGTTCGCCGCGCTCAGCACGGTGGAGCCGCCGATCCTCGAGCTCGGAGTCGCCAGGTTCCTCGAGGGCGACAAGCCCTGGTCCGCGATTGTCGACGCCAAACGCCAGCGAGGAGCGCGCACGGTAGCGATGCGAGGAGA
>CALFNG010000462.1 GCA_937902985.1 uncultured Myxococcales bacterium
CTGGTCGCATGGGCCGGCGTCCTGGCCAGCCTCGTGAGCCTCCTGGGCCTCGCCAGCCTCGCCGGCTGCGTGCACCCCGACCCGTTCGGCGACGGGGTCCTCCGGAAGGAAGGCGTCGTGGTCAGGGTCGGTCCGGTCCCATCGGACTGGCGGCGCATCGCGGTCGACGGCGCCGATCTCGCCTTCCATGACGACGCCCAGGGCGGCTCCGCCCTCTTCAACGTGCGCTGCGGCCAGCGCGACGACGACGCGCCCCTCTCGGTGCTGACCGAGCACCTCATCATGGGCACGACGGCGCGCGAGTTCGACGCGGAAGACACGGTCGCGTTCGACGGCCGCGAAGCCCTGCACACGCTCCTGCGGGCGAAGCTCGACGGCGTGTCGATGCAGTACGACATTTACGTCATGAAGAAGGACGGCTGCGTCTACGACCTCGTCTACGTCGCGCCGCCCGGTCGGTTCGCCACTGGAGCGGCCGCGTTCGAGCCGTTCGCCACGGGCCTCCGTACGGAGGGTGCTCCCGCCGCGGTGTCGAGGGACCCGTGACCACGGCGCCTCCGGTCGGGCCGCCGCCGCCCGACTCGATGTCGTCGATCCCGCCGAGCGGGCGGGTCTCGAACCTGCCGCCGCCGCCGGTCGAGATGACGTTCCTCGAAGAGCAGCGGGATCGTATCGCCGCGTTCGTCGAGAGCATGGGCGACGTCGGGATGCTCACGTGGCGCGCCCTCCGGTCGATCCCGCGGCGGCCGCTCGAGATCGAGTCGACCGTCTACCAGATCGAGTCGCTCGGCGTCCGGTCGCTCGGCATCGTGGCCGTGACGTCCGTCTTCATCGGGATGGTCATGACCATCCAGTTCGCGTTCGGCCTGCAGCGGTTCGGCGGCGTCGAGTACATCCCGCGCGTCATCGTGCTCTCGTTCTTGCGCGAGCTCGGGCCCACGCTGACGGCTGTCATCGTGGGCGGTCGAATCGGGAGCGGCATGGCAGCCGAGGTGGGCGCGATGAACGTGACCGAGCAAGTCGACGCGATCCGCGCCCTCGGCGGCGACCCCGCGAAGAAGCTCGTCTTGCCTCGGGTGCTCGCGGCGATGATCGTCATGCCGCTCCTCAGCATGTTCGCCGACGCGCTAGGCACGCTGGGGGCGATGTTCGTGTGCAGCAGCGAATACGACATCCGCCCGACGCTCTTCATGCAGACCGCGCTCGAGAGCGTGCTCATGAGCGACCTCTTCTCGGGGCTCGCGAAGACGCCCATCTTCGGCTTCATCATCGCGATCGTCGGGTGCCACTTCGGCTTGACGACCCAGGGCGGCACCGAGGGCGTCGGCCAGAGCACGACGCGGACGGTCGTGGTCGTGTCGATCGCCATCTTGGTCGCCGACTACTTCCTGACGCGTGTGTTCGTCGGCCTCTTTCCCGGTTGAGCCGGTTGAGCCTGGGGGCGGTCCGAGCGGGACGCTGGTTGGGTCCGGCTGAGCCCTGCCTGGTTGACGGCCATGCTCGGGTCTCCCATGATTGTGACGATCATGGCGGAGCCGGAGACCTCAGGCGCGACCCCACGTTTCAGCGTTTTCACGCTCGAGGCGGTGAACGCGCTCGTGCGCAGGCTCCGGCCGCTCATGGCAGCGCAGATGGGCCGTCGAGGGGAAATCGAAGAAAGGCTCGCCGAGCTTTCCAAGCTGGTCGGGGCGGTCCCCGACTCGATCGCGCTCACCGAAGGCGACACGACCCAGGTGCGAGGGCTGAAGCGAGACCTCCTCGCTCGCATCGAGCGGTACCAGGCGGCGTGGCGAGAAGTCGAAGAGCTCGGCGCCGTGCTCAAGGATCCCCGTAGGGGGCTCGTCGACTTTTACGGGCAAGTCGACGGGAAGCTCGTCTGGCTCTGCTGGCGATACGGCGAAGAATCCGTGACCCACTACCACGGCCTGGACGAGGGGTTCGGCGGGCGCAAGCCGATCGAGCCGACGATGCGCCAGCGGCACCTCAACTGAGTCGAGGGCCCATGGACCGCGAGGCCGCCGCCAGCGCCATCGACGCCTTCTTGCGGGCGCTCGGGCGCGATCCGGGGCGCGAGCCGGAGCTCGTGGGCACGGGCGCTCGCGTCGCGGCCGCCTATGCCGACGAGCTCCTCGCCGGCTACGGCGTCGACGTCGACGCGCTGCTCGCGCCGAACGTGTTCGCGGGAACGTCGGAGCTGGTCGTGGTCCGCGACATTCCGCTCACGACCACGTGCCCGCACCACCTGATGCCCGCGACCGGCTTCGCGACCGTGGCGTTCGCGCCCGAGGAGCACCTCGTCGGCGTCGGGACGGTGGCTCGCGTGGTCGAGGCCTTCGCCCGGCGGTTCGCGCTGCAAGAGCAGATCGGCGAACGCACGGTGGCCGCGCTACAGAAGCACCTGGCGCCGCGGTGGGCGGCGTGCCGGCTCATGCTGAGCCACGCCTGCATGACCGCGCGAGGCGAGCGCTCGCACGGCGCGCGCGTCGAGACGCTCGCGCTCGCGGGCGGTGACGTCGACGAGGCGATCGTATACGCCGCCCTCGGCGTCGGGCGGTGACGTTCGTCGGGCGTGTTTCGAGGGCTCGCCTCGAGGGCGGGGCCTTCGTGCGGCTCGAGTATCCTCCGTTCGACGTCCTCGTGAGCCTCGTCGAGGGCGTCCCTGTTGCGATCGAAGACGCGTGCAATCACGCGGGAGCCAGCCTTGCCGAGGGGGAACGCCACGGCAATTGCGTCTCGTGCCCGATGCACGGGTACCTCTTCGATCTCGCGAGCGGTCGCCTCGTTCAGCCGCGAGGGCTCTGCGACGACCAGCGCCGCTTCGTGGCGGCCCTCGACGGCCCTGACGTGACCGTCTGGGATCCGGGCGCCGGCGTTCAAATCATCGGAGTTTGATCCCGCCGCGGACGTCTAGCCGACCGCCGCGCCTCACGCCTCGCAGCCTCGGCCGACCGTCTGCTCAACCAAAAAAAGTAAAAAAGTGCCCGCGCAGAGGGGCCGGGGGGGCAGCCTCACTCCACACGGGCAATCACCCTATTGCAGAGCCCGTGCCACCCGCATCGGCGAGGAAAGACCATGTAAAGTACCGACGGCCGTGCAAGTTTGAAAGGCGGCGACGAGCGGCTATGCACGACGCGGGCTCCAAGGGCACGCCTCGAGAGAGCGTTCGGCTCACGGAGAAACGCGGCACCGCAAGCGCGCGCGCGCTTGATCGGTGACGACCGTGGCGGCCACCGTTCGGATGCCTGGCCCCCAGCGAGCGGCGGCGGTTCCTCCCGCAGACGCGGTCCAGATGGCCTCTTCGCTGCGCGCCGCCTGGGCATCGGCGGAGCCGAAGACGTCGTCGACGCAGGCTCCGGCGCGCCAAATGCGCAGGCGGGCGAGGCCAGCTTGCAATCGCGAACGCCACGCCCCGCCGACGCGGATGTCGATCGTTCCGGGGAAGGACGCCTCGATTTCCCAGCCGGTGTCGTCGCCCGTGCACGGCGGCACTGCTCGATCGGACAGGTCGGCCGGCGCGAGGAGCTCGGGCTCGGCGAAGGCCTTGGCCTCGGGATCGAGGCTGGAGACCCAGAGCGAGGAACCGCGCTCCGCGCCGTCGGCGTCGGGTCCCGTCGTCACCAGGCCGACGGTGTCGCTCGCGCCCACGCCTCCGGCGCGACGCGCCAGGCGCCCGGGCCCCGAGAGCTCCGCCGCGACGCGCGGAACGCGACCGACTTCGTGAGCCGACGCGCCGTCGAGGAGCCAGACGACGGTGGCCGCGGGCTCGCCGCCGCCCTGGCTCGTCGCGATATACCAGCGACCGCCGGCCCGAACCGCGCCTTGCAGATCGGGCCACGGCTCGCCACCGGGACGGCGAACGTCGACCGGTGCCCGGTCGGAGTCGAGCGTCGCGAGCATCAGCAGGCCGCCGGGACCCGCGGCGCCGCCGAGCGTGACGCGGCGCTCGACGAGCAGCGCATGGTCGGCGTCCTCTCCCGGGACGACGGTCCATTCGGGCGGAAGGCCAAGCCCGTTGCCCAGCACCCGCACGGCCACTTCGAGGCTCGGCCAGGGCGCCGGGGCCACGGCCGACGATCGGGTGTCGGGTCCGGGGCCCGCGGGCGATGGCCACGGCGGCGACCAGAGGACCTGCCAGCGGCCGGACGCGTCCCAGTCGCCCGCGCTCGGCCCCCACGTGTAGACACGCGCGACCGGCCGCGAGCGCGAGCCCCGATCGAGCACGTGCGACGCATCGACCGAGAGCCCGAGGTCGCCCGCGGGAACGGCAGCGCCCGCGCGCCCGACGAAAGGTCGAAACGCCGTGACCACCCCGCTGGTGGCGCCCGAGCTTGCGCCGAAGCCGAGGCCGCGGGGCGCGAGACGCGGGACGCTCGACGCGCGAGCCGGCGTGGCGGCTGCGCGCGCGAGCCCCTCGGAGAGCACGCGCGGACCCACGGGCGCGCAGTCCATCGTGAGGTTGGGTGCCCTTCGTACGGCTCGAGGGCGCGCGGGCGGAGGGTCCAGGAGAGGCGGCCCTTCGACGACTCCCCAGCCGACGCGCAGCCACCCGGCGAGGACGCAGCCCACGGGACCGCACGAGCGATCCCGGCCCGCCCGTGGTTCGGCGATCGGCGCCGGGAGCGCGATCTCCTTGGTCCAGATCATTCCGCCATCGGTCGTCTCGAAGCCGCCGCCCGACGGGGTCCAGCCGAACGCCCACCGGCCGGACGCGATGGGCGCTCCTGCGTCGCGGATGGACTCGCCGACGCGCACCTCGCCGTCGAGCGCGATCTCGAGGCCGAGCACCGAACCGGCGACGTCGATCCAGCCCCCGAGGACGCCAGGGCGGCGCTCTTCGAAGCCGTCCATCCACACGCCGAAACGCAGCGCGCGTGTGACGTCGGGCGGTGACTCGGGGATCTGGAGCGGCACGTCGGTCGACGCCACGTCGTCCGTGAGGCCTCGCGTGAGCGTCAAGCGCGCCGTCGAGAGGTCGCCTGCCTCTGGCGGACGGATCAGCGCGACCCGAGCGTTCGAGAGCGCGACGAGCCGCACGGCGCCGGCGCCAGCACCCGAGGTTCCCGGCGCGCCCGAGACGTGCAACTCGCTCCACGCGCCGTCCGGCGTCATCACGCAGAACGTGCCCTCGCCGAGGCCGACCGCGACGGCCTGCGGGGCGCAGGGACCGCGAACGGCGAGCGCGCCGTTACCCGACGCCAGCACCTCCCGGGGTGCGTCGAAGCGCCGGAGCTCGACGAGGCGCGACCCGGTCGGGTCCCAGCGAAAGACGGCCGTGCGTCCGTGCGCCTCGCCGCACACGAAGCCAAACGCGCCGCGATCGTCGGCGCGGGCGAGCGAGAGCGGATGGCAGCGCGCCGGCGTGAGCGAGAAGGCGTCGGTCACGGCCTCGACGACCGCGCCGTCCGCGAGTCGGACGCGAACGAGGGACCCGTCGCGCGCGACCAGGGCCGTTCCGTCGGTGAGCGGCCATCCGTCTTCGACGGCGGCTTGCAGCGCGTGATCGAGAAGAGTGGCGCCCGCCGACGCGCCATCCGCGGACGTGAACATCGCGGTCAACGGTGAGGTCAGCGCCGACGTCAGCAGCGCTCGTTCGGCGGCGGTGCCGGTCGGCGATGCCGGCGACGACGCGAGCGCGCCCGCCTGCCCGTCGGGGAGCACTTCCCACCACTGCATCGTCCGGGTCGCGTCGAACCCGCCGACCGCGAACGCGTCGGTCAAGGCGACGGCGCGCGACGCCTCGATCGGGAGACGGACGGCGCGCCACGACGACCCGGCGTCGAGCGTGACGAGCGTGCCGCGCAGGTCGGCCACGACGACCGCGCGCCAGGCGTCGAGCGCGGCGATCGAGACGACCCGCGGCGACGGCGGCAGAGGTCCGAGATCGAGGTTCGCGCCTGTGCGCGGATCGAGCGCGACCAGCGGCCCCTGGCCGGCTCGCAAGTAGACGCGATCGAGACCGACGATCACGTCCGTGATTGTCCCTGACAGCGTGACCGACGGCGTGGCGATCCCGAGCCACGTCGGCGAGCGCCAGAGATGCGTGCCGAGCGCCATGGCGAACCCCCCGCCGAGCCGCTGGGGTAGCTCGACCACCACCGAGGGGCTCGCGGGCAAGCGCTCGGCGGCCGCGACGACGGCTCCGCCGGGCGACGCGACGAGGCGCAATCCGGCGACGACGGCGCGCACGCCACCGCCGGCCTCGACGCCCCAGGTCCGGGCTTCGTCGAGGTTCGCCGGGACGATGCGCGCCCCGTGAACGGTGGGGTCGTCAGGGCCTCGGAGGTTCGCGGGGTGAAGCGCGGCGAGCGGAGCCCCGCCCGCGCGACGCGCGTCGATGCCATGATTCGGCGTCCCGCCGCAGCCAACGACGGGCCCGCCCACGACAACGGCGCCCGCCAGCGCGAGACCGAGCCTCGCTGCGAACGGTGACGTCATTCCCTCGATCGTAGCTGGAACGCAGGAGGCCGCGCCCTACCAGATTTCGCACCGCTTGCCGCCGCCCGGCACCATCGGGACCCCCTCTTTGCACTGGAACGCCTGAGCGAACTCCGGCAGGTTCGAAAGCGGGCCGTTGACGCGGTATTTCGGGGGCGAGTGTGGGTTGGTGGCGACCAGCAGGCGGAGCGACTCGGGTCGGTAGTTCGCGCACCAGGCCTGACCGAAGCCGACGAAGAACTGCTGAGCCGGAGTGAATCCACCGACGCTCGGCGTCGACGGGTGTTCTTTCTCGGCGCGCTCCAGCGCGGCGAACGACAACTTGAGGCCGCCGAGGTCGGCGATGTTCTCGCCGAGCGTCAGCTTGCCCTTGATGTGCATGTCGTCGATCGGAACGTAGGCGTCGTACTGGTGCTCGACGCACGCGGCGCGCTTGTCGAACTCGGCGCTGACGGGCGCCGTCCACCAGTCGCGGAGGTTCCCGTCGGCGTCGAACTGGCGGCCCTCGTCGTCGAAGCCGTGGGTGAGCTCATGGCCAACGACCATTCCGATCGCGCCGAAGTTGAGCGCCGCGGTCTGCTCCTTGCTGTAGAAGGGCGCCTGCAGGATGCCCGCCGGGAAGACCATCTCGTTCATCGTGGGCTCGTAGTAGGCGTTGACGGTCGGCGGCGTCATCTCCCACTCCTCCTTGTCGACGGGCTTGCCCACCTTCGCGAGTTCGCGCTTCGTCTCGAAGGCGCCCGCGCGCTCGGCGTTCGCGAGGAGCGACGCGCGATCGATCGCGAGGCCGTCGTAGCTACGCCACTTCGACGGGAAGCCAATCTTGTTCAAGATCTTGCCGAGCTTCTCCTCGGCCTTGGTCCGCGTCGGGTCGTCCATCCATGCGAGCGACTCGAGGTCGAGCTTCATCGAGGCCTCGATGCCCGCGACCATCTGCGCCGCGGCCTGCTTCCCGGCGTCGCCGAGGTGCTCCTTCACGAAGGGCTGCGCGAGGGCCTCGCCCATCATCTGGTCGGCGAAGCGAACGCAGCGCTTCCATCGCGGCTGCAAGACCTTCGTGCCCGTGAGCACCTGCCGGAACTGGAACCACTCGTCGACGAACCGGTGCGAGAGCCACGGCGAGAACGACCGCGCGAGATGCCAGCGGAGGTAGGTTCGCCAGTCGCCGATCTTGACCGCCTTGCTCGGGTCGCTCGTGTTGCTCATGGCGTCGAGCTCCTTGAAGAACTCGGGCTGAGCGACGTTGATCGCGGTGATCGCCGGGAAGCCGATGGCCGTCAGGTACGACGTCCAGTTGATTTCGGGGGCGAGCTTCATCAGGCCCGCGAGGTCGAGCCGGTGGTACACCTTCTGCGGATCGCGGAGCTCGACGTTCGTCATCGACGCGCCCGCGAGGCGCGTCTCGATCTTGACCACGACCGCCGCGTCGGCCGCCGACTGCTTCGCGGACTCGCCGAGCAGCGCGAGCGTACGCGCCACGTGGGCCTCGTACGCGGCCCGGATGTCCTTCGTCCGCGCGTCGTCGCGAAAGTAGTAGTCGCGCTCGGGCAGACCGAGCCCCGACTGGGACACGCCGGCGATCATCATCGACGCGTCCTTGAAGTCGACCTCGCTGTCGAAGCCGAAGGCAGCGCCCACACCCACCGAGTGCAAGTGCGCGATCGCGGTGACGAGCGTCTTCGGGTCGCGCACGGCGTCGATGCGGGCGAGCTCGGGCTTGAGGTCGTCGGCCGATCGCTTCTCGATTCCGTCTTCGTCCATGCACGACGTCCACAAGTCGCCGAGGGCCTGGCCGTAGGCGTCGCCTTTCGTGTCGCCGCTGGCGTCGCGCTCGAGGATGCCGCGGAGCGCGGTCTCGTTGTCCTGGTGGATGACGCTGAAGCTTCGGACCCAGCTCGCCTCGTCGTCGGGGATGGGCGTCGACTTCATCCATCCGCCGCATGCGAACTGGTAGAAGTCGTCGCACGGCGCCGCCGAGCGATCGAGCGACGCCTCGTCGGGCCCCTTGAGGTTCGGGTCCACCACGGGGGCGGGCGCGATCAGGGCCGCCGGAACCGACGCCGACGTGACGGGCGGGATGGCGCTCGGCGGCCCTTCGTGGGCGCAGGCGAGCGCGAGCGAGGATGCGGAAAGGACCGCCCAGAGGGCGATCGCACGGGTTCGGGTCACGCGCATGGGACCCGCTATGTGCCGCGAAATCGGCGTCACGTCACGCGCGAGCGTCACGCAGGGCGGCTGGCACCCGAAAAACTAGGGGCTCGACGGCGGCCCGACGATAGCCGGCGAGCGCCGCGCGGGTGGGCCCGAGTAGTCGCTCGCGGCCACGGTCGCCGCGGCGACGGCGGACGCCTGGGTCAGAAAGTCGGGCCGGAGGGCCGCATCGAGCGGGCGGCCGCTCAACGCGCCGTGGCAACCAGCGCAGAGGTTGTCGAAGAAGACGGCAGGGAACGCCTGGTGCGCGGTCTCGCCGGGCAGAAAGGTCATTTCTTCACGCTGCCATCGCGGCAGCATGAGGCGCTGCGATTCGCTGTCTTCGGCGAGGTGCAGCACGATCGGGAGCCCGCCGGGCACCATGAAATGCGCGGACCCGTCGGCCTGGATGGGTACGGTCCCGAGCAGGCGGCGGCGCACGTACACCTTGCCGAAGTCGTCGCACGCGGTGTTGCCGCCACAGGGGCCGAAGCTGGTCACGTCGGGCGGCGGCGGGAGGTCTTCGAAGATGTCGAAGCTCCTGAGGTCGGACTCGAGGGTGCGCCCGGTCGGCGTGTTCTGGAAGAGCAGCGACGCCAGGACGGTCATGTCGAGCACGGTCACGTCGGCCGGCGCGCTAGCGCTGGGCTGTACGGGCGCGACGATGGTGTGCCCGTTGGGTTCATCGTACGTCGAGGCAAACACGCCCTTGTCCGTGCGCGGGTAAACGGCCACGGCCTCGAGCTCGGCGGAACCGGCGCCGCCGAGGAGCTTCGTCTTCGCCCCCGTCGCCGGATCGAGGACGTACACGTCGTAGTCGCCGCCGAAGGTCGCGGGGTCGCCCGCGCCGAAGCTGACGAGCATCTTGCCGCCGGGCAGCGTACCTGGGCTGGTGTACGACCCGTCGGTCGCGACCACGCTGAGCGAATGCCTGAAGAAGTCGCTCTCGGGCGCCGATGCCGATCCCGGCGTGAGGACCGTCGGATCGATCACGTAGTCCTTGGCGTTGCTGCTTTGAAAGTCGATGCCGATCGAGCGATTGAAGACGCCGAGCGCCCCGGCGCCGTGCTTCGCGGTCGACGCGCTGAAGATCGTGGCGAAGTTCTTGTCGGCCAGCTCGGTGACGTACGTCGCCTGCGC
Source organism: uncultured Myxococcales bacterium (assembly GCA_937902985.1). Classification (GTDB taxonomy): domain Bacteria; phylum Myxococcota_A; class Polyangia; order Polyangiales; family Polyangiaceae; genus Palsa-1150. The sequence goes on from CALFNG010000462.1 coordinate 9,766, forward strand.
GAACCCGATGCTGCCTCGTTGAGCGAAGAGCGGGTGGTAGTCGCCTCCGTCGAGATTCTGGCGGCGGAGCGCGAGCTGGTAGAACCCGGGCGCCCGCTTCTCGGTGGTGAAGACGAGACGCCCGTCTTGCATGAAGTTCGGGAGGCGCTCCATGTTGAGCTGCCAGGTGAGCTGGCGGATCCGCGTCTTGCCGGCGGCCGCGCTACCGGGATCGGGCTCGAGGACGTAGAGGTTCGCGTTCGGCTTGGTCGGGTCTTCAGGCGTTCGTTGCGGGCCCGAGTAGTCGAACGTGCCGCTGGCGTCGAGGTTTCCGCGGGTCGACGCGAAGACCAGGCTCTCGACCCCGCCGGCCCCGGGCGGGCTGAACGCGGGGTCGAAATCGTGCTCGAGCAAGCCGCCGGCCGTTGCGGGGTGACCGGCGATGTCGGCCTGTTTTGCGCAGCCCGTGCCGTCGGCGTTGACCGTGTATATGGCGAGGGGATCGGTCGCGGTCGCGCGGCCGGCGAAGGCAATGGTCTTCGCGTCCCACGAGACGGCGGGCCGGTGCACGTCGGGAGCGCTGCCGAGACCGCACGCCGACAGGTCGACGGCCTGGTCGTTCCCCATGAGCTCGACGTCGCCCGTGACCGAGAGGGTCGCGCCGACGAGATGCAAGCTGGCCCCGCCCGCGAAGACGTCGAAGTCTTGCGGCCGATCGGCGCCGGGCGGCGGCGGCCGGCTCACGTAAACGATGGCCGAGAGGCCGTCGATGCCACGCGCGACGCGCTCGAGGGCGTGCCACTTGCGAATCACGCAGAAGGCCGGGATCGCGTCGAGAGGCCCCGCGTCGTAGTCGTAGTTGGCGGCGTCGCAGACTCCGCCGGCGGCGACCGCGTTGGTGTCGCGGAAGTCTTCGAGGAGCGGCCCTCCCCGGTGGAAGATGCCGGTCGAATCGGCGAACTGGTCGGGGCGGTACAGGTTCTTTCGAACGAGGCGGCTGGCCGTCACGTCGCCGCTCTCGAACGACATCTGCGCGACCGCGAGCTCGTAGTTCTTTCGCGTCGCGGTGAGCGAGAAGCTCCCGGCCGATCCACCGCGCAGGCGGAAGTCGTGGAACATGGCCGCGGAATGGCACTGGGCCATCATGCATCCCTTCTTGACGAGCATCGGCTGCACCTTCTGCGCGAAGAAGGTGAACGCCCGGCCGAGCGGGGCCGTGACGATCGGTCCGTGGGCCTTGGCCCACTCCGCCAGGGCCGCGTAGCTCGGGTCGTTGACGGAAGCAAAGAGCGGACCGCCCTCGTGGTAACTGCCGCCCTGCGAGGTCGCCAGGGGTCGCCGCAGCATTTCACTCTGCTCGGGGGTGGCGGCCAGGTAGTTGACCGCGGCCGCGTAGTTCCAGCGCACCTCCTGGGGCGTCTGCCCGCAGGTCAGGTAGAGCGCGTTCACGCTCGTGCCGTGGCAGTTGCCGGAGGCGCACGAATTCGAGAGCACCGGGTTCGCGACGCGCTTGAAGTCGGCGAAATCCGCGGCCGATGGATCGGTGTTCGGGTCGAACCCGTCCGTGGCGGGAATCGCGCTCGAGCACGGCGTGCGATCGATCATGACCGGCGCGACGCCGGTGTTGTTGATCGTGGCCCCGTTTTCGATCCAGCGCTTCAGCGTCACGAAGCCGCTGGCGGTCGGGTCGAGGATGGGCCCGCCGGTGTGCTTGATGTCGGTGGTCACCACGACCTTCGTCCCGTCCCAGAGCTGGAGGTTCAGCTGGTAGGGGGCGATGTTCTTCACCAGCAGCGACGGCTGCTGGTAGGGGCCGTAGTCGAGGAGCAGATCGCGCCGGTGGTCGACCCCGGCGTAGCTCGAGAGATCGAGGTTGCCGAAGGCGTTGCCCTTCGCGTCGGCCACGTGGCAGCCCGCGCCGGTGTTCGCATGGACGCACGACGTCTGCAGGCTCGGAGCGATCGTGACGTCGAAGTAGGTCGAGGCCTGCGGCTCCTTCGTCGTGCAAGCGCTCATTGCGTTCGCGCTCACAACGGCGAGCGCGAACATCAGGGGGGCGAGGAAGCTCGCGGCGCGCATGTCTCGATGCTAACCGCTCGGTCAGAGCCTCTGCAGGGCAATCTGCGCCTGGTCACGCACGAAGGTGTCGGCGTCCTTGTTCGCGAGGTCCTGCAAAACGGCCATGGCGCTCGCGTCTCCCGAGGTCGCTACACCGAAGGTGCCGAGCGCGTGGCACGCAGCCGCACGCACGCTGGCCGCCGTGTCGTTCTTCGCCGCCGCTGCCACGACGTCGACGCTCTCGCTGACGTCGAGCGCGTCGAGCACTTCGACCGCGCGCTGCCTCACGCTCGCGTTCGCGTTCCCCGTGAGCGCGGCGATGTTCGACATCCCCGAGAACGAGTTGATGCGCGAGATCGACGCGAGCGAGGCGAGGGCCACGCCGGGGTCGGAGTCGGCGAGGGCCTGCGCGAGGGCGCCGGCTCCATCGTCGTTCAGGCGCCCGAGCGCGCTCGCGGCCGCGGCGCGGACGCCCGCGTCGGTGTCGACCTTGATGGCCTGCGCGCAGGCGGCGATGCCGGGCGTCGCGAAGAACTCGCCGAGCGCGTACGCCGCGTCGGCGCGGTAGACCGGGTTCGGATCGGCCTGCAGCCTCTGGATCGTCTGGCTGTAGACTTCACCGTCGCCGAAGACGCCGAAGACTCGCCTGCGAAGCCACCAGGCCGCGATCTCGCGCGTCTTGGCGTTGTTGTTGTAGAGGAGCGGGGCCACGGTCGCGATGCAGTCGAGGCACTCGATCTTCTCGCCGTGCTCGAGGGCTTCCCACACGCGGGTGGGCGCCCCGCTGAGCGCGGCGCTCTTTATGGCGTCGGGGCTCGAGAGAGACTCGGCCTGATCCGGGGGCACGACGCCGTAAACTCCGGCGAAGCCCGGCCCGGTCGGCGTGACTTCGCGGGGCGCGGCGGGAGTGTCGCTGAGCGCGTCGTGGCCCGCGAGGGTGGCGGCGACCGCGAAGAGGCCGCCGGCAAAGAGTTTGAACAATGGGCTGGTTCGGCTGGTTCGGGTTTGCATGGCGTCGTCTTTCCTCGCCTCAGTGAGCCGCCGGCGCGATCGCCGGGGTGACTGGGTCTCCGTTCGTGAACGGCACGAACCCCGTGTTCTGTCGCGACCAGTACTGGCCACCGAGATCCATCGGATAGACGGCGATCGTCTGTCGCTCGTCGTTCGTGAGCGCGTTGCCGGCGCCCTGATCCTCGGGGTGCGGCGCGTTGGTCGTGGTCGGCCAGGCCCAGGTGCCGTCGGCTGCTTGCAGGTTCAGCTTCCGGGTGAGCATCGAGGCGCGCGCGCTGCCCGGGACGCCCCAGTTCGGCGGGACCTTGCCCGTGACCTTGACCGCGCCGGTGGTGCTGCCGTCGTCGGCCATGTTGAGCGTCGCCGGGTAGAAGATCGAGACGTACGACGCGGGCCAGGTGGCGACGTTGCGGTCGTAGTAGACGGTGACCGCCGTGTCCGAGAGATCGAGAGTCGGGATCTTGTAGGTGGTCGCCTGGCCCGTCACCGGGTCGGTGCGGGTCATGTAGTAGTAGTCCGTCGTCGACGGGTTGTGGCAGGTCGCGCACTTCGCCGTGAGGATCGGCTGGACCTTCTTGTCCCAGGGAAACTCGGTGCGGTTCGCGATGGGCTGCGTGAACTCGTCCGCGACGTGCTGCTCGGCGACGGTGCTCGGGCCCGAGGCCGCGAAGCCGGGCGCGGTGCGCGACTCGTGGCAGCCGACGCAGCGCCGGTCGTCGTTCGGCATGCCCTGGATCCAGAGCTGCTGATTCCGTATGGCGAGGCCGAACTTGTCGATCGGCTGCAAGTGCACGGGGAGGAACGGCGGCACGTTCGCCAGCCAGCTCCCGTCGGCGTAGACCGGCGCTTCACCGAGGACGGCGGCGCCCTCGAACATCGTGAGGCCGAACATCGTGACGCCCTTGGCCGCTTCGCTCGAGAAGCCCTCGATGACGCGAACCGCGACGGCGCCTTGCTTCAGCGCGGTGCCGAGCGGGGTGCTGTTGAACTGCGCGCCGGAGACCACCTCGTTGAGGCTCGTCTCGGCGACGTTGACCGACCCGATGCGAACCGGCTTGGTCGCGTCCTGCTCGTTCTGCGCGTTGCCGGTGAAGTGCGGCGTGGCGCGCGGAACGACGGCCAGCGCGTTGAGGTCCCAGGTGGCCCGATCGTTGTAAACGAGCTGGTTCTGCCCGCTCTTCGCGTCGTAGACGTAGATGCCGAAGTCGGGCGGCGTGAGCGACTGCTCGTTGTCGTCGTTGACCGACCCGTCGGCCCACGACACCAGGATCCGTCCGTCGGGCAAGAGGCTCGGCTCGCGGTAGCGGCCGACCGGCGACGGATCGCTGCCGCTCGGTACGTTCGGCGTCAGGATGGTGAACTTCGCGTTCTCCTCGTCGAGGCACGCGTGCTGCCCGGTCGTCGCGGTCGAGTACGCAGTTCCGTCGACGCAGGCGGGGTCGGCCTGGTTACGCGCGTCGATCTGCACGAGGGTGCCGGCGTGGATCGTCCGATCGCGCGCGGTGCCGATGCCGATCATGACGTTCGGCGACAGCTCCTTGATCGTGAACAGCGCGTTGACGGGCTTCGAGTGCTGCCCGGCAACGGCGACTTGCTGCGTCCCGTCGGGGTTGACGACGCGGAGCTTCACGTCGTTGACCGGTCCGAAGTGCTCCCATTGCGAGAAGCCGATGCGGCCGTCGTAGCGGAGCCAGGGCGCGACCGTGTGGGACAGGTTCTGCGCGAAGAGCCTGCGGTCCTTGTCGCCGCCGTCGAGGCTGATCGTGGCCAGTTGCAGCGCCTCGCGAGCGTGCTCGTACTCGTCGGCCCGCGTTCCCATGGCCGTGTACATCTGGTTCGTCACGAACGCGATCGTGCCGCCCTGGACGTAGATCGGGTTGATGTCGTCCCAGGCGCCGGCCGTCTTCTGGTGCATCTCGAAGGTGCCGTTGGCGCTCGGCGCCAGGTTCACTGTGTAGATGTGATAGTGGTCGTTCGCGTCACGCTTCATCGAGAAGACGGCCTGCGTCGCGTCGAACGACACGTCGGCGCCGTTGAAGTCGGCCGTGGTGAACTTCGAGGTCAGGTTCGTCACCGTGCCGTCGGCACGCGCGGGCGAGAGCAGGTCGAGGCTGCCGCCGGGGACGTAGCGCTGGTAGTCGAGCACCTGCCCGTTACCGCCGGCGACGTCGACGCTGGGCTTGCCGTTCACGACCGTCGTCGTCTGTCGCTTGATGAACAAGATCGACTGCACGCCGGCGACGCTGCTTGCGCTGCTGCCGCTGCCGCTTCCGGTCGAGGACTGGCTGCACCCGCTCTGCCCGGTCAGAAGGCCGCCGAGGGCGACTCCCAGACCGAGCACAGTCAGCTTCGAGGCACGGAGGTGACGTCGTTTCATGGCTGGTTTCCCCTGCTCCTGGTCTTCCTTCAGCACGAGGCGCGCCAACGCTCGGCCTCGTCGTAGCGGCCACGATCACACGAGAAACGAAGCCATTTCGCTCGCAAAGGGCCGGGAAGCGAGCGGCGGGCCGGTGGGGGAGCGCCCGAACGATTGGGGGCCGAACCCCACGCGGACCGGCTCAGTTCGAGCCCGGCCTGGGTCGACCCGCGGCTCGGACCGGAGCTGACTTGGTGCGCGGAGTGGCGCCCCCGGCAGCGTGGGGCTTCGCTCCGCCCTTGGGCTTCGGCGGAGCGGCGGTCGCCTGCGCGACGCTCGACTTCGTCGACGAAACCGGCGCGCCGGCGACGATGAGCGCGGGCGGCGCAGGTGCGGACGCAGATAGCGAACTCGTCGCCGGAGAGGCGACCGCTGCCGCCTGGATCGTCGGCTTCGAGGTCTCGTTCGGCGGTGACGGGCGGGCGCTCCGCAGGGCGACGAACGCGATCGCCGCGATCGCCATGGCCGCGACTCCGCCGATGGCGAAGCGACGCCGCGAAGCGGACCGAGCGCGCGACTCTTCGGACGTGGCGAAGACCGGCAGGATGGGTCGGGCGTCCCCTCCGGCAGGAGTCGACTGCGCCTCCTCGAAGACGACCGGTGCTTCGAACGGCAATGGAGCGTCCGCCGACGACACGCCCTCGGGGGCCGCCGGGTCGAGGAGGAGCGCGTCGAGGTCTCGCAGCGGATCATGCGGCGCCGGAGCCGCCGACACGTGCGGAGGCGGCGGCCGGTAGCTTTCGAGGACGGACGACGAGAACTCCTCGCTGCGACCGCGGACGGGAACGGAGAGAACGGGCGCGGGCGCCGACCCGAACACGGGGGCGAACGGGGGTGCGGGTACGGAGGCCACCGCGAGGGCGGGCGCCGGGGTACTGACGCGGCCCCGCACCTCGCTGTTCGGCGCGGGAGTTTCCCGCGAGGGCCTCCCGAGGAAAGCGGGGATGACCGACGCGCTCGAGGCGGCGGGCGCGGCGCGCAGGGCCTTCGAGGTGGCTTCCCACCGGGCGCGTCGCTCCTTCGCGTGCTCGCCGAACGTGGCCTTCGCGAAGGCCGCCGCGGCTGACGCGGCTGCGAGCTTCAGGCCGGACGCCTTTCGGATCTCACCGGCCATCGAAGCCGCCGTTGGCCAGCGATCTTCAGGGGCCGCCGCCAGTGCGCGCGCGACCACCGGGATCAGGGCCTTCGCCCACGGAGCCTTCTCCGGAACGCGCGGCGCCGGGAGCGTCCCGGACCGCACGCGCAGACCCGCGGCCTCGGTACCCGCTGGCGAGAGCGCCTTGCCCTCGAGCGCCTCCCACAACAAGATCCCGACGCTGAAGACATCGGTGCGCGCGTCTTGCGCGTCGCCGAAGTGCACCTCGGGGGCGAGGTACGGAGTCGACGCGGCCTCGCTCTGCACGTCGGGGGCGCGGCGCGCTACCGCGTGGAGGATGCGGCCGACCCCATCGGCGCCGAAGAGAATGGTCGCGGGCGAGATCTCGCCGTGGGTGAGCTTCATCGGCTGCTGCCGGGTGTCGCGCAGACCGTGCAGCGCGCCGGCCCCCGTGAGGACGTCGAGCAAGATCCGCAGCGCGACGTCGAGAGAGAGCGCGCCGAACCGGAGCGCCGCCGTCCCGCCGACCGAAGGCCAGAACTGCGAGAGCTTTTCTCCATCGATGAAATCACCGAACACCACGAGATCGTCTCCGCGCGACGCGATCTCGCGGACCCGCGCGAGATGCGGGTTGGCGAGCGTCGTGAGACGTCGCGCCTCGCGCCGTAGATCGGCGCCTGCAGCGTTCCCGGCCTTCGCCGCGCCTGCGAAGCGCTCGGCAACCACGAGCTGGCCGCCGGACGTCGCAAGCGTGGTCTGCCGCGCGACGTAGACCGGGAGCGGGCGCGATCCGAGCTCGCCGATCACTTCGTAAGGCGCGAAGGGATCATCGTCGATCGGGAACGAAGCGTGAGGAGTAGCCACGGTAGAAAGATTACCGCGACCTCGCCCGGACGCATCGACGATCGCGTGGCAACGCGGCACGCGTACATATGCGCCGCGGCGCCGCCGTCGGCCTTCAGGGACGTACGATCGCATCGGCCGGCGCGCATCGGCGCGCGCGTCGCCGCGCCCTTGCGTCGCTGGTCAACGTTCGAGGCGGAAGGCGCTGGGCAAGAGTTCGGCGAGCCAGCCGGTCTTCTTCGCGGTGATCTTGCCGCGACTGTCTTCGGCTACCATGACGACCTTGAACTTGCGCGCCTCGCGGGTGAACTCGATCAGCACCTGGCGGCAGATACCGCACGGCGCACCGGGCCGCGGCCCGGCGGTCACCACGGCGCAAGCGATCGGCTCGCGGTCGCCGGCCGCGACCATCGCGGCCACCGCCGAGCGCTCGGCGCAGAGAGTCGCGCCGTAGGTGGCGTTCTCGACGTTGCACCCCGCGTAGACATGGCCGACTCGCGTCAGCAGCGCCGCGCCGACCTGGTAGCGGGAGTAGGGCGCGTGCGCATGCCCCCGAACGGCGCGGGCGGCTTCGACGAGGCGCGCCTCGTCGGCGGGCTCGAGGCCTCGCGGGGAACGCGCGCTCAAACGACCGCCCCGGCGCGCACGATCCAGGCGCGCAGCAGGGCGACGAGATCCGCGTGGCGCGATCGCGCCGTGGCCTGCACGTCGGCGTGATCGAGCGGGCCAGCCGAGATCCCTGCGGCGAGGTTCGTGATGCACGAGAGCGCGGCGACGCGGACCCCCATGTGGCGGAGCGCGATGACCTCGTGAACCGTGCTCATCCCGACCGCCTGTGCGCCGAAGCCGCGGATCATCCGGACTTCTGCGGGGGTCTCGTACTGCGGGCCGAGGAGACCGGCGTAGACGCCCTCGCGCAGGGTGAGCCCCACGTCGGCCGCGGCGCCATGCATCGCGCTCCGGAGCGCCGGATCGTAGGCGGCCGTGAGGTCGGGGAAGCGGGGGCCGAGCGCCTCGTCGTCGGCTCCGATAAGCGGCGACATTCCGGTCAGGTTGAGGTGATCGGTCACGACCATGAGATCGCCGGCGCGCCACGACGGGTCGAGGCCGCCCGCGGCGTTCGTGAGGAGCACGCACCGCACGCCGAGTCGCGCCATGGTGCGAACGCCCTGAACGACCTTGTCGACCGGGTGCCCTTCGTAGAGATGCACGCGCCCCTGCATGCACACGACGGACGCGCCGGCCGCTTCGCCGAAGCAGAGGTTTCCGGCGTGACCGGGGACCTCCGACGCCACCATGTGCGGGAGCTCGCGGTACGGAATCTTCACCAGGTTCTCGAGCGAATCGGCGAAATCGCCCAGGCCGCTGCCGAGGACCAGACCGACACTCGGCTCGCGGTCGACCCGCTTGCGCACGGCAAACACGCAATCTTCGAGGCGGGCGGACACGGACGACGGAGGCGACTGGGAGCTCGGCGCCATGACGCGAGCATATCCCACGAGCGTCGCTCTACCGGTCGAACTTCTTGACGAGCGCTTCGCAGACGAGGCGCGGCGCGTAGCGCGAGGCATCGCCGCCGTGGCTCGCGATCTCGCGCACGAGCGACGCGCTGATGAACCCGTTCATCGTGCGGGTCGGCAGGAACACGGTGTCGACCTCGGGCCCGAGGTCGGCGTTGGCGTGCGCGATCTGCAGTTCATACTCGAAGTCGGTCGCGGCCCGCAGCCCGCGCACGATGACGCGCGCCTTCTTGGCTTTGCAGTAGTCGATGAGGAGGCCGTCGAACGCCTCGACGACGACGTTTGGCAGGTGAGACGACACCCGGGAGACGAGGTCGAGCCGCTCTTCGACGGAGAACAGCGGCGTCCGGGTGGCGTGACGGCCGATGCCGACGATGACGTCGCTGAAGAGCGCGGACGCGCGCTCGATGAGGTCGAGGTGCCCGAGGGTCGGGGGGTCGAAGCTTCCGGCGTAGATGGCGAGCCGGGCGATGGCCTTGTTCATCGGGTGCTCAGAGGAGGCGCCTTGGACGGCGGCGGGGGCGCACTCACGGGAGGGGCGGGAGGCGCGGTTCGCGTGTCGGGACCGAGCAGCGTCGGGTCCGGTTCGATCCACATGAAGCGCCCGTCGTCCGCGAACGTCAGGCGGAAGAAGGACAGCATGTCGGCGCCGACGACGCCCGCGAGGTCGATGTCGAGACCGGCGGTGAGCTGGCTGAAATCCGCCCCCTCGATCGCCGGCATCTTGGCGAGATCGAAGCCGGCGATGCGAAACACCGGAACGACGCCGCGCTTGATCGACGGTTCGTCCGGGATAGTCACCAGGGTGTTCACGTCGACGCCGGCCTTCTTCCAGGCGGCGTCTTGAAGGAGCAGCGGGAACGGGCGCGAGCTGTCGATGAGGAGAGGGAGCGGCCCCTCGTCGCGGGCCGTCACCGTGGCGCGGAGCATCATGCCGCCGCCGCGCACGTAGTAGAGCGGGACGCGGTTCGCATCGGGCGGGGTGGAGGCGTCTTCGCGGCGCACGACGAACTGGTCGCCGCGGCGGTCGAGCGTAGCGTGCGTGTGACGGAGGAACTGGCTGCCGATGAGCGCCTTGATGGGCACGCCGACCTGCCGCGAGATCGACGAGAGGTCTTGCACGAGGGCGGGTACGTCGTCGACCTCCACGCGGTCGAAGCGCAGGCTCACCCAGGCCGGCTCGCGGCGCGAGTTCGAGTCGAGGAGGATCTCGCTCGAGCCCGTTGCGACGAGGGCGAGGATGCGCTCGCCGTCGAGCTCGCAGGGGACGACGTTCGCCGCCCCCAGAGGTACGCGGTCGATGGCGCGCGGCATCTCGACCGACGCCACGATGCCGCCTTGCATCTCGAACGGGTGACGGCCCGCGCCGCGGCGCGCGAGGCCCGCCACGTCTTGCGCCCAGGCGTCTTTGACCTGGGGATCGGCGAGCTGCGCTTCGAGCTCGTCGGCCGCGTGCTCGACGTCTCCAGAGAACCAGAAGGCCCGCCCGCGGAGCCCGCGGGCGCTGCTGGTCATCAGCCCCTCGGTGAGCTTGAGCACCTCGGCATAGTCGAGCCGGACGAGGGCCACGCGCGCGGCGATCTCCCGGACCTCGGGGTCGTTCGGCGCAGCCGACAGGGCGTGGGCGGCGGCGTCCTTCGCGTCGTCGAAGTCGCCCGCCCGATAGCTCACCTTGGCTCGCTCGAGCCACTGGGTGGCGAGCGGCGACCGGTTCGGCGTCTGGGACCCCATCGAGGGGCCACATCCGAGCGGCGCGAGACCAACAGCGAGGATCGGAGCCAGGATCAGGGTCTGGCGAGGAGCCAGGCCGAAAGCCAGGCCGAAAGCCACCCGAACGGCCAGCACAGCCGGGACCTGGGCGAGCGGGGTACGAGGCATCCGGGGCATTGAAGGCGTTCTCACGGTGAAGTCCCTGCGGTCGCGGGCTCGATGCGCAGGATGCGGTCTGCCCGAAGTTGTCGCCGCCCTCGCCCCGGGAGCTGATACCCCACAACGCCCGGCGGGTCGAGATCCGAACGGACTTCGAGGAGCACCATGGTTAGGGGCTCGGGAGCGCGCCGCGCGGCTCGGTAGGTGACCCGGACGGGCAAACCGTGCTTGACCGCCGCCTCGCACGCCAAGACGATCGTCGGTCGAGCGTGACGCTCCCCGATGCGCACGTCCCAGAGGTCTCGCGTGCTGGCGGGCGCGAGAACGTCGACGCATCGGGCGAACACGGCCCGCATCGCCAGAACATCGCTCTCGGCCCGATGGGCGCGCCCGCGGTCGATGGCGAGCTCGCGGCAGAGCGCGTCGAGCGAGTACGATGGGAACGCGAAGGCGCGGCGGGCGAGCACGAGCGTATCGAGCCAGTGGTCGACCTCGAGCACGAGGCCCACGCGCTTGCACTCTTCGCCGAGAAAGCGATGGTCCCACACCGCGGCGTGAGCGACGAACACGGCCCCGCGCAGCGCTTCGAGCACCTCGCCAGCCACCGCGTCGAAGGCGGGCGCCCCGGCGATCGCGGCTGCATCGAGGCCGTGAACGTGCGCGGCCCCGCCCACGCGCTCGCCCGGATCGAGCAGGGTGCTCACGAGAGCGACGCGCTCGCCGCCCACCGTGCGCTCGATGCACAGTTCCACGACGCGATCGCGCTCGACATCGAGCCCGGTCATCTCGAGGTCGACGAACGCGAGCGGCGTCTCCCCGACCGGGAGATCCCAGGGCGGTCCGGCGGGGGGCGGAGGCGAGCTATTCTTCGTCACGCTCCGCTCACGCTTCCTCGCCGTTCGTGCCGTTTGCGTTGCCAGCGACCATGAGTTTCGCCAAAAAGCCCGAGCGTCCGAAGCGGCGGCCCGCGTCGATTCCATTCGCCGGAGCGTCGCTCTCGAAGGGGCTCCTCGTACGAACTCTGATCGTGGGCCTCATCGCGATCGGGGGCGCCGCCTGGGCGCTCGACCGCCACTATACCCACGCCCTTCCCGCGATGCGCGTACCGTCGACTCCCCGCGCGGCGCCCACCTATGACGCCGACGCCGGAGAAATCCCCGTACCCGACATCTTCGGCGACGACGCGCGAGACTGAGGAGAGGGGCTTAAATGAGCGGCATTGGTGCTAGACCGTGGGTCGTGGCGAAGGAAGACACGCTCGTCATCCACGAGATGTACGCGAGCATCCAGGGCGAATCGACGTTCGCCGGGTTGCCTTGCGCCTTCGTGCGGACGACGGGCTGCAATCTTCGCTGCGCGTGGTGCGACACGTCGCAGGCGTTCTACGGCGGCACCCGGATGCGCCGGGGCGATGTGCTGGCGGGCGCGCTCGCGTTCGCGACCCGGCTCGTCGAGCTCACGGGCGGGGAGCCGCTCCTTCAACCGGGGGCCTTCCCCCTGATGACCGAGCTCTGCGACGCGGGCCGCACGGTACTCGTCGAGACGAGCGGCGAGGCCGACGTCTCCAGGGTCGACCCGCGCGTCCACAAGATCATGGACCTCAAGTGCCCAGGCAGCGGCGAGTCGCATCGTAACCGCTGGACGAACCTCGAGCACGTCGGCCCGCGCGACGAGATCAAGTTCGTGCTCTCCGACCGCACCGACTACGAGTGGATGCGCGCGGCCGTGCGCGAGCGAGGGCTCGCCGATCGCACGCCGAACCTCCTCGCGAGCACGGTCTTCGGCAAGCTGACACCGAGGCAGCTCGTCGCGTGGGTGCTCGAGGACAAACTGCCCCTGCGGGTGCAGCTGCAGATGCACAAGTACGTCTGGGCAGCCGATGCGACGGGAGTGTAAACTCGATGTGGTTTACGCGCCCGCGGGGTGGGGGCGTGCGCGTCGGTGCCAGTTGCCAAGGAAAGAGAGAGCGGTCATGCGATCGACCGGTGTCGCGCTTGCGGTTCTGGCCACGTTCATCGTCGGGTGTAGCTCTTCGTACATTCCCGCGACGGGCCCGCGTCTCTCGGTCGTGATGGAGGGCGGGACACCGACGTACGTGCGCGACGGGAAGAAGTTCGAAGGCGGCTTCTTGGGCGGCGATATCGAAGAAGCCGTTCACGGGAGTCCCAAGGTCTACGACGCGGTGAACGCGTACAACGACGATCTGCCCGCGTCCGGCGCGACCGCGCCCGCCGGCCGCTGACGCGACGCTAGCGGCGGCGCAGCCGTCCGCGACCTGCCAAGCGGCGGCGCAGCGTCCGCGACCTGCCAAGCGGCGGCGCAGCGTCCGCGTCCTGGGAACACGCGCTATTTCGCGAGCATGAACTCGCGGTACCCGTTCACGTCCTGCTTCGAGCCGAGAACGAGCGCGGTCCGGTCGTGCAACGCCTTCGGCTCGATATCGAGAATGCGATCGATCCCGTTGGTCGCCGCGCCGCCGGCCTGCTCGAAGAGAAATCCCATCGGGTTCGCTTCGTAAAGGAGACGAAGCTTGCCGCCTGGGCTCTTCTTGTCAGCCGGGTACGCGAAGATGCCGCCCTTCATGAGCGTGCGGTGCGCGTCGGCCACGAGCGACCCGACGTAGCGGTGACCGTACGGCAGGCCCTTCGCCTTGTCTTCGCTCTTGATCCAGGCGTTCCACTTCCTGACGGGCTCCTCCCACCTCACGTGGTTGCCCTCGTTGATGGAGTACGTGTTGCCGCGCTCGGGGCATTTGAGGTTGGGGTGCGAAAGGAAGAATTCGCCGACCGCCGGGTCGAGCGTGAAGCCGTGCACCCCGTAGCCGGTGGAGAGCGTCAACGTCGTGGCGCTCCCGTACACCGCGTACCCGGCCGCCACGATCTTGTGACCCGGCTGCAGGGCCCCCTCGAGCAAGCGCCCCCCCGCGCTCTGCGCTCGCAGGATCGAGAAGATCGTTCCGATCGAGATGTTGACGTCGATGTTGCTCGAACCGTCGAGGGGGTCGAAGCACACGATGTACTTGCCGCTCTCGTTCATCACCTTGGCCTGCTCAAGCTCTTCGCTCGCGACCATGGCGCACCGGCCGCACCGTTCGAGGGTGGTGCAGAGGACGTCGTTGGCGAACTCGTCGAGCTTCTGGACCTCTTCGCCCTGCACGTTCGTGTCCCCCGTGTACCCCAGCATTCCGGCGAGCCCGGCGGCGCGGACCCGGCTGTGGATGATGCGGACGCCGAGGGTGATGGCGTTGAGGATCGACGAGAATTCGCCGGTCGCGCCGGGCGCTCCCCGCTGCCCGCTCAAGATGTGAGCTTCGAGCGTGGTGCCGACGACAGACGGGGTATGGGGAGGGCTGATCGAATCGTTCATGGGGCGCGTCTCGCGGAGGCCGGCCGGCCGGCCGGCGTCACTTAGCAATCCGGTGGCCAAAAGCCAGCCTTGCGTCTTGCCCCGCCAAAAGGCGAAAGCTAGGCTCTTTTCCTATACTGAAACGAGAGATCATCCGAACGCTCGTTTCAAACTGGAGGAGCACGACGCGCATGGCAGCCGCCACCGATCGAGTGAAACAAATCTTGTCGTGGTACTCGAGCGACAACGTGGGGGTGAAAACCAACCTCGCGCGCCTCTTGAACCATGGCGCCCTCGGGGGGACGGGAAAGCTCGTCATTCTCCCGGTCGACCAGGGCTTCGAGCACGGCCCGGCTCGCTCGTTCGCGCCGAACCCGGCCGCTTACGATCCGGACTACCACTTCCAGCTGGCGATCGACGCGGGCTGCAACGCCTACGCGGCGCCCCTCGGTTCGCTCGAGGCGTCGGCCGACCGGTTCGCCGGCCAGGTGCCAATGATCCTGAAGCTCAACAACTCCGACACGCTGGCCAAGATGGAGCAGCCGATCAGCGCCGTGACCGGCAGCGTGAAAGACGCCGTGCGGCTCGGGTGCACCGCGATTGGCTACACGATCTATCCCGGCTCCGGGCAACGCAATCCGATGTACGAAGACCTTCGGGAGCTCATTCTCGAGGCGAAGGACTCCGGCGTGCCGACGGTCGTCTGGGCGTATCCGCGTGGCTCCGGCCTCTCCAAAGAGGGCGAGCAAGCGGCGGACGTGACAGCCTACGCGGCGCAGATCGCCTGCCAGCTCGGCGCTCACGTCGTGAAGGTCAAGCCACCGAAGGACTTCATCGAGCAGCCCGAGGCCAAGAAGGTGTTCGAGAAATACGGCATCCCGACCAAGACGCTCGCCGATCGCGTGCGGCACGTGGTGCAGAGCGCGTTCAACGGCAAGCGCATCGTCATCTTCTCGGGCGGCGAGGCGAAGGGCACCGACGAGCTCCTCGACGACGTGCGCGGCATCGCGGCGGGCGGCGGTTTCGGCAGCATCATGGGTCGCAACGCCTTCCAGCGCCCCCGAGCGGACGCTCTCAAACTGCTCGGCGACGTCATGGATGTGTTCCGCAAGGCGAGCTGACGAACGGCATACGACACGGGTGGCGGCGGCCTGGTTGCCGCTGCTCGTGACGGCGTGCGCCGCGGCGTCTCCCACCGGCTCAAGCGCTCCGGACACTACGCGCGCGACACGAGAAGAAGACGAGAGGCGGGTCGCCTCGTTCGATCGCGAAGAAGACGCGGCGATGAGCTGGATCGCCGCGGCCGATCCGCGTCTCGCAGCGCGCGAGCGGGCCAACGGGGCGAGCGCCGTTCCCGACGACGACGTGCTCAAGCAGATCGGAATGGAGGCGGTACTCGCCGAAGACGCGACCGCCGAGATCCACGAAGGTTCGCTCGATCTCTTCGCGTTCCGCGCTCGTGCACGCGCGCTCGACCAGGCCGCACAGCGCGTGGCCGCGGCGCCGGAAGCCCTCCCCGAGACCGCGCAGACCCAACCAGGAGCCCCGGCCGCCCTCGCGCGGCCCAAACTCGAACGAGAGCTCCTCGGTCGCCTCATCGAAGAAGAGAAGGCACGCGCCATCGAGGAGGCGCAGCTCGGCGACCTCTCGGGAGACCTCGTGCGGGCGATCGTGGCCACGTGGAGGCCGCCGGTCTCGCCCGAAGAGTGGACCCTTCGCGACGCCTGGGTGGGCAAGCACCTCCTCGAGCTCCGCGACTCGCTTCGCCAGCGGCGGCCGCGCACCGGCCCACCCGATCTCGACGTCGCGCTCTATCCACTCGAGCGCCTGCTCGTGCCGCTCGAGTTCCCGCGCGGCTCGGCAGCGATCGCCGAGCTTCGCATGGGGCTCGATGAAGACATGCGCACGGTACCGCCCCTCGTCGTCCCCGAGCGGCTCCTGCGCGAGGCGAAAGTGCACCTCGGCGTGACCCTCGACGCGACGTCGCTCCCGGCTCGGTTCGATCAGACCGCCGCGAGACTCACGGAGCTCGCTTCCGCGGCCCTCGTCGCGAGCGGGAGCGCGCGTCCGGCGATCGAGTCGCGGGCGCGGGAGCTCTTGCTCGTCGAGGGGCCCTGCCCCCCGGCGGCCGGCACCCGCGTCCGCTCGATGGCGCCTCCGCCCGAGCGGGCCGCGATCTGCGGCGCCATCCGCGCGCTGTCCGACGAGAAGGTCCCCGGCGCCGCGCTCGTCGCGCTGCACGACGACCTCCTGCTCGCGGGCGCCGCGTTCACGACGTCACCGCCGCCACGAACCGGCCTCCTGTCGCACCCCGACGATGACGTGGTCGACGCGCTGAGGCGCACGGCGCGCGAGCGGCCGGTGCTCGCGATCGGCGTGGGGCTCGCCGCCGAGCTCCTCTACGGCACGGCAGGCAGCGACGCGCGCCTGCAGGCCTGGCGCGCTCTCGGCGACGCCCCGCTCGACGTGGTCGCTCGCGAGCTCGGCGTCGCGCGCTAGCTAGTTCTCGTCCCAGATGGCTAACTGCGTACCTTCATTGATAAATTTCGCAGGGGGCGATGGAAATAAAAAGGTCGGAGTCCTTGTTTCCTCGGCGAATCGCCAAACGCGCCCGAAAAACCGAGGACTCCGATGCGACGAAAAGTACGCGAGCAGCTTGGGCTTGTCACTCCGACCACCGACCATGTTCGAG